>JBILPR010000152.1:0-10020 GCA_044373795.1 Algoriphagus sp. | reverse complement strand
ATGTTTAATCCAACGCTAAAAAAACCCGCCAGTCAAATCATTAGAAATTTTAATCTGGATCGACTGAATTACTTGTGCTCTTTCCGCTTAAAATCAGACGAAAGAAGGATCAATTTTAGATTTAGAATGGCATTTTTTCACATTTTCTATATCTTAGAACCACACTGAAATTTTTAACCCAAATGAGTTCGATAGACCCCTCAATTCTTACTAAGGCCCAAAGCTGGCTTGACGGAAACATAGACCAGGATACAAAAGCAAGCATCAAAAAGCTGATATCCGAAAACCCCACAGAATTGGTTGATTCTTTTTACCAGGACCTGGAATTTGGGACAGGCGGATTACGAGGTTTGATGGGTGTTGGTACCAATCGCATGAATATTTACACGATCGGTATGGCTACTCAAGGCCTTGCAAACTACCTGCTGAAGTGCTTTCCAGGAGAAGAAATCAGCGTTGCAATCACGCATGACTGCAGGATAAATAACACGCTGTTTGCCACCACCACTGCAAATGTATTTACCGCAAACGGAATCAAGGTGTATTATTTCCGGGATATGAGACCCACTCCGATGCTCTCTTTCGCAGTAAGACACTATGGTTGTAAAAGCGGCGTGATGATCACTGCTTCTCATAATCCAAAAGAATACAATGGCTACAAAGCGTACTGGGACGATGGCGCACAAGTAGTCGCACCTCACGATACCAACATCATCAAGGAAGTGCAAAAGATCACTTCGTTTGATCAGGTGAATTGGAATAAAAACGATTCTTTGTTTCAATACATCGAGGAAGATTTCGATGCGATATACTTGGAAAAGGTAAAAGCACTGAGCCTCTCTCCGGCTGCTATTCAGGCAAATAAAAACATGCCGATCGTCTTTTCTCCAATCCATGGTGCATCCGGAAAAATGGTCCCTGCAGGGTTGAAAGCATTTGGATTCGAAAACATAAACATTGTAAAAGAGCAAGCCGAACCCGATGGTAATTTTCCAACCGTGATTTACCCAAATCCTGAGGAAGCTGAAGCTTTGACCCTATCTCTAAAACTTGGGAAAGAGGTTGGGGCTGAATTGGTACTTGCGTGTGATCCGGATGGTGATCGTTATGCCGCTGCGGTTCCAAACGGTTCAGGTGAATTTGAGCTTTTGAACGGTAATCAAACCGGAACACTTCTCACCTATTATTTGCTGAGCAGATGGAAAGAAGCCGAAAAACTGGACGGAAAGCAATTCATGGTAAATACAATTGTGACCACCGAATTGATCGATGAAATTGCTAAAGGTTTTGGAGTTAAATGCTTTTCGGTACTCACTGGATTCAAAAACATCGCTGCAATCATCCGGGATTTGGAAGGAAAAGAGACTTTCATTGCTGGTGGTGAGGAATCTTATGGTTATCTGATCGGAGATTTTGTCCGAGATAAAGACGGAGTAAGCGCCTGTGCGATGGTGGCAGAGTTGGTTGCTTATTACAAATCTCAGGGTAAAACAGTATTTGATGTGTTGGCTGAGGTATACGGAAAGTTTGAATTCTACAAAGAATCTCTGATCTCAGTGACTAAAAAAGGAAAAGACGGTGCTGAGCAGATTCAGGCATTGATGATGGACTTCAGACTAAATCCTCCCAAATCTATGAATGGTGTAGAAGTAGAGAAAATCGTAGACGTAAAAGAAAGTACGATCACTTATCCAGCTACAGGAAAGACTGAAAAGCTCGCAATGGATAAGTCCAACGTAATGCAATTCTATCTTGCTGATGGAAGTAAAATCTCCGCAAGACCGTCCGGCACCGAACCTAAAATCAAGTATTATTTTTCGGTACATACGCCACTTTCAAATCCTGCCGATTATCGAAGAACTGAAAATGAGCTGGCCGAAAAACTGGAAGGATTGAAGCGATTTTTTAGCTAAAATCAAAGTCAAAAACCAGGAAGCACCGGACTAAAACCGGTGCTTTTTTTGGTTTTCCATTATGGGGATTTCAAATATTCTATTCTTTCCCGATGTGGATCAACGCATCTCCCACATTGATGACGGGAAGATTATTAATCCCAATCACATGACCGTTAGTTGGAGATTTAACGTCAATTTTCACTTGTCCATAGGGATCTGAGATTTCGGCCATGATCTGACCTTTTTTGACCGATTCCCCGAGTTTTACGCTAGAGTTGAAGATTCCGGAGGCTTTGGCGCGAACCCAATTACTTTCTTTGAGGATGGTACTTTCAATCGCTTTTGTACTATTACTCAGCATTCCCAGACTATGAAGCAATCTCTTGGTTCCTTGCACCCCTTCTTCGATGGCAAAATCATCCACTCGCATGGATTCTCCACCTTCATACACGAGGATATGTTTTCTCGCTTTAAAGGCCGTTTTTCTGAAAGATTTTTCGATGTGTTTTGAATTGACTATGAAGTGTGTTCCGAAGGATTTTGCCAAATCCAATCCAACTTTATCCTTAAAATCTACCCGAACCTGAGGGTGATTGGAAAGCATCCGCCCACCTGTATGGAAATCAATCCCATAATCAATTTGCGGTATAATTTCTTCGTTAATGATGAAAGCGATTCTTGATGCAAGGGACCCCTTTTTACTTCCAGGAAAGCTTCTGTTTAGATCTCTTCCATCAGGGAACGTTCGGCTTGTGGATAGAAACCCGTAAATATTCATCAGGGGAATAATAATAAGAGTACCACGAAGAAGACTCCAACCTTGATCCATTTCTTCTAAAAGACGTCTTGCGGTGACTATTCCATTGATTTCGTCACCATGTATTCCTCCGCTGATCAACACTACAGGACCTTCTTCCTGGGCTCTGCGAATAAAAATTGGAAGATCAATAAGGGTGTGAGATGGTAATTTTGCAATAGGAATTTCGATGTTGACTGATTGTCCGGGTCGCACCCGGACGCCATTAATTGACAATTCTCTCATGAAGGAAATTGAATTCTATTTCAGAATGGGATAAAATCTTGCTTATTTCGTAAATCAAGCCACAACTCATGAATATACAAGAAAACATTTCACTCAAGCCTTACAACACATTTGGAATTGATAAAAAAGCCAGATTTTTTGTGGTGGTAAAGAGCTCCTCTGAGCTTGTTGAAGCTCTTGAATGGGGAAACGAGCAGAATCTTATCATCCTGATTCTGGGAGGCGGAAGTAATATTTTATTAACTCAGGATCTGGATGCACTTGTGATTAAAATTGAAATCACTGGTATAAAACCGGACTGGGAAACAAACGAGCATGTCTGGGTCGAGGTAGGTGCGGGAGAACTATGGCACGATTTGGTACTTTTTGCCATTGAAAATAATTGGGCAGGAATAGAAAACTTATCCTTAATCCCTGGTACCGTCGGAGCTTCTCCTATGCAAAATATTGGAGCATACGGAGTCGAAATCAAAGACGTATTCCACGGCCTAAAAGCTCTCAATCGGTTAACTTTTGAAATTGAAGAGTTTGATTCCACTCAATGTAGGTTTGGATATCGGGAGAGTGTTTTCAAAAATGAGCTAAAAGGACTATATATTATTCTTTGCGTGACTTTCAAACTTGATAAAGTTCCAAATTTAAAGTTGGAATATGGGTCTATAAAAGAAACGCTAGCCAAACACAAAATTACAACACCCACCATAAAATCAGTAAGTGATGCGGTGATTGAAATCCGGCAATCCAAGCTTCCTGATCCGAAACTAATCGGGAATGCAGGGTCTTTTTTCAAAAATCCCACCATTTCACTTGAGCAGTATGAAGGTCTGAAAATTGAGTATTCAGATATTCCGGGTTACCCAAATGAGGAAGGGATAAAAGTGCCTGCAGCTTGGCTAATCGAGCAATGCGGCTGGAAAGGAAAAAGATTTGGAGAGGTTGGAGTACATGAAAAGCAGCCGCTAGTCCTAGTCAATTATGGGAATGGGGACGGAGCAGCAATCAGGAATTTGTCTGTAAAAATTCAAATTTCTGTTTCTGAAAAATTTGGAATAAACCTGCATCCAGAGGTCAATTTCCTTTAAATCAGGACATCGTTTACCTCTAGTAATTTCTCGTATTTATCTACGTGAACCCCAAATTTCCTGAGGAAATCAACTCCCTCATCTGATCCGATTCCTTTATATTCAGCATAAGAAAAAAGGTAAATAACTGTTGAAATACCCATTGAAAAAATGATTCTAGCGCACGCAAGACAAGGTGCCAAAGTCACATAAAGCGTCGAACCATCAACAGAAGTATTATTTTTTACCGCGTACAAAATCGCATTTTGCTCGGCATGTAAGGCCAAAGAGCAACTTCCTTTACTATCTCGGGCACATCCATGTTCAGGAAATTCCACGTCACAATTATGAGTGCCAGCTGGTGGACCATTGTATCCGATTGAGATTATTCGGGTGTCTTTGGTCAATACTGCCCCTACATGTTTCTTAATACAATGGGATCGTTTGGCCAAATTAACTGCCAACTCCATGTAAATATCATCAAAATCTGGTTTGCTCATTTTTTTAAAATTTGCTCAAAATTAGCATTTGAAACTCAAGACGATCGTGCTTTCTCGAATAATCATTTCTATTTTTTCATTTACACTTTTTTTTTTTAACTTTTTGAAAAAGGTATCGTTCGGTATAAACAAACAATTGATGTTAAAAAATTATGCAAGTTAGAATACCTAAAATTCTCTTTGGCTTCTTGCTCCCGATTCTATTCTCGTGCAGCTCAATTGAGATTTTTAAAGAAAACACAGAAATTTCTTCTTTTAAAACATATAAATCATTTGTGATAATCAACCAAGAAATTGGAATGCAGGGTTTTTCTTCCCAGTTTTTGGATCAACAAGTTCAAATTCATATTCAGGAAGCCTTGGAGGCACAAGGATTTGTCTATGATAAAACTACTCCTGATTTAGTTATCCGATATACTTCGAATGAAGACCTGCGAGAGAGAAAAGTAAATAACAACCTAAACACGTATCCCCTTTGGGGGTTTAGGGTTTGGGATCCATGGGTGTATAATCCTTATGGCCCTTATCAAAGAAATTCCTCTAGTACCAGCAGCTATGAATTGGTGCAGGTGATAATTGATTTCATTGATCCAATCGAAGACAAATTACTGATGACGCTTACCGGAGTCACCGAAGTAAGCAGCGAGAAAACAAAAGCAAAAATAGTGTTAAAAACAACTGATAGAATACTCTCCAAATTTCTGGAAGATGTTCTTCACCCAATCATATAACTAAATCCAAAATGGAAAACCGTTTTCAAACTCTTAAAGAATTTTATCCTTATTATCTCAAAGAGCATCAGAATTCTACTTGCAGAGTACTTCATTTCATTGGAACAGGTCTCTTGTTCATCATTCTATTTGCCTCTATCTGGCTTTCCAATTATTGGCTATTAATTTCAATCCCATTTGTCGGATACGGATTTGCTTGGGTTGGCCATTACTTTTTTGAAAAAAATAAGCCTGCAACGTTTCAATATCCTTTTTATAGCTTGGCTTCAGATTTTTTGATGTTTTTTGATTTACTGAAAGGAAAAGAGAAGTTTCGACCTCTTTTTTAATTTTCTTGAAATTAAATTAAAATTGGCCGAAAATTTGTCTTTGACCTCATAACCGTTACTTTTGTAACAGCATTAATGTATTTCAGGCGCATAATTTTGCATTTTGATGTTGACGATAGTTCTTATAGATGATGATCCAATCAGTACCTTCGTGACTGAAAAGCTCATTTTAAAAAATGTGAAAGTACCTTGTAAGTTTTTCAAGTATCAAAGTGCCAAAATCGCTTTGCAAGAAATCTATGATATCAACCCCAATTACTTGTTTCTGGATCTTAATATGCCTGAAATGACTGGTTGGGATTTTCTGGATCTTTTTGATACTGCAAAAAATGAGGCAGAAATCTACATATTGTCCAGTTCTGTGGATGAAAGGGACATTTCAAAAGCAAGCAGTTATCAAGTTGTGAAAGAATATTTATCAAAGCCCCTGATAAAAAAATACATTCAAAGCATTTTTTGCTAACCTGAAATCCAGGTTATTTTTTTTAAAAACAATTTTTTTTCCAAACTCTTGATTCCGTAATTAGTTCTCAATTGAAATTGATAAACTAATGGCAAGACCAAATCCTGAATTGATAGCTGCAATAGAAAAAACTATTGTAAAACTTTCCAAAGGCGCACCTTACCAATGGGGACATATGGGAGCGTGTAATTGCGGGAACCTAGCGCAAGAATTAACTAAACTTAGCAAAGCCGAAATTCATAGCTATGCGATGCAACGTCACGGAGACTGGAATGATCAAATTTTAGAGTTTTGTCCTACAAGTGGGTATCCAATGGATCTGATGATTCAGAAAATGATGGACTTTGGACTTACTCTCAAAGATTTATCTCATTTGGAAAGGCTTTCAGATCCTGAAATATTATCCAAAATTCCAAAAGAACACCGAGACAAATTATCTAAAAATTCCAAAGATGATGTCGTGCTTTATATGCAAAATTGGGCTAAATTATTGAGAGATAATTGGCTAAGTCAAAACCCTGAAATCAGTTATCCGAATGAAGAAAAAAAATTAGAGGTCGCCGTATTTAGCTAATTGTTTTTTTCTTTATTTAGCGGAGCACAATCATTAAAAACCCCTATCAAATACTACTATGGAGGATTTTGAAGAAGATTTCGAGGAAATTGACGACATCGAAGAAGAAGACGATTTCGGAGCCGAGTTTGAAGATGAGTATGATCTTGAAGAAGACAGCGAACTCATAGATGATGGTATCTTGGATTTTGACGAGGATGACCTCGACGATTTGGACGATGATATTGTTGACGATTTGGATTAAAGTCTGGCAAAAGCACCGCTCGAAGAGAAAGGTTCTTGGTAATCTGAACCTTTGATTTTATCTTCGAGCACTATTTCGAATTACAACCTTATTCATATGACACTATTAGATGTTTTCATCTCACCTTTAGCACCGGGAGCACAAACCTTCCTTTTGATAGTTTGTATTTTAGTTGGTTTTGTGGCTGGACTTTCAGCGATAAATGCGAGATCAACTTTCAAAAAGAAAAAAGCAGATCATTAATACTTAAAATAATAATTTAAGGAGGCTAAAGCCTCCTTTTTTTTTGTCAAAAATTTTATGCAAACACAGAATTTCAAAAATCACGCACGCTATTTCCCGCTGCACCATTTCATTATAACTCCCCTCACGCTCTTATTTCTGGGATGGACAGTGGGCAGATCAAACTTCGACTCCAGCGACTCCACCTCAGAAAGTATCTATTTCCTAATTCTTGCATTGATTATTGTACTCCTGCCACTACTTGGAAGGATATATGCTTTAAAAAATCAAAACCGGATTATTCTGATGGAAATGCGGTTGCGGTATTTTCACCTTACAGGGAAGTCTTTTTCTGAGAAAGAGACGGATTTAAGAACAAACCAAATAATTGCTTTAAGATTTGCAGGAGATGATGAATTATTGTCTTTAATGGATCAGGCCATCAGCAAAAACCTAAGCAATAAGGAAATCAAAATGAGCATCAAAAATTGGAAAGGCGACTATTCCAGAGTTTAGACTTTGTCAATCAATATTCTTTTCAATTCCGATTTCAAAAGCCTGAGAAGATTTTCCCGGGCTTTTGTTTTGTAATCAGAATCAGAAAAATCCAGATCAGGCAAAACTAAAACCTCGTCAAATCCAGCTTGAAATGCTTCTTTTCCGGATGTAACCAGAACTAACTTTCTTTGCTGATCTTTAGCTAGTTGTAATAGTTCAAAGCAAGCTTTACCTTCAGTGGATTGGGAGTCAAATTTGCCCTCTCCAGTGATCACTATATCGGCCCATCTTACTTCATTTTCAAGGTTTACTTTTTCGAAAAAATAAGAAGCTCCAAATTCAATTTGCAAAGGAAAGAAAGCTGAAAGTCCTATGGCGATTCCACCTGCTGCACCAAATCCCGATTGGTCTTTAAATGGGCTTTTCACCTTGGAGGAAATCATTTCGATTACTTTCTCGCAAATTCTTTCATATAAATAAAATTCTGATTCGCTCAATCCCTTCTGAGGACCAAAAACCGGAATGGCACCACTGCTTCCAAAAAAAGTATTTCTTACATCGCAAAGACAAGTAAACCTGATTTTTGGAAGGCTTGGAGGGCGCTGAATGTGGCGGATTCTACTCAGGTAATCTGGTGAAAAAGGAGTGAGATTCCGGCCTTTTTCATTCAAAAAACTCATGCCTAAAGCAGCGAGAATCCCAACTCCCAAATCAATTGTCGCACTTCCTCCAAGTCCTAAAATGATTTCCTCCGCTCCTTCCACAACTGCCTTTTGGATTAATAATCCTGTCCCAAAACTTGAAGCCACAAATGGGTCTTTTTCTTCATTTCCTATCAGTCCTATTCCTGAAACAGTTGATATATCAATGAAAGCCTTTTTGGAGTTGACATCCCAGCCAAATGTTCCAAAAATAGGTCTGCCAAAAGGATCTAAAGTCCACGAGGAGATTTGCTCTAAACCGAGTGCTTTGGTAAGCAATTCACAAGTACCATCTCCCCCGTCCGCAATCGGAATCATTCTCACCTGAATTTCAGGCCGGGATTTCTTGAGAAAATTTTCAATGATTTCGCCAGCTTCAGTTGCACTTAGAGTGCCCTTAAATGCATTTGGAGAAATCAGAATATTCATGTTTTACGCGTTTTTCATTCTGGCAAAGTAATCCTTAGAAGCTGCTCTCACCTTGGATGACAGATACAGAGTTGAGAATATCGTGGGAATTGCCATGATTGCATACATCGCATCCACAAAGCTTATCACGACCTCCAAAGAAGCAACTGCACCAAGTACAATCGTGATTAAATAGAAATAATTGTAGTAATTAGCTTTATCCGCTCCAAACAAATAATTGGTACACTTATGACCATAATAGGAATAAGTGAAAATGGTGGAGAGTGCAAAAATTAAAACTGAAAGCATCAGCAGGTATTTTCCGTAAAAAGGAATAGCCATCTCAAAGGCTTCAAGAGTAAGCTTCACTCCATCATTCTCCGAGTCTTGCCAAACCCCGGTCAATAAGATCACCAAGGCAGTCAAAGTACACACGACGATTGTGTCGATAAAAGGACCCAACATGGCAATCAAACCTTCCCTGATTGGTTCGTTATTTTTCGAAGCTCCATGGACCATGGGTGCTGTACCGATTCCGGCTTCATTGGAAAAAGCAGCTCTTCTTGCACCTGTAATAATTACAGCGCCTACAGCTCCACCCATTACAGCATTTCCTGTAAACGCATCCACCACAATCAGTTTTAGCATTTCAGGAACTTGCCCGATGTATTTGAACACAATAAACATAACCGTGGCAAAATAAATGGCAACCATAAACGGTACCATCTTCGATGCAACGGAAGCGATCCTTTTGATGCCTCCCAAAATAACCACAGAAGTGATAAGCATAATTCCGATACCAATAATCCAGCGATTTCTGATATCCTCTGCGGCAGTTTCAGGCTGAATCAAAACCTCCTGAATCACTGCTGTGAGTTGATTTGCAGTGAAAATGGCCAGCAATCCGAGGATACCTGCTACGCAGAAAAGGATTGAAAGGAACTTCCATTTCTTTCCCATCCCGTGTTCAATCACATACATTGGACCTCCTTGAATTTCCCCCGAACTGTCCTTCCCCCGATACATGATGGCTAAACTGCAGGTATAAAATTTTGTCGCCATTCCAACAAAAGCAGCCACCCACATCCAGAAAATAGCTCCGGGCCCACCCACATTTATAGCTATGGCAACTCCTGATATATTTCCTAAACCCACAGTTGCTGCGATAGCGGCCATCAAGGCTTGAAAAGATGAAATTTGTCCAGGAATATTGGTGTCATCGTATTTTCCCCGGAGCAACTTAATCGCATGGCCAATTTTAGTAATTGGCACAAAACCGGAATGGATCAAGAAATAGGTTCCGCCTCCCAATAATAAAACCAATATTGGCGGTCCCCAAATCCAATTACTAA
>JBILPR010000489.1:0-2862 GCA_044373795.1 Algoriphagus sp. | reverse complement strand
GAACTTCTCCTACGGCTATGGAAAAATCTTTGTGGTTCCTTTTGAAAAAATCGGAGATCAAGTTCAAGGAGGAATTTTTGAATTACCTGTTCCGAGATTTTCTACCGGCGTGATGCGGGGCAGATTCAATCCCGGAGACGAACAATTGTACCTATGCGGTCTGTCAGCTTGGGGCTCCACCCAACCACAATTGGGAGGGCTTTATCGAATCAGGAAAGTGGATAAGCCTATGGTCATTCCCGTCGGAATCAAGGCAACTACCCAGGGAATTGAGCTAAACTTTACAGACGAATTAGATGCGAAAAGTGTCGCTGATACAGCACACTATACGGTGAAGACATGGGATCTTTTGCGGTCGCGTAAGTATGGATCCAAACACTACAATGAACAAACATTGACAGTGACCAAAGCAGCCTTGGGGAAAGACAAAAAATCAATCCTGCTGACCATCCCTCAAATCAAACCAACTTGGGGAATGGAAATTCAATATCAGGTTAAGGATGATAATGGAAAAGATGTCAACGGATTAGTTCAAAATACGATTCATCAGTTGGGGGGAAATTAGGAATTGTAAGCCTCCAACTTTAGTTGGAGGCTTACAATTCCTAAATTAGAATGTGGCTTTGGCCCATTCCATTCTTGAATTGATATTCTATTTCCATCGGGCTTTAGCCCAAACATGGATGAGATTTCCGGTGCCCTAGCAGCTCTTATAAAAATGCTTCTGTGTAAGCCTGGCTTCGATTTCTTTGGCAGCCTTTGTAATGGAAAGTCCACCCAGATTGGTGCATCTCAAGGTGTTGGGAATGCTTTTTCCTACCTCGTACATGGTTTCTATCACCTGATCGAGCGGAATCAAATGGTCATAATCCGCCAAGGCCATATTCGCGCAGGAAAGCGCATTGGAAGCAGCCATCACATTTCTATTCAGACATGGGGCTTCCACTCGATTTCCTATTGGGTCGCAAATCATCCCTAAAGAACTCTGCAAAGCCATGGAAGCCGCAGAAATACTCTGGTCCAAATTGCCTCCTGCTAAATGGACAATGGCAGCTGCAGCCATTGTAGACCCTGATCCACATTCCGCCTGACACCCCCCTACCTCGGCAGCAAAGGTGGAATGTGCGGCAATAAACACTCCGATCAAGCCGGCAATAACCAAGGCCTTTACAGTTTCTTCATCCGAAAGATCCAAGGAATCCGCCACCGCAAGTACTGCCCCGGGCATTGCTCCGCAGGAACCGGCAGTGGGTGCTGCGACGATCACACCCATGGAACTTTTCACCTCCATAATAGCAGAAACGTACATGATTACACTGTTCAGAACATCCCCTACCACCAACTTCTTCTCCTCCATCATGGATTTGAATTTTACGGATTGGGGTCCCAAAATCCGGTCTTCGAATTTGGTCCCTTTCAAACCGGTTTCTACAGCATTCTTGAGGATAATCCGGATGTCGTTCATTTTTGAAAGCACTTCTTCCTCAGAAATATCCCCTCGCATACTTTCATATCTCACTGCCAATTCCCAAAGGCTCAAATTCTTGTCCTGATTATAAGCGAACATCTCGTCGCAGGTAATGAATGGTACGACGGTATTTTTTCTGGTGAGAACCGGCAAAACTGGTTTGATTTGCTTGATTTGGGTCACCCCTTCGATTTCTATCAGCTCCTCGAGTATCGAATTATCCAGGAAAGCCTGAGTTTTTACGGCTATAAAATTCTTTTCCCTCACATGGATTTCCAGATTATCACCCAAGTCGGCTTGCTCGAGATAATGAATCACCTTTTGCAAATCCGATGAGTAAATCAGCGTGACAAAGCAGTCACCTGCCAAAGAAACTTTAGAGCCGTCAATTTCAATTACTTCAATCATCCCGCCTCCGGTGGAAATGGCTATTACCTGATGAGTCTCCCAGGGATTCTTCAAGGTGATTTGGTAAGTATTCGGGTGTTCGGCCTGTATATCGATGATATTGATTTTAAATCGGATGCCAGCTGCGCCGATATGCATTTCGGAATCAACCAGTCTTTCGTCATAAGCCTCCCATCCCAGAAAACCTCCAAACAATCCCATGTCTGATCCTTGCTCTTTGTGCGTGGTGGCCAATGAACCGTTGGGATCAAAATCTATTTCAATTTCTGAAATCCTTCCCTCCATAATGTCATGGCAAATTCTTCCTATTCTCAAAGAAGCGGCACAATGCGAACTTGAGGGACCTCTCATGACCGGTCCGATTACATCATTAAAAATACTTGGAAAGCTCATTGAATTCTTTATTGGAGTTAATAAATTTAGCTGTATTTGAGGTGCTCCCATTATTAAATATTGCCAGATATGTGTGCTATTTTAACATTTCTAGATTTCTTTCACTCGCCGAATTGCTTTATAAAGTCAATTAGGCTAATTTAAAATTACAATATTTTGCATTTCTTAAGTCAATTTTAATTACTAAAATTAACCATAATTTACTATGCACCCTCTTCATTTTAAAGTACCTAGGCTTAAAGATGAGACAATTAGGGTGGAATGTTGGGATTTGGATAATTTCTTTGAACCCATTCATTTCCACGAGGAATTTCAGATCACCTTGATTCTGGAAGGTGGAGGTTCGCTTTTCGTTTCGGATAGCGTTATTCATTTTAAAAAAGGAGAGGTATACCTATTTGGCAAAAACCTGCCTCACGTATTTAGAAACTCAGAGAATGAATACCTACATAACGGAAAGAAGAAGGCTCGGGCAATTTCCGTCTTTTTCAATCAGGATGTATTGAAAAATTTATTGATCGAGATCCCTGAATCCTATGCAATCAAACGATTGATTGATTTTTCATTATATGGAGTCCGGGTTTCGGATGCTA
>JBILPR010000488.1:0-2865 GCA_044373795.1 Algoriphagus sp. | reverse complement strand
CGACAGAAAGCATTTGAGCTGGAATCCGCAGGCAGACAAGACTAAGGTCCAAGACGATTCCTGAGGCAAAATGGGAGATTATCGTACTTTTGTCATGAAATCAAAGTTTATGATCCAGAAAGCAACTTTTGTAATCAGCAATAATAATCCGGGAAAGTGTCCCAAACCTGATCGTGCTGAGATCGCATTTATAGGAAGATCCAACGTAGGAAAAAGCTCCCTGATCAACATGATCACCGGCACGAAAGACTTGGCCAAAACCTCAGCCAAACCCGGAAAAACTCAGTTAATCAATCATTTTTTAATCGATGACCGTTGGTATATGGTCGATTTGCCGGGTTATGGCTTTGCCAAAGTTAACAAGAAAGTTAAAGATGGTTGGGAGGCCATGATCAGTACTTATCTGACGAAAAGAGAAAACCTCTGCGGGGTTTTTATCCTGATAGACAGCCGACTTGAGCCTCAGGGGATTGACCTGGAGTTTTTGTCCTGGTGCGGATCTGAGGGCATTCCTCTTGTCATTGTCTTCACCAAAGCTGATAAGCAATCCAAAGGAAAGACCGATCAGAACGTGAAAGCTTTTCTCAAAAAGACCACAGAGCTCTTTGAAGATGTGCCTGATTACTTTGTGACTTCAGCAGAAAGCAGCACGGGAAAAGAAGAATTGGTCAAGTTTATCGAAGAGTTGGTCAAGGAATATGAAACAGGGGAAATCTATTGACCTGAAATTCTATATTTGCAACCTGAAAAAATTTAATCCATGAATTTCAAAGACCTAGCAACAGTTTCCGGCAAGTCCGGTTTATACAAAATATTGAAACCTTCCAGAACAGGCGTGATCTTGGAAAGCCTGGATGAAAAGAAAACCAAACTGGTTGCCGGAATGGCACAGCGGGTATCTATTCTTGGAGATATTTCCATATATACGCTGACGGAAGAGGGCGCTGAGCCTTTGGAGTCAGTGATGAAAAAAATCGAAGTCGAGTTCAAGGGAGATCTGGGACTGGATGCCAATCCTGATGACTCTGAACTGAGAGCTTTTATGAAGCATGTGCTTCCGACGGTAGATGAGGGAAGAGTATATTCTTCTGACATCAAGAAATTGATTTCCTGGTACAAAATTGTTCGTGCTCAGGCTCCTGAAGTGCTTGAGGAAACTCCTGAAGCAAAAACTGAAGAATAATCCCAAGCCCGAGAAATCGGGCTTTTTTTAACTTTGATCATGGAAAACTCCCCGCTCTCTGATACTTTTTCTCTTCTTGCCAAAGACTTCACTCTTCCGGAAATCAAACAAGGTTTTGACGAGGAGAAGGCCATTGAATTTCTCTCCAAAGCGATCAGCCAATTGCTGGACAGGGATTTTGAGCGGCTTTTGCAGATTTGTTACCGAATCGATCTGGGGGAAAACCGGCTGAAGAAAATCCTCCACGAAGCTAAACCTGATCAGGTCGCTCCCGACTTGGCAAAAGCCCTCTGGGAAAGACAAAAGCAGAAAGTTGAGATTAGAAGGAGATATTCGGGGTGAAGGCTGGAGGTTGGAAGTTGGAAGTTGTATGAACGGTAGTTTATTCTGTCTCAAATCTCTCATTCTCCAGTCCGATCTCTTTGCTCTCGATCCTGTGCCTCTTGGTTCTTGTCTCTTGCTTCTTTTTCTCAAATCTTACGTCTTACATCTAACGTCTTACATCTTTTATCTAACTTTTCTCACAAACCCTCAAAACCCATGGCAAATCCCATCTGGATCATGACATCCGCTTTTGATCAGCTCAACCTCGATCAAACTATCCAAAAAGCGATTGAAATCGGAGTGCAAGGACTGGACCTCTGCGTTTTCAGAAAAGACGGAACAAGGGATGATTTTGTCGCTACTCACCTGGATTATAAAAATTTCGGTCCGGAGGAAGCCAAACTGCTAATCGAAAAATTCAATGCCACCAAACTCCGATTATCCATCGGGGCCTTTGAAAACCTGATCGGCGGAGATCCCATCCACCGGGAAAAAAATCAAAATCACCTCCTTCGTCTGATCCGAATGGCGCACTTGCTCGGAGGAGATGAAAATGATGTGAAAGTCGGGACCTTCGTCGGATACAACCACGAACTGGGAAATGAGGAAGGGGGATTTGAGAAAAATCTCCTCGAATATCAGCGGATTTTCACTCCGATCATTCGCTACGCAGCTGATCTCGGTGTGACGGTAATCTATGAAAACTGTCCGATGGAAGGCTGGAGAAGTTCCGGATTTACCGGAACGTTCAACAACCTGCCCGGAGTTCTCGCTGCGAGGAAGCTGATGTACGAACTCATTCCTGAAAAAAATCACGGTGAAATCTATGATCCTTCTCACGATGTCTGGCAACATACCGATCCCGTGGATGTGATCAAAAACACGGAGATAAGTAGACTGAAACGGATTCATGTAAAATCGACTCGAAACAATCCCGATCCTTTCTGGGGAAATATGTATCCCCTGCAGCAGATCCGAGCTGAATGGGCAGAGAAACTCGGAATCCCTTCCAGCAAAAATCCTTGGGACAGGCATCATTATGAGGCGACGTTGCCAGGTTTTGGTTTGGGAGATTCGATGGACTGGAGGGCTTTTATGGGAATCCTGAAAGAAAAAGGATTTTCAGGTCCTTTTGAAATTGAAAATGAAGCTGCGCTTTCGAAGCAAACCGGAAAAATGGGAGCTATCGTGCAGGGATGCAAAGCGGCTGTTCAGAATCTTGCGCCACTTCTTTGGGAACTTGGCGACGAAGGATGGCAGTATCCAATCCGAGAATATCATTCGCTTTTTGAACTTAATAGGAAGGACGTGCCACTTGTGACGATGGAGTCTTTTTTGTAAAAATTGGTAAGTGGTGA
>JBILPR010000487.1:0-2866 GCA_044373795.1 Algoriphagus sp. | reverse complement strand
GTCAGTTTGGGGAATAAGCCTCAAAATCGGGGATTTTCTCCCCTCCATTTTTTAAAAAAGCCTCAAATCAGAGCCGAAATGAGTTGGAATAAGAATTGAATTCCAAGAGTCGATCTCCTCATCCAATCGGGATCAAAATCTAAAAGCTGGGAACAGCAAAAATTATGAAGACAAACAGACAAATTTTAGGTCTTGCTCTAATCGCAACACTTTCAATCACTACAATTAGTTGTAAAACCAGTAACGCATTAAAAGGCGGAGCGATCGGTGGAACTGCGGGTGGTGTGATTGGAGGACTTATTTCCGGAGGCAATAATACCGCAACAGGAATAATCATCGGCGCCGCAATCGGCGGATCTGCAGGCGCGATTATCGGTAAAGAAATGGATAAGCAAGCTGAAGAACTTGAAAGAGATCTTGAAGCTGCTGAAGTGGAGCGAGTAGGTGAAGGAATCAAGGTGACCTTTGATTCAGGTTTGCTGTTTGGAATCGATAAGTCAACTCTAAATCCTGCTGCAAAGGCAAATTTGGACAGCTTGGCGAAAACCCTTAACAAATACGAGGACACCAATATCGTGATTGACGGACATACAGATAATACCGGAACTGAAAAGCATAACATGACACTTTCAAAAGATCGCGCTTCTACAGTTGAAAAATACCTTAGAAATCTTGGCGTAAGTGCTTCAAGAATCACGACTAATGGATTTGGTGAAACACTTCCTGAAGTAACAAATGACACTCCTGAAGGAAGAACTCAAAATAGAAGAGTTGAAATCGGAATCGTAGCAAATGAAAAAATGCAGGAGGATGCTAAAAAAGCAGAAGGCGGAAGTTAATTTGATTGATTCCAATCTAACAAGCTAGCCATAAGGCAACCGAAAATGGCTGCCTTATTTTTTTTGAAAATGGAACAACCATTTTCAAAATTCAAATCCCATCTTCAACGAATTTGAGGAGGATTGAAGTTTTTGGATTAAAAAATTGGGCTTTGGGGAAGAATAATAGATTCACGATTTATTAAACTTCCGATAAAGTCTTTTCACAGAGAGTTGTTTAGCATTGCTTAACGATTTCTGAAAAAATGACCAAAATCCTTTTCTTGTTTGTCTTGCTTCTTAGTTCGACTTTTTGCTTTTCGCAAAATCAAAAACCACTCTTTGATATTTGGCTTTTTCCAAATCCGGGACTACCAAGAAATGCCAACAGCTCCCTTTTCCAGGATAGCCTAAGCTTCAGGCCGTTTCAGATCCACCAACCCAAGTCCCTACAAAACCAAATAAATCAGACCCTCACTGGCCAATATCGCTTTGTTTTGCCAGAAAAATCACCTTTCACTCTGGAGCTTTGGCTACTCAACCATGTCAACCAACCGATTGGCTTTGAGGTCTTTTTGGGTGAAAAATCGGCTTTTGGGATTTGGGATGAAAAAATAAATATCTCGGGCGAACTGCTGCCCCAAAAGCCTTGGAGGAAATATTGGACGCATCTGGTCGCAGTCTTTTCCGAGGGAAAAATTAATCTCTGGGAAAATGGAGAGTTTATAAAGACTCAGGAATTTAATTCTTCAAATTCAAACTTGTTTTTGCAAAGCTACCTCAACCAAGAACCCTACATGAATCTGGACCACTGGATCAAGCACTTGGTACTCCATGACGGCCCCTTGAGCGTTGAGCAGATTCAGGAAAATTTTATTCAGCACCAAGAAATGAAAAATAACGGAAAACGGTTTCCGGATACCTTCCATTTTTTGGCCGAACCCTATCTTTTCCCTACAGACGACGGGATACAGCTTACTTTTGAAACTGACAGAAAAGTGGCTGCTAAAGTATTTTTTGGAGAAAAATTACCCTTGGAAAAATCTATTTCCACTTCTTCCAATGCAGATAATATCTGTAGCTTGACGATCACTGGCCTAAAACCTGGAGCGCCATACTTTTATCAGGTTTGGGCTGAAGACGATCAGGGAAACATTCTGGATTCGGGAGTTTTGACTTTCAAAACCAAACAAGAAGGAAAGGAACCAATTGTCTTTGGTGTGGTATCTGATACTGAAGCAAGAACACAAATCAATGAACAAATAAGCCTCAAACTTTGGGACGAGCGGGTAGATTTCGTCATCCACATGGGAGATGTTACCGATGGCGGCAAAGAAAAGGATAAATGGCAATGGACACAGGAATATTTCCCAGGAAGTGCTGCTTTGACTACTCGAATTCCCATGATCCCAACAGCTGGAAACGGGGAAGGTGACCTTTATTGGTATAAAAAATATCATCCCATGGCCGAGCCTGACGGCTATTTTTCCTACAGCTATGGCTCAGGAGAGTTTTTTGTCTTGAATAGTAATCAACCAGGCCAACTTCAACCTGGAGGAAGTCAATACGAATGGCTTAAAAAGAAGCTTTCAGCAAGTCAGTCTCCCTGGAAATTTATGTACATGCATCATGCCCCTTACTCTGCTGATGAAGATGATTATGGAAACTCCTGGAAAGAACAAAGCACCTATGGAGACCGTGATTTCCAGCCTTTGATCAGACTCTTGGAAGAATTTGGAGTCGATGTGATGTTTTTCGGACATCTTCATACTTACATGCGGACTTTTCCACTTCTAGCTGACCAAATCGATACAGAAAAAGGAATTCACTACATACAAGTCGGCGGAATGGGCGGGAATTTAGAGGACTTTGCTCCCAATCGGGTTTGGTTTGCGGAGAAAACGTTTCGGGGTTTTCATTACGGCGTGGTTTCCTTGACGGAGACTTCATTCAAACTAAACGTATACACTTCAGAAGGTGCGATGATCGATCGCTTAGAAATCAAAAAATAATTAAAAATCTATCCTCATCAGGTAATCTGTCTGCAC
>JBILPR010000151.1:0-10068 GCA_044373795.1 Algoriphagus sp. | reverse complement strand
GAAAAAAGATGGGATAGCTCCAAAAAAGCTTCCCATCTTTCATTTTGTACTATTCTTAGATTAAATTATTCTAGGTTTTTTTGATCTCGGACGACAGTAATTAATCGTAACTAAATTCTAGCCATATTTAGATAGTGCTGAAGATCCATGGGGATAAGGCCTATTCGGAAAAAGAAATTTGAACGATTGTTAATTATAATTCTTTAGGACCCACCAACTACATATTCTGCTTATGACGCATATTTTTTATCCTATGAGGAATTTGTTTTTAGGGCAAAATGAATAAAGTTGCATCCACATCCTCCTAATTTTCTTAGATTTCACATAATCACTTATTTTGATTAGCTTTTAACACTTCAATTTCCTTTTTCAGGTCAATTACATAAAGGGTTAATTCTTCTATTTTCTCCAGCATCAGGTTGTTCATCTCACCCACTTCCCAACCGTTCTCAATTATTTTACTCGCAGATGGAATATTAGGTAGGTGCTTGTTTTCCTTAATGTAGGTTTCCAACTGGTTAAGGGGCATCAACGTATAATCATTCTCAAAAACATAATCTGCAGGTGTAGATACCTGAACTTTTATCTCTTTTGCGATTATTTCACCGTGAACCGAAAGTCTTGAAGAATAAGAACTTCCATTCCAAAATCTTCTTAGTGACATTGCTAGTTGATATGTTGTTCCTGTTTGAGAAAAACCCACAGCTGTCATAAAATTCATGCCTAAAAGGTTGTTCTGTTCAGGTGAAACAAATCCTTCAATTCTACCTGCATCATTTTCACCATTTGCAAGATCTACAAAAACGGATCTTACCTTCTCGGTAACATTTACATTCTTAGCCAAAAAATCGACATCAGTTTTGTTGAGGTTTCCTGAATGCCATATCTTATTCCAACTACTCCAGCCGAAAACATGCCTTCTTAAATAAAAGTTATCGGTTCCATGGGAGTTCACCATTTGCCACCGGTAGTTAAGATCCAATTCGGATTGTATCCCTATTGTGTGGACACCTGCTTCAGGTATATTAATTGCTCCGGGACCCACGATAATGTTAAATCCGTTGCCACTGATTTGATTTAAATCCTGGGAATAGGAATTAAAAGAAAGTACTATTGAAAATGCTATAATTATTGACTTTAGAAACTTGTATTTGTGTGGCATACTAATCATTAGGTTATTTATTACTATAGAAAATTGGGAGAAATGGCTTTGGTTTGTTTTTTAAGGTTATTAATGACCCTATCTGTAGGAATTTTTTCTTTATACTCTTCCAAATCAATCTCACTCTTTTTTAATCCTTTAAATCCTTTCCATTCAAAACCTATTTTTAACTGAAATGGAGAATTTGCCAGGCTCTTTGATTCATTGTAGGCGGGAGTCCAGGTGGTCAATACCACCGATTGGATTCTTTTACCCATCGGAATTACGCGGCCAACTCCTAAACCGGTATTCCATACCATTCCTTCAAAATCCCTGTCATCATATCCAACCGGATAATCGATCTTCATATTCACCCGTGCCAGCTCACTTTGAACGAACCAATTGCCTTTGGCAAATCGTAGGCTAAGTTTTGCTCCCTGACCTGTTCTGGTAAGTTCCTTGCTGTCTGAAAAATCCTTTCTGAAAACCATCCCGCCAAAGGCTTCCACTTGGTGGGTAAATCTGTAAGTCAATCCAACATCTCCATAAATCCCCTCCCCAAATGAGGTCAGGGGATCATACCAGGCGTACAAACCTAATCTTTCCAATAATGCGGCATCCTTCATTTCATTTTCTTCCCAGAGCACGAATTTTCGTTTAGTGACAGCCTCCTGGATTACTTGTATGTTTCCCAGCGAGTCAAACTTTACTTTTGAGAATTTCCCCTTCAGCTCTTCCACATAAGAATCGGATAAATGGAGGGCTTTGCCTTTAGCTAGGGATTTGGCCTCTTCGAAAGAAATATCTGCGGGTATACCATCTTGCATCAGCTTTTCCAGCCCTCCTTTCCCATAGAAGTCCGGGAATTTAACAGTTGAGGGATCCAGAGCCTGATCAGCTGTTCCGGATAATACTTGTTCCACCTTCGGCATCAGCCATTCATTGGTCAGGGCTTTGAGGTTTTCTTCGTTTTGGTCCATCAAGGCTTCGAGCCCTTCAATGTTTTGGATTTCTGAAAGCCGTGCCTTGGAGGCATTTACCCCTTCCAGAGTTCGAGTTGCAGCATTTTTGATTTCTTCTCCTGGGATGTCCTCACTTTCAATCAGGCTTTCCAACACTTGGGATTCATTTTCAAGAACTTCTCTTTTCTTTTCTTTGGCGACCATAAATAGGCTGTCTTTTTGGGTGCTGTCCTTCGCATATTCTTTGATTTCCCTCAACTCAGATTTCAACGAGTCGTAGGAATGCTTCATGGATTGGATTTGTTTGAGTTCTTTTAGGTAAGGGATTTCAGGTTTGGTTGGTAAAGTAGGAATAGACGCTGAAACCGAAGGCTTTGCAAGATTTGAATTCATGCCACTCGGCAAGTTTTGAGCTTTCAAGAAATAGGATGAAAGCATCAGGAAAATTATAAAAATGGCCTTTTTACGCATAACTATTTTATCAAACTAAATACACTTATACCCCTTAATTAAAAGTTACTTTGAAAGCAGTTTTTCTGATAATCTATTTAACCTATTTTCACTCTTTTCAATTTGAATTACAAATTCTATTTGATAGAAAGCTGTAGATACAATCTACACCTAGTTCATACACCAAACTTCAGCCAGAAGGGTACACCGAAAGGATATTTATTGAAATGCCCCTTTTTTTTTAGTGACTATTCATTCCTGTACTACTTTAAAAATTAATTAACTATCTCAAATTGCTCTTTAAACTTAGAAGTACCACTAGTTCTTTTATTGACTAGCGTAATAACAACTTCTTGTAATCTTGATTCTTGGTAATGATATTCTCTTTTTAGCATAAAATTTGAAAAACTAAATTCATCACTTTCAATTTGATTATCTCTGTTTACAATGAATGAAAATGAACTCAATAATTCATTGTATGGTATTCCATATTGAGAAAATAAAGAAGGTGAAATTGCACTCTTGAAATTAAATACATTCCTTTGATTAATAGGATTACGCTGTAAAAGAAAATTCAAATCATTCAAATAAGGCTTAGATAAAGAGTACTGGTCGTTGATCAAAGCTAAATTCTTATTAGAAAAGCCTTTTCCCTGCTCACAATCAACATTGCCAATACTATAATTAGATACTGTCCTTGAACTTTCATCATACACAGGCTGAAAAGTACTAATACAATATTTTGAGCCTTTTATCTCATAATAAATAGAGTCATAGACTTGCCATCCATTGTATGAGTAGTTCACTTCCCAAACTAAATTTTGGTCAGAATAGAATAGTTTTTGACAGGTGTAATTCTTACTAGGAAAGCTCTCACTTCCATCAGAAATACACGTTTTATTAATCCTTGTGTTTTGCTGTGAACAAGCAACGTTACTTAACCCAAGAAAAATGCATAAATAAATAAATCTCATAGCGTTGTTTATTTGATTTTCCAAAATATGGTTTCACCGTAAACTGCTGTAGAGTTTAATCTCATTAACCCTTTATTTTGGTAATTACCAAAGTTCGCTGGGGCAGCTTTTTGTTGAGGAGCTTGAAACCCTGACCCAACATTAGACTTCCAAGTACTAAAATGAGAATCGGAAATATTCCAACCCATTGTATTCATGTGCAGTTCCCATTTCCCATCACTCCTCCTATTATCTGAGGCAGGGAATAGACTTTGCTCTCGACCATCCCACATAGTCGCTCCATTACTGTAATCTTGACCACCTGAAATTGCATTAATTACAGCAGCATTAGCAGTTGTTCTGAACTTACTCTTATTTATTTGAGTGGGTGTTAAAGACATATATTCACTGGCCTTAGGTGAATCCTTACCATATGCTAAACTATTTTTCTGGTGAACTGAAGCAATAGAGAACATCTCATTTTTCAAATCGTCTGTTACTGAATTCATTTTATAAGCGGAACTCTCAGCGTATACGGTTGAAGCTTGTGTTCTAAATTCGGAATGAGTAATTGAAAGTTCTTCCGCATTAGAAAACGAACCATCAGCGTTTTTCCCTTCTGCTGTGTAAACCTTATCATCATCAATTCCATCGTTTCCTAAATGGTTTCCGTCCATATCATAATAATCTCCATCAAGAGCTCCTGTTGGGTCAATCCTCATTATCGGATTATTCTGCACAAAATTGTACGGCGAAACCCATGAGCGATGATCCGCCATGGGGTCAACAACTCCCCATCTCCCAATTGCCGGATCATACATCCTCGCCCCGTAGTCATAGTACTGAAGCCCGTTGTCCTCGATCAGTTCCTTGCCGTTGTAGAGGTATTGATTCTTTTATCAACAAGGTATCTATCTCTATGTCCCCCTCTATTTCCCCGTTCTCTTGGATACTATCTCGGGGAATAGTAGGTACTGCCAAAATAGTAGAACTTAAATGATCCATTAGCCCATCGTAACGATACTTTTTCCCTAATAATAACTTCTCTTCAAGTACAAATGATCTGCTACCATCTAACCAGCGGAGGTAAACTGAACCAATATCTTGTGCATAAATTCCAAACAATGTTATTTTACCATACTCAACAGGTATTTCGACAATATATTTGGTAAGTCTAAATTCACTCCACTTGTCATATCCACTAATTGAAATCGTATATCCCACCATTGGTACCTTTTGTTCATCATTTATCGATAAAACAGAATCAATTTCATAAATCATTTTCGTCAATCCACTCATTTGTGTTGGATCCATAATTAGAGTATCATACCTAATAGGATCTGAAATAAATTCATTTACCTTATACACTCTTATTTCCGGAGTCTCTTCATTTTTTTTTGAAACACAACCAAAACCCAGAATTATGGCAAATAGCAAAACTCGATTAATTATTGCCATGAAATATTATTTTTCGCCAGATAAAATCGTCTGATACCCCTAGTTTCATACTTTTATTTATACTTCTTAGCATATTATATGTGTTTTTATAGTAAGGTGACTGTCTTGAGATTGACATACCATGTTCTCTTCCTCCATCTTGAGGAAGTTTTCCCGCCATTCCCTTATATTTTCCGCTAAGAAAATTTTGTTCCTTAGCAGAACCATGAAGCAAGGTTTCGTGAGACCATGTGTCAACTGAATTTAATAATTCTATACCCCCAGAATCCGTATTTAATCCATATTTTTTAAAAAAATCACCCCTCTCACTATTCATATGGTATGTAACAGATAATTTCCCGCCATCAGTAATTTCTGACTCTGTCAACCCCAATGCACCTCCAGCTATACCTTTGGTAATATCATGGCTATCAAAATCAGTCACTTTAAAATTGGCATCGATTTTACCACTAATATCCCCTGCCGATTCAACATCTATATTTAAACCTTTAACAAATACACCATGCAACTTAAATCCTTCTTGTGCCCTTTGATGTATAAATTCTTTACCTGTATTGGTTGAAGCAAACAACTCAAAAGCCAATATCTGTCTTTGATTAATATAATTCCCATCCTCATCCTTATCATACAAATTTCCTAAACTAATATCCATTCCTGTCGGATCTGTAAACATTATTGGATTATTGGCTACCCAGCTATATGGTGAAAGGGATAAATAATTCTCCGCATGAGGATCGATCTGCAAAGTCCTCCCAATCACGGGATCATATCCCCTGGCATGGAAATCATAGATATTGATATTATGGTCATCCATCATCTCTTTGCCCTGATAGAGATACTTATTCTTCTTCACTCCGGCATACTCGTACCCGATTCCTGTCAGTTCCAAGCCCCAAGGATCGTAATGGGTTTCCTGAACTAATAAGGATCCCTGACTCAGAACCCTGAAATTGTCAAACCAAACGTCCTGACCTGTTTCGTTGACCACGAAGGTCACCGCTGTTCGACATTTGCAATGTCGAACGACCTATCATAGGATTTCCAATCCGGCTCTGTATTCCATTTCGCTGGCATCCATACCATTATTTCAAATCAACTTCCAGCGCCATCGCTGTTTTTAGAATCCGATGATCTTGACCACCTATCAGGTCATCCCCTAATATCCCTGCCAATTTTCAATTGGTTTATTTTTGTTATATATATTCCCATAGACTAAATCAAAATTCGAATTCATATTGATAGAAAGGTGTAGATGCTCCCGTACAACTGTCGGGACTACACCTAGTCAAAGCCAAATTCCTTCTACCCCTAGCGGGGGGGGGAAACAACATTATCTTTTAAAGAAAATAAGCCTTATTACAAAGCCAAAAACTAATGCAAACAAAATCACTTTTAAAAGATCCGAAAAACCATATTTACGAAGTGCTATAATAAAACTTGCTAATACGACTATCAGAAAAATATAATTTCGGGGGTCTTTAATCCAGTCTATTACAATTTTTGACTCAATTATTTTTTTCATTTTTATTCTTATTAATATCTCCTCCTACCACTTTAGAAAATACACCTGAAGAAATAGTCGATGTGGTAGTTGCTCTTCTTTCAACATAATTGTCATATTCCTTTTTCGCGCCTGGCAAATCCGCCTTGGATTTTGGAGTTGTATTTGATTTACCTTTACTAATATTTACTTGCTCATTTATTTGGTTTTGCATTTGCTTTCCTTTTGGGGAATTTGAGGCGCTATTTTTTGCAGAATTCCCCAAAGAACGTCCGACAATTTGAGAACCAATCAAATCAACTGCCGTGTCCTCAATTGTAACTTCTCCTTTATTTACTATTTGGCTTGCATAACTAACTGAAGCATCAACTCCTAATTCAACTATTCCCTTAACTAATGAAGAAGCTGTTTTTAATTTAGAGATACTAGAAAGTCCCCCACTTAATGCTCCTGAGCCGGCAGATACCTTAAGTGAATTGGTGTTTATATCTGTTAGTGCATCGCCCAAATTTTTCCCTTGTAATAAATTAACACCTACTTGTAATCCATAATCTACCCCTACTCCAATTAAGGCTCCACAAATCCATGGAGGACACTTACCATCTGGATCTGTATGGAATATTGGATTATTAACACCATAATTATATGGGGTATATGATACTTGATTCGGGTGATCCGCCATCGGATCCACAACTCCCCACCTTCCAATCGCAGGATCATACATCCTTGCCCCGTAGTCGTAGTACTGAAGGCCATTGTCCTCGATCAGTTCCTTGCCGTTGTACAGGTATTTATTCTTCTTCACCCCGGCATACTCGTAGCCGATTCCTGTCAGTTCCAAGCCCCAAGGATCGTAATGCGTCTCTTGCACCAAGAGTGATCCCTGACTCAGAACCCGGAAATTGTCAAACCAAACATCCTGACCCGTTTCGTTCACCACGAAGGTTTCAATATATCCATTTTTTTTGATGGCCAGTTTCTCTTCGAGCTCTTCGTGTTGATTGGCGGCGTTCCTGGATAGTACTTTCTTTCCGACTTCATATCGGTTGCTGTCTTCATCATAGAGCGCATAGATCAGGTAGGCTTCCGGCACCTCTTTCTTCTGAAGATCTTTGGCCAGGATATCCACCAGATTCAGAAGTGCGATCGGATTGGCACCACCCGCCCTGCTTGTATTTAGAGCCAATTCATTCAGTTGATCCAATAGTGCGCTTTTACCCCCAGAGGCAGCAAAACTGGCTGGATTTACCTTGGTTTTTTTCCTGTCCAGGTATTTGCCGTGTACCGATAAGACCACACTGTCTCCTTCAAAAATCACCGCTGTTCGACATTTGCAATGTCGAACGACCTATCATAGGATTTCCAATCCGGCTCTGTATTCCATTTCGCTGGCATACATACATTATTTCAAAACAACTTCCTGCGCCATCGCTATTTCTAGAACCCTATCATCTTGACCAGCCATCAGGTCATTTCCTAATATACCTACCAATTTTCAATTCGTTTATTCTCGTAAAATATATTCCCATAGACTAATTCATATTGATAGAAAGGTGTAGATACAATCTACACCTAGTCCTAACCTTGTTTCTACTCCCAGATGGAGCCTTTACCCTTGTGGCTTACTCATACTTGGATAAATGCGGCAAATCACTCCTAATAAGAGGCTTTACTCGTTATATTTCCTTCCCAGTCCGTTATATTGGGTTTATGTAGTTCGTGCCAACGTTCTACAAAACTATCTATGTCCTCCATATCGGTTTTAATTAAGTTTTTTAACTTCTCTATCTGTATTTCAAAACCTTTTTTAGTGTTAAATTTTCCTATTTTATATTCTGGTAAAAACAGCATATAAAATAAAGGAGGGCCCTTATAATCATCGCTTCTTAATCGCATTTTAGTTGAAGAATTCGGTGCTATTCCAAACTTAATACCTTCGAATTGATTTAATTGTAATAGATTTCCAAGTTTAGGTTGTAATTCAAAGATATTCAAATAAATTTGAATCCATTTTTCGCCATTGAGGATAAAAACCTCTATTCTTTCTAAATACTTTTGTTCTCTTAGCCTTGAAAATTGATAAATACAACCCTTTATATTTTTATCATATTGACCGTGCCACGATGTATTAAAAGGATCCAATTCAAACCCATTTTTCAAAAGTGAAGGAATACCAACACTTTTGAAAATTTCGTTTCTTACACCTAATAATTCTTTATCTGATACTTTATAAATTAATCCCATACTATGGTCTTTTATTTCTTTGAGTATCAACTCCTGCACCAGCACCGACCGTTGCGGCTTTAGTAGTATTTCCAAGACCTTGGCTTGTAGTCCTATCTATTGTAACATTATAGCCTTGCTTTATAACAGAACTCTGATTTGGCGTTAATCCTGATTTATTAAATTTACTTTCGACGGTAACCTGCTTTCCTGAAAATATATTGGTCATTTTGTGATCAAATTTTGCAACAGCTTCACGACCGGTAGCAGTCTTTCCTCCTGTTCTCACAACGTCATTACCAACACTTTTATACCCTTGAGCACCGTATTTAACTTCTGAAATAGCTTCGCCTAATTTACCTTTAGCAGAATTAGTTAGATTATTTGTCCCATTGCTTACTGCATTTCCGACCAATTTTCCCCCTGAACCTAAAACTGCACCAATTGTTGCGTCTGCAGCAACATTTGTTAGCGTTGTTCCTTGTCCTTGTATCGCTCTATTTGCTGCTCCACCAACTGCGTTTGCGCCACCTGCCACACCTGTAGTTACTAATAAACTTGCTCCACCAGTGAAACCAGCTGCACCGCCAGTAATTCCGCCTTGCAATGCACTACCACCTACAGCACTCCAATTATTTACAGAACCACTATTATAAAGTTGCATTCCAATTTCTACCCCGCCACCTATTATAGCTCCTATACCTGTTCCTATTGCAGCAGTTAAACAATTTGGACAATTCCCGTCAGGATCAGTTAAGTTAACTGGATCATTCCAGCCATAGGCATAAGGTGATTTATCTATTTGCTCGGGTTCACCTGCTAACGCATCAACAACATTCCAACGTCCAATGACTGGATCATAAAACCTTGCCCCGTAATCATACTGCCCTAACTCCTCCTGCAGCTCCTTTCCGTTGTAGAGGTACTTATTCTTCTTCACCCCGAAATATTCATACCCGATACCTGTCAGTTCCAAGCCCCACGGGTCATAGTGCGTCTCCTGGACTAACAGGGATCCCTGACTCAGAACCCGGAAATTGTCAAACCAAACGTCCTGACCTGTTTCGTTCACCACGAAGGTTTCAATATATCCATTTTTTTTGATGGCCAGTTTCTCCTCCAGCTCTTCATGCTGATTGGCGGCGTCTCGTGTTAGAACTTTCTTTCCTACTTCGTAGCGGTTACTGTCCTCATCATACAATGCATAGATCAGGTAGGCTTCAGGCACCTCTTTCTTCTGAAGGTCTTTGGCCAGGATATCGACCAGATTGAGTACGGCGATCGGATTGGCACCACCCGCCCTGCTTGTATTTAGAGCCAATTCATTCAGTTGGTCCAATAGCGCGGTTTTACCTCCAGTGGCTGCAAAACTGGCTGGAT
>JBILPR010000150.1:0-10095 GCA_044373795.1 Algoriphagus sp. | reverse complement strand
TGAATTGAGAGATATGGTTTATCAAGCTTCAAAAGAATTGCATAACAACACGGAAACTCCAATGGAAATAAGCAAAGCCTATGAGTTGGAATTAGAGGATGTAAAAGCCTGGCTTTCGCAGACAACTTGGGAAACCAAATCAACTATTTCAAGAACCGAATTGGAAAAGGCAATGGAAAAAATGCAAGAATTGGGAATTATTAAGCACAAACTAAGCCTTGACCGATTTCTCAGTTTGGATCATTTGCAAATCTTTTGAGTCACCGATCGGAATTTTCATACAAACTGCTGATCCGATTCCGGGTTGACTTTCTATCAATAATTGTCCCCCGTGCATTCGGACAAACTCCTTGCAAACCTGCAAGCCCAGTCCGGAACCTTTTTCCTGATTGGTACCTCGCTGCGATCCGGTGATGACGTAATCTTCGGCAAGGATTTTATTGATCTTTTCCGAGCTCATTCCTATCCCCTGATCGACCACACACCATATTATTTGATTTTGGGTAAGCTCGGAAGTGATTTTGATGGTAGTTCCTTTCTCAGAAAACTTCACTGCATTATTCAGGATATTTCTCACTACAACCTCTATCAGATCTGCGTCGGCAGATACCTGCACTTTTGGTGGCATCAAATTTTCGATCTTCAATGACTTTTCGGAGAATTGAGAGTGGAGTAACTGAAGCGAAGAATCCACTGTAGCGGAAAGATTCAAAGACACCTGTTTCAGCTTAAATCCCTCCATTTGGGACATCGACCAATTGAGTGTATTATTTAAAGTCAGGTAAACTGAATCCATATCCTTCTTTAGAGCTTTCAGCAATTCATTGAATTCTTGCTGATTCAAATGACCTGCAAGAGCCATGTCCACTATTGACTTCACCTGCCCAACCGGTCCACGCATATCATGACCCAAAATTGAGAAAAGCTTGTTTTTGGTGCGATTGATTTCCTCCAGTTGTTTAGACTTATTTTCCAAATCGATGTTCTGTTCATTAATCCGTTTCTGTTGAGAAATCAGATTGGAGTTCGTTTTCTTAACGTTGCGAATGAGGTAAAAAAGCCAAATCACTAACCCGCTAATCAAGATCGCTGCAAGGCTGATGACCAAAATTAGATTTTTAGAAAAAATCAATCGGTCAGCCTGATTCTCATTTTGAGCTTTCAGAAGTTTCAGTTCTGATTGCGCAAGGTTATCCTGGAACATTCCCTGCAGGAGGGCCATTTTGTCCTGATTGGATTTGTTGACAAGCGAGTCGAAAAGCTCCAAATAAATGGTTTGATGCTTATATGCGAGTGGAATATTACCTTGGCGGTTGTAGACGTGGGCTAGGAATTTATGGCTTTTTGAAAGCTCGTCCAGAAAGCTGTTTTCCTGCGAAAGTTTAACACCTTTCTCGAGTATTGATTTTGCCTCTTGTATTTTCCCCCGAAGCAAATAAGTCTGACCTAGCCGGTGCAAAATACTCGCCTCAAAGGACTTAACTCCTCGGGTTTTTGCCATTTCCAACGTCCTTTCAAAAACCAATTCCGCTGAATCCAATTGGTTTCTTTTGAAATAAACATCTCCGATTACCCGATTAGCAAAACCTGTGAGATAAGGAGAACCTGCCTGTATATTAAGCTGAATAGATCTACCTGCATAATACATCGCTGAATCCAACTCATTTAATTGGCTGAAATTGAAAGCAATATTGTTCAGACTTCTGATTTGGGTAGGGAGATCGTCGCCTTTGACGCTGATTTCAAAGGCTTTTTTGAACTGCACGATCGCCATCAAATAATTATTCTGTTCGTAATACAAAGCCCCCATGCTATTCAAAACTCTGGCAGCTTCCTGAAAATCATTAACCTCGATTGCCAAATCATAGGCATCTTTCGAATAATCAAAGGTCTTTTGCCATTGGCCCTGACGATAATACACCCATCCAATGTTTTCTTTTGCCTTTGCCTCTGCAGATTTATTTCCCACTTCTTTGGCGATTTTTTCTGCCTCCAGTAAATAATCAAGAGCTTGCGGGGGAGAAACTTCCCTAAGACTCGTTCCCAATTCGTTTAAAATCGAGAGGCGTTCCTTTCCCTTTGCCAAAGAGAGTTCATTTTTAAGGCTATCCACATTGATCTGTTGCCCGATGGTGGTCCCTGGGGATAGGAGCGTTACAAATAACACCCAAAAAAGAAAAATTATTGGCTTCACTTCTGTATAGATTGAAAAGAGAACTAAAAATAAATAAAAACATTAAATATCGGCCAATATTTGGGGAGGATTTAACAGACTTTTAATTAATCAATGATCAAATTAAACAATTTCTGACTTATTCAGTCCGGATGCTGTTTGGCTTTGACTATGAGCAACTCATGAGTAGCTGTAATTAACCCACAACCAAAAAAATGTAAGACAGAAAACTTATCAATCTCCGGGTATCAATTGATTGATCTTGGGAAATCTTTGAGAATTTTTCAGGGACTTTCATAAAAAAAGGGCTTGTCGCCCCTTCTTATTTCAAATTTTCCCAGTCCCAGTCTTTGTTCATTTGGGAGATCGCATGATGCGCCGTCAGATCATATTGGCAAGGTACTATTGAAATATAATTGTTGGCAATAGCCCATTCATCGTTGTCTTCTCCCTGGTCAAAATTCACGAAATTGCCTGCCATCCAAAAATATTTGCGACCCGTCGGATCGTATCTTTCTGTAAATTCTTCTTGCCATTTGGCATCGGCCTGACGGCAAACCTTTATCCCCTTAATCGACTCATTTCGCTTTGGAGGAAAGTTCACATTCAATGCAATTCCTTTAGGAATCCCTCTTTCCAGCACCTGACGCGCGATTTTTTCTACCCATTCTTCCACATGAGAAAATTCTGCTTTCGAAGAATAATCACATAAACTGAACCCAATAGAAGGTAATCCCTCCAAGGCACCTTCAATCGCTGCAGACATTGTTCCTGAATAAAGCACTGAAATAGAAGTATTCGAGCCGTGATTGATTCCGCTTACTACCAGATCAGGAGTGCGGTCTTTCAGCACATAATGCTTTGCGAGTTTCACACAATCGGCAGGCGTTCCGCTTGATTTATATGCGACAACATCTTCAAAAATATCTTCTTCGTAAAGTCTCAGGGTCTCTCCGATCGTGATGGCGTGCCCCATTCCTGACTGAGGACTATCGGGCGCTACAACAACTACTTCACCCAGTTTTTTCATTACAGAGATGAGCACACGAATCCCTTTCGAAGTGATTCCATCGTCATTGGAGACGAGAATAAGAGGCTTGGACATTAGTTACTGTTCAGTTGATTGTAGTAGGCAGTGATTCTGAGCAAATCACCTCTTTGGTCATGTTCCAGTCGATTCTTTCTCATGAACAGATCGATTTCGTCGTCATGACCTGAAAGCATGTCAAAAAGATCCTTTTTCTTCAGGCTATACTTTTGAATTTTTCCGTTTTTGAAAAAATAATAATTAAAGGCCAATCGATAACCAGTCATGGTCTGGGGACCCCAAAATGGATTCATTCCCATCGGTCCATATGCACCCATACTTCTCGAATCAGTTGCAATGTATTCTCTGCAAAGCAACGCTATATCATTTCCTTCGGTCAATACTTCGAAGAAAATCGGAGTTTCGTATTCTGAACTGAGGGCATACGGTAAGCTGTAAAACTTACGAATGCCTCCCATGATTTCATCAAAAATTTCAAAATAGGTTACGTTTGAGGCTGTGAAAGTATTGATGTTAGTCTCTTGAAGTTGGACCAGATTATTTTCCAAATCATATTTCACAAGACCTGAAAACGACTGTCCATCAGAGCCATAGATATTGCCTTTGTGCCATATCATGGATGGAAATTCTTTCTGAGCTACTACCGAGGCAGTAGCCAATAAGATCAAACTGAGGGTGAAAATCGCTTTTTTCATGGTAATTATCATGCCTGAGTTAACGGTATTACACCTGATCGGGTTGAAAAATCTCCGACGGCATTGATGATGAATTTAAGTTACTAAAATTCTATTTCTTTAGAATCGTATGACCCATTTTATCCCGCTTGGTCGTCAGGTATTTCAAATTGTGTGGGTTTGGAGTGATTTCGATAGGGATTTGTTCCACGATCTCCAATCCATAACCCAACAGACCAACCCGTTTTTGAGGATTATTTGAGATAAGTCGGATTTTGCCAACTCCCAAATCTCTCAATATCTGAGCACCTACTCCATAGTCGCGGCTATCCATGGGAAGTCCCAAAGCGATATTTGCCTGAACTGTATCCATTCCCTGCTCCTGAAGCTTGTATGCTTTCAGTTTATTGATGAGACCGATTCCCCGGCCTTCCTGATTCATATACAGAACAACGCCTTTTCCTTCTTTCTCGACCATCTCCATAGCTGCGTGAAGTTGAGGGCCGCAATCGCACCTGCATGAGCCGAAAATATCTCCAGTCACACAGGAAGAGTGCACCCGGACCATGATCGGTTCGTCAGCTTCCCAACTTCCCTTGAGCAGGGCAAGATGAATCTCGTCTGTATTGGTCTGGCGAAAAGCAATCAAATCAAAGTCTCCCCAATTAGTCGGGAGGTCCACTCCGATTTCACGCTTAATAAGTGACTCAGTCCGAAGACGATAAGCAATCATATCTTTGATCGAAATGAGCTTCAATTTGAATCTTTCGGCCACTTTGATCAAATCCGGAAGACGAGCCATAGTACCATCCTCATTCATGATTTCCACCAAAACTCCGGCAGGTTTGAAACCTGACATTCTGGCCAAATCAATGGCTGCTTCTGTATGCCCTGCACGGCGAATGACTCCGCCCCGTTTTGCTTTCAAAGGAAAAATATGTCCCGGCTTTCCCAATTCGCTCGGGTGAATGGAGTCATCGATCAAAGCCTTGATGGTTTTGGCACGGTCAGAAGCTGAAATACCGGTAGTGCAACCATGGCCGATCAAATCCACCGAAACTGTGAACGGAGTTTCAAAAGCCGCAGTATTTTGACCCACCATAAGTTCAAGACCCAATTCCTCACATCGGTCCTCGATCAAAGGCGCGCAGATCAGTCCGCGTCCATGAGTTGCCATGAAATTGATGATTTCTGGTGTTACTTTCTCAGCGGCGCAGACAAAGTCACCCTCATTCTCACGATCTTCATCGTCCACAACGATAATAACTTCACCATTTCTGATTGCTTCGATTGCGTCCTCGATGGGATCAAGCTGAAAATTTTCCACAAGACTTGGGTTTGGATTGTATTTAGGGTGGGCAAATTTACACCCTTTCACACGTAAAACAGGATGATGCCAAAGAAAGTTTGGCTTAGCCGATAACTATCCCAAGTTCTTTGTCAATCTCGAGTTGAACTTTTTTGAGCTCTGCGTAAATCACCTGAAGCTCATAGACTTTATCGTCTGAAAGTTTCTCAAGTTCAGCATTTTTAATTTTTGACATTGCCTCGTTCATCAGCCGAAGAACCATTTTTTTCTTTAGTCTTAAAATGGATTTATACCCGGTTTGAGTCAAATCATCGGTTTCAGTTGTAATCGTAATCTGATGCTTTTCGTGCCAATGGGTAGAAACTTCATGACGCTGAGTTACCAGATCGATGACCTCCTTCTGAACTTCCAAATCCCGCGAACTCAAAAAATAATCTGGCCCTGGTAAATTTCCTTTTTCCAGTTCCTCTCGATATAAAAGTAGAATCTTGGTATAAACAGGCGTCTCAAATTGGAGTTCCTGAGTCTCAGAAAGCAGGTATTGACAAAGGTGCAAACCCTCCTCTCCGATTTGCTGCCAACCGTAATTGATAAGCAATCGAACCATCTCACGCTCCTGAATTCGGAGAACTTCGGTGATGGAAACTTGTGTTCTAGTAGGAATGAGTTCCTCCAAAGCCTCCTCGGCTGCTGCATCCTCCTTAAACTTATTGAATGTCTCCTTCTGAGATTTCAATACAGATTTATTCAACTCTGCCAGAATGATATCCTCGTCGATTCCAAGTAAGACTGAGGCTTCTTTAGTATAGACCGATCGGATAATCGGATCAGGAATTTTGCCAATACTTTGGACAACCTCCCGGATCACTTCCGCTTTTCGGATTGGGTCCTTTGCAAATTCTTCCTGATACAAGCCAATTTTGAAGCCGATGAAATCCCGGCTGTTTTCTTTCAAGTATGCTTGAAAAGCCTGAGTTCCGACTTTACGGGAATAGCTGTCAGGATCTTCACCGTTCGGAAAAACAACGGCTTTTACATTCAGGCCACCTTCAAGAAGCAAGTCGATCCCGCGGAGAGAAGCCTTGATCCCTGCCGCATCACCGTCGTAAAGCACCGTGACCTGATCCGTAAATCGCTTGATCAGTTTGATTTGACCTTCGGTAAGTGAGGTTCCGGAGGAGGAAACCACGTTTTCGATACCCGTCAGATGCATGGAGATCACATCGGTATATCCTTCCACCAAATAGCAATTATCCTTGTCCCGGATGGCTTTCTTGGCCTGAAACATCCCGTAGAGCACATCACTCTTGTGATAAACTTCAGTTTCGGGGGAGTTTATGTATTTGGGTTGATTCTTGTCTTTGGTCAGGATTCTGGCTCCAAATCCAATCGGCTTTCCGCTGATGTTATGAATCGGGAAAATTACCCTCCCCCTGAATCGATCGTAAATCCGGGTTGGATCACCTTCTTTTTGAAGCACCAAACCGGCTTTCAATAAAATATCTTCCTGAAAACCTGCAGCTTTCGCAGCTTTCAGCAAATGATCCCATCCATCAGAAGCATAGCCAAGATCAAACTTTTCTATGATACCCGGATTAAATCCACGCTCTTTGAAATAGCTCAGACCAATTGATTTCCCTTCTTCAGTTTGGAGATTTTTCACAAAAAAATCACGGGCAAATCCCAAAGCGATGAAGAGACTTTCCCGTTCGTTTTGGGCTATATCCTGCTCGGGTGTGCGAGATTGATCTTCTTCCACTTCAATCCCATACTTGCCGGCAAGATGACGGATCGCTTCCTGAAAGCCGATTCCTTCAATATCCATTATGAACTGGATCGGGTCACCTGCTTTCCCACAACCGAAGCACTTATAAATTTGCTTGGCAGGAGAGATCGAAAATGAAGGGGATTTTTCTCCATGAAACGGACAGCAAGCCCAAAGATTCTGCCCTTTCTTTTTGAGAGGTACGTAGTCGCCTACCACCTCTTCGATGTCCATTCGTTCCTTTACTTTGTCTGTGGTGAGTTTACTGATGCTCATGGGGAAATGAAGTCGGGCAAAGGTAATCGGTCAAGGTTAAATTGGGGCTGGGAGAAGAACTATTTCAGAACGCCGAAGTTTATCAATTGCAATACATTTGCTTTTCTGCTTCGTAAAGAGAGGCGGATGCCCTAAATTGCGAAAAATTTTACCATTTCCCCATGCAAGTATCCAAAGAGGCCATTCTAAAGACCCTGTCAAGAGTACAAGATCCGGATTTGAAAAAAGACCTGGTTTCCTTGGGCATGATCCAGAATATTCTGATTGAAGGTCAAAACGTCAGTTTCAAAGTTGTTCTGACCACTCCTGCCTGCCCGCTCAAAGAATTGATCAAAAACAATTGCTTGGAAGCTCTGAGAGAGGATTTTGGCCCGGATATCAAATGGGACTTGACGATGACTTCCCAAGTGACAACTGTAAGAGAAGCAACTCCGATCTTGCCTGAAGTAAAAAATATTATTGCCATTGCCTCCGGTAAAGGAGGTGTGGGCAAATCCACAACTGCTGCAAACCTTGCGGTCGCACTTGCACAACTAGGCGCAAAAGTCGGTTTGATCGATGCGGATATTTCAGGACCCTCCATCCCGACCATGTTTAACGTGGAAGGTGAGCAGCCATCTGTCAAGAAAGTAGGAGAACGAAATATCATCATCCCCATCACACAATACGGGGTAAAACTGATGTCAATCGGCTTTTTAACTCCTGCCGAAAGTGCTGTTGTATGGAGAGGACCCATGGCGAGTTCGGCTTTGAGACAGTTTATTTCGGACGTGGAATGGGGCGAACTGGATTATTTACTGATCGATTTGCCTCCGGGAACTTCTGATATTCACCTGACGATGGTACAAACGGTGCCTGTAACCGGTGCGGTAATCGTGACAACCCCTCAAAAAATTGCTTTAGCGGATGCTACAAAGGGTTTATCCATGTTCCGACAGCCTCAAATTAACGTACCTATCTTAGGTGTTGTAGAAAATATGGCTTATTTTACACCGGAAGAATTGCCAGACAATAAATATTATTTATTTGGCAAAGAAGGTGGAAAAAGATTAGCAGAAAAGTTTCAGGTACCATTTTTGGGAGAAATTCCAATCATTCAAAGCATTAGAGAAAGTGGGGATACCGGATATCCGGCAGTGATGAAAAACGGATTGACCCAAGATGCGTATACTTCCCTGGCAAAGACGATCGCCAGACAAATTGCCATCAGAAATGCATCTCAGGATAAAACTGAGGTGGTAGAAATAAAAGCCTAGATAAAATGCATTCAGAATTAAGAGAACAAATAGAATTTGCCCTAGACACGATTCGCCCTTATTTGGAAGCGGATGGAGGAAATGTGAGGATTGTGGAGCTTACCGATGACATGGTTTTGAAAATCGAAATGATGGGCTCCTGCGGTTCTTGTCCGATGTCCACCATGACACTCAAGGCCGGTGTGGAAGAGGCTATCAAAAGAGCCATTCCTGAAATCATCCGAGTAGAAGCAGTCAATCTAACTGTAGCCTAATCAGATTTTAATGAAACAAAGTTTACGGCTTTTCAATTTCTCATCATTGCTCCTTCTGGGAGCCTTTTTTGTTTTATCAACTCCTGTTTTTGCGCAACAATTTACAGTTGTTGACATCACCAATAAAGCTTCAAAAACTCCTGACCATTCTCATTCTGAAAAGTGCGGACATGGAATTTTGGAAGCCCAAATAGAAAAAGAGATGGGCTATTTCGGCTCTAAACCTTTTTTTGAAAGCTGGATTGACCAGAAACTAGAAGCAAGGAGAAATACACCTCAAATTCTTGCAAAAACATTTGAAGGCCCAAGATTAATTCCGGTTGTAGTCCACGTGATTCACTCCGGACAGCCTGAAGGAACAAGTGTCAATATTCCTCTGTCTCAGATTGAAGCCCAAATCAGAATTTTGAATGAGGATTTTAGAAGGCTGAATACAGATGCAAGTCTTACTCCGGCAGAATTCCTTCCGGTCGCTGCTGATGCAAATATTGAATTCATCCTGGCTAAACAAGATCCTTTCGGGTTGCCAACCAATGGGATCGTAAGAGTACAGGGAACGAAATCCTCTTACTCCCCTGATGATGCGACTTTGATTGGTCAGATTTCCCAATGGAATCCGGAAGAATACTTAAATATCTGGGTTGTTGCTTTGACCCAACCCTATATCGGATACGCCTCATTTCCTATTTCAGATTTGCCGGGTCTTAACTTCGCACCTTCTTCAGCAATTACAGACGGAGTCACAGTTGATTACCGGTTTTTTGGAACTGGAGGAAGTTCAGTTCCCAGTTATTTGGGACGAACCGCTACTCATGAAGTGGGACATTATTTTGGACTGAGACATATCTGGGGTGATGGCGGTTGCGGTGTGGATGACTTTGTCACCGACACTCCTGCTCAGGATTCCTCCAACACAACTTGCTCTCCTACCGCGACAAAAGTCAGTTGCGGAAATAATAATATGATCCAAAATTACATGGATTATACTCCTGATGCCTGTATGAATTTGTTTACAAAAGGACAAGTTGAGCGATTCAATGTCGTGCTGGCAAATAGCCCAAGAAGAATCACTTTGATTAATAACCGGGCAACACAGGAACCGGATTTAGCAGATCTTGATCTGGCAATTTCCAAGGTGATTGAGCCTGGGAATTTTGCTTGCGAGCCTACGATAAGCCCTTCCATTGAAGTGAAAAATGCAGGTTCCATAACCCTGACTTCCGGAAGAGTTCAATTGATCAGAAATGGAATTTTACTTGAAGATAAGAGATTCACTTTCAACCTTGCAACAGGTCAAAGTGTGATTCTTTCTTTCAATAATTTCACTCTTTTACCAACGG
>JBILPR010000149.1:0-10136 GCA_044373795.1 Algoriphagus sp. | reverse complement strand
ATAAATCCAGTTTTTCATTTACATTCAAGTTAGACTTTGGTTAAATCTACAAAGATCAGCTGGCATAAAGAATCCAATCTTGCCTATTTTGGAAAATTGAAACCTGTATATCCGGAGATATCTAACTTTGTCAAGCCGGGAAAACGGTTAATTTTGTTTATAATCCTGAATATCACGAATGCGCAAAATCTTAGGTCTGTTTTTTTTGGGAATGCTGGCTACCCCGACTCTGCTCGCCCAAACCTGGACCAGGATGCAAAGCTGGGGTTTAGATCTGGAGTCGGTTGTCTGGGTGGATGCAAATCTTGGATTTGCTGCGGGGGAACGTTTGATTATCCGAACCAAAAACGGCGGGACCACTTGGGAAGAATTAACAACAGTACCCGAAGTGAGATTTTTTGACATCGCTTTTCAAGATCAAAATATTGGCATTACGGTGGGTGATAATGGATCAATTCTACGAACTCAGAATGGAGGTGACACTTGGGTCAGTATTGCATCTGGAGTGACGGAAGATTTACTTAGCATTGCCTTTACAAAAGAAAACCACTTTGTTGCAGTTGGCGAAAATGGAAAAATATTACGATCTACTAATGGCGGCCTCAATTGGGCACTTATAAATTCATTTACCTCATCTCAGTTAAATGATCTGTATTTTATAAATCCAAACACGGGTTTTATTGTCGCTAACGGTGGCAATATTCTAAAAACTTTGGATGGTGGCATCTCCTGGATACTTCTCAATTCATCTTCAAGTCAAAATCTGAATGGCGTAGTTTTTTCCTCTGACCTGATTGGCTATGCAGCGGGTGAGGGAGGACTGGTTACCAAAACAATAGATGGAGGTCAAAAATGGACAACTTTGATCAGCGGAGTGACAGTTTCCCTCAAAAAAATATCACTCAGCCCACTTGATGTTAGAATAATTGTAGCTGTGGGGGATGGAGCAACCTCTATCAGGTCCGCAAATTCCGGGACGACTTTCGCCAAAGCAAATCTAGGGGCCGGAAACCTTAGAAATTTAAAATCAATCAGTTTTAAACCAGCCTCAAATTTAGCATTCGCCAGTGGTCAGGATGGATATTTAATCTCCTCCACAAATTCGGGAACGAGTTGGACCCAAAGGCTTGCGGGAATTCGAAATGATTTTACAAGTACAGACTTCAGAACTAATCTACTAGGGTTTATTTCTGGACAAAGGGGAGCATTTTATGTAACAAGCAATGGCGGAGCAACCCTGATCAGTCGACCAATTCCTGGGCAAATAGATATTTCTGCAATTAATTTTTGGAATAATAGTATTGGTTATGCCTCGGGAAAGTCTGGAAAAGTATTTAGAACCTCTAATTCAGGAGTCAGTTGGGTTCCTATCCCTACCCAAAGCTCTGAGACGATTACTGCTTTTCACTTGATAAGTTCTTCTTTACTCTACATAACAGGTACAAATGGATTAGTTTTAAGATCATTGGATTCAGGAATAACTTGGGACAATTCAATTGAATCAAGCACAAAAGAAAATCTTTTTGACATTTCATTTTTTGACAATCAGTTTGGTTCTGCAATTGGAAAAAATGGACAAATAAGTCGGACCGACGGAGGGAGCTTCTGGGAAACTCTTCCAAAAATAACGAATCAAGACCTTAATGCCCAAGCGAAGCTAAATTCAGATAAAGCAATCATTGTTGGAAATCAAGGGATAATCCTAAAAACCGAGGATAAAGGTAGAACATGGAGAAAAATTGAAATCAGTACAAACCATAATCTTACATCAGTTGATTTTTGGAGTGAAAGCATCGGATTCATAGTGGGAGAAAAAGGATTTTCCATTCAAACAAAAGATGGCGGAGAAACTTGGACGGAAATCCCAAAAATGACAAATAGTAATTTGACAGGTGTAAATGCAGGAAATGGGGAGACTGTTTTTTCTGTTGGAGAAGATGGCACTATTCTGAAATATTCATGCATTGCCCCGACGGCCCTTAGCGAAATCACCGGCAATGGCTTAAGTTGTTTTAATTTAGAAACCTATCAAATCAATGATCTGCCACTTCCGGGATCAGAAATAGCGTGGAGAGCTGATGGAGGTGAGATCATTTCAGGACAAGGAACTAAACAGATTCAAGTCCTCTGGTCCAAGAAAGGAAGAAATGGTGTCTACGTAAGCAGACGCAATTTCTGTGGAAATGGTGAGACTTCTTTTCTGGAAGTTTTTGTCTCAGACCTTCCAAAAACCACTCAGACAATCATGGGTGAAGGTTCAGTCTGCAAGAGCCAGTCTTATGTCTATACTCTTCCAAATGTAGAAGGAGTTACTTATAAATGGGAGACAACCGGAGGTGAAATTGTATCTGGTCAGGACTCCCCTATCGTCACAGTGAAATGGAATTTAACCGGAGAGCAAAAACTTTTTGCCATACCCCAAAATAGATGCGGGATTGCTGAACCTATAATAAAGCCGATATTTATCAATGCCGCTCCTGCTCAACCGGGCGAGATAAAAGGAGAAGCTCAGGTTGGACTCGGAGAGAATTTTTACACTATCACCGGAGAAAATGGAATTAATTACCAATGGAAAATCAATAACCTCGGAGGCAGAATCCTGGAAGGCCAGGGAACCACAACTGTAAAAATAATCTGGCAGCAAGAAGGCGATTTCAATCTCAGCGTTACCCCTTTAAACATATGCAATGAAGGAGAAGCTAGAACACTTCAAGTAAATGTGAACATAATTACTGCCCTTCCTGAAATAAAACCTGAGTTGGAAGCAATAAAAATCTATCCAAACCCAGGTTTCGGAGACTTGATTATTGAGTCAGAAAATCTTGGATATTGGAATGAACTTGTTTTGATCAATGCTTTGGGGCAAGAATTCAGAACAGTCCAGATTCAATCGGGGCAACGAGAAATCAATATTTCTCAATTGCCCAAAGGGTTGGTGGTCTTGAGATTTTCAAACCAAAGTGGATTTTTCTATCGAAAAGTAATCGTAAAGTAGCAAAATGGGGAAAAACTATTTCTCGCCTTTGATCATTACATACTGGAAAATATCCCCTACAGTGCCTTGCTTAATATAGGCTTTTTTCAAAATTGCTTCCGGGATATAACCTGCCTTTTCAAGAACATTCATGGATTGGCCATTGAAATCATAAACCTGAGCGAAAATTCGTTGGATATCGAATTTCTCAAAAATGTACTTTGTGTATATTTTTACAGCTTCTGTGGCGATTCCTCTTCCCCAGAATGATTCTGCTACCCAAAATCCCAACTCCATATTAGTTCTGAGTTCATCCTTACCACGCTCTGAACCAATCGTTCCCGCCAATTTCCCTTCAAATTCGATTGCGAAGTTTTGAGCCGGATTGAATTTCTGATTGTGCTCAATCCAGTGCCTTGCATCATGAATAGTATAGGGTTGGGGGAAACTGTCCCTCAAATACATGGCGATTTTTGGGTTGTTGGCAAGGGGATAGAGCTGGTGAAAGTGGCCTTCATGCCAGCTCACCAAACTAATTTCTCTTTCTCCTGCTAGTATCATAATTGGAATATGTTATTTCTATAAGTTAATAGGGTAATCTCACAAACAATAAGATTTCAAAGAAAATAAAGCAATAGTCTTGCCTAATCTTCGATACCGCCAGCCTGCATTTTTTCGAGGTTTTCGGCAAATCTGAGGGCAGAAATAAAGTCTCCAATATTTCCGTCCATCACATCGGGGAGATTGTACACAGTTTTATTAATCCGGTGGTCAGTAACCCGGGATTGTGAGTAATTGTAGGTTCTGATTTTATCTGATCGATCTCCACTACCAACCATTGACTTTCGCTGAGCACCCACTGCATCATTATGTCTTGCCAGTTCAATTTCATAAAGCCTGGAACGAAGAACTTTGAGTGCTTTTTCAAAGTTTTTGATCTGAGATTTCTCATCCTGACAAGTCACCACCAACCCTGATGGAATATGGGTCAAACGAACCGCCGAATAGGTGGTGTTCACTGATTGTCCACCCGGACCGGATGAGCAATACGTATCTTTTCGCACTTCATTCATATCGATATTGACTTCGACTTCATCCATTTCAGGCAAAACTGCTATAGTCGCTGCAGAAGTATGAACCCGGCCCTGCGATTCCGTAGCCGGCACGCGTTGAACTCTGTGCACACCGGATTCATATTTCATCATCCCATAGACATCAGAACCCGAGATGGTTGCAATTATTTCTTTGTATCCGCCAGCCGATCCGAAAGTCAAATCGAGCACTGTCAATTTCCACCCTTGCATCTCGCAAAATCGCTGATACATTCGGAATAAATCTCCGGCAAATAGGGAGGCCTCATCTCCACCTGAGCCTCCACGGATTTCAAGAATACAGTCCTTTGAATCATTTGGGTCTTTCGGAATCAGTAACTGCTTCAGCTCCTCTTCTATAACTTCTTTGCGGGCTCTCTGCTCCTCCAATTCATTTTTAGCCATTTCCCGAAACTCAGGGTCCTTTTCTTTATCCAAAATCTCCTTGGAGCTTGTAATATTTTGAAGAACCAGGCTGTATTCATCATACGCCCGAACCACCTTTTCGAGATCTTTATACTCTTTGGTCAATTTGGCGTATTTGCTCATGTCCGACATCGAATCCGGCATGATGATCAATTGACCTATTTCTTCAAATCGTTCTTTAATCGATTGTAATTTATCGAGCATGTTTTTTCCTTAGCTAAACAAAAATAGGGATTTTATCGGCAGGACTATGGTCGGGATCTCTTCCTGACCACCTTCTATGGTTACTATCCAAAAAATAGTCCTTCTTTTATTTTAAAAAAAAAGATTAGGACTCCAGCTTCTAATTTCTGTTTCGCACTTTAGTTTCCAATGTGAGGACAAAAATTCCCATCTGATTTCATTGTTCCGGATAAGCTTCCCCAAATAATTGCCCCTCTAGTGCGTCAGAAGTTTTAACATGAGAAAGCGGTTCCTGCGGAAATAAAAAAAGGCCCCGTAGGGGACCTTTTTGATTATTCGACCGTAACTGATTTTGCTAAGTTTCTCGGCTGGTCTACGTTGCATCCTCTCATCACAGCAATGTGATATGAAAGTAATTGAAGCGGAACTACTGCCACAAGCGGTGTAAACGCCTCATGTGTTTCAGGGATCTCGATTACGTGATCAGCCAATGCTCTCACACTCGTATCACCTTCCGTGACTACCGCAATTACCTTTCCCTTCCTCGCTTTCACTTCCTGAATATTACTCACTAATTTTTCGTAGGAACTATCTTGAGTTGCAATGAAGATCACAGGCATTGCTTCATCAATCAAAGCAATCGGCCCATGCTTCATCTCTGCCGCAGGATAGCCTTCGGCATGGATGTAGGATATTTCTTTCAATTTCAAAGCTCCTTCCAATGCCACCGGAAAATTGTATCCACGCCCGAGGTAGAGCGCGTTGGTCACGTCTTTGTATTCTGCCGCAATTGCCTTAATTTTTTCGTTAGCTAGTAATGCCTTTTCCACTTTTGCAGGAATTGCCTCTAATTCATGAAGCAATTGGATGTAGCGGCTTTCAGGAAGTGTACCTCTCTGAAAACCAAGTTTCATCGCCATCATCGCCAAGACAGATATCTGAGCAGTAAAGGCTTTAGTTGAAGCTACTCCAATTTCGGGTCCGGCGTGAGTATAAGATCCTGCATGAGTTGCGCGGGGAATAGAAGAACCCACCACATTACAAACTCCAAAAATGGTCGCTCCTTTGGATTTAGCGAGTTCAATTGCAGCTAAGGTATCCGCAGTTTCCCCTGATTGGGATATTGCGATTACAAAGTCTTTTTCGCTTAAGACAGGGTTTCTATATCGAAACTCAGAAGCATATTCAACTTCTACTGGTACCCGCGCAAATTCCTCAAATAAGTACTCCGCTACCAATCCTGCATGCCAGGAAGTTCCACAAGCAGTGATGATGATTCTCTCTGCGTTCTGAAACTTATTCATATAATCTCTCAAACCTCCCAACACCAATCGACCTGATTTTGCATCTAATCGACCTCTAAGACAGTCTGCAATTGACTTTGGCTGCTCAAATATCTCTTTAAGCATAAAATGCTCATAGCCTCCTTTTTCGATAGCCTCAAGCTCCATTTCTAACTTGGTGATATAAGGATTTGTCGAGACGTTTTCGATCGTCTTGATCTGAAGCTTATTGTTTCTGATCACTGCGATTTCATAGTCATCTAGGTAAACCACCTTCTTGGTGTATTCAATGATCGGTGTCGCATCCGAAGCCAAGAAGTATTCATCTTCACCTACTCCAATCACCAATGGAGAACCTTTTCTTGCCGCAATCAACGTATCGGGCTCTTCCATATTGATCAAAACGATCGCATAAGCACCCACAACTTTGTGCAGAGCCAAGCGAAGAGCTTCCTCAAGACTACATTTATTTTGAGTATAAATGTCTTCAATGAACTTCACAAATACTTCTGTATCAGTATCGCTCTGAAAATTATATCCCTTCATCTGAAGATCTTTTTTCAAGACTTCGTAGTTTTCAATGATCCCGTTGTGGATCATCGCAAACCTTTCAGAAGATGAATAATGAGGATGGGCGTTTACATCATTCGGCTCACCATGGGTGGCCCAGCGAGTATGACCAATGCCTATTTTTGATTTGAGGTCAGGGCTGGATTCCAGAAATTTCTCCAATTCGGATACTTTTCCTTTCTTTTTATAAATACTCAGACCATTATGGTCCAGCAAGGCTACACCTGCACTATCGTAACCTCTGTATTCTAACCTTTTAAGACCTTTGATGATGATAGGCAAAGCCTCTTGCTGCCCAACGTATGCTACAATTCCACACATATTGAAAAATTCTTAATCTTTAGATGAACTTGGACAAATAAACAGCTTTCGTGCCAAAAAAAATAATCCACTTCCTCAAAAAGAGAAAGTGGATTATTTTTTTTGAGATCGATTGAGTTACCTGGTCTTTGAGTAAATCACTTTTACTTTTATTTTACTCTTATTTACCAAAAACTGTCTGAAAGATCTTTTGAAGTCATCACCAGGAGAATTTTGATAAGGAGTATCTGCGTAAAGCAGCCAATCTTTCCTCACAATTTTTTCCCTTAGCAATGCATTGAGGTGTGAAGTGATTGGCATGAAGTAAATTTTCTTTTCCGAATCATACGCTGCAACAGCAGGTGCAATAAATGATGGCTGCTCGTTTCCGTCTGCATCCAACTCAAACTGAGGTTGTCCGTCTGCCTGAACAGTCAGCGGTTGGCTATCACTTGGCCTACTGATTACCTCATTTGTATTGTCGGTAAAATAGGCCGTCAACCAAGGAAGAGGAGTTTGTCCTTTCGAAATCGGTTCAATCGCACCAATTATCAGATCGGCCTGATTAAATGTCACGCCAGTAAGTGAGTCCAAAAAGGCATCTAAAGGACTTGTATCTAGCTTGATCACCATCCCAAGATTTGCTTTCATTCCAACCAGTGATCCTACATCGTAATTTTTGCCTTTTTCGGTCACGGTTTGAGTAGGAGTTCCTGATCGATCGCTCTTTACGCCATTAAAGCTTCTTGATGAGGCAGTTGTAATATCGTATCTAATCGATGCAGTATCTCCGGCATAATGGTAATAAAAGAATAATCCGGTACCAAATCCTAATGAAACACCAGCAGTCGTGTTATCACCAGCTCTTGCTTTGATAGCCACCCCTGGAAAATACTTTCTAAAACTGAAAAGATCTCCAAATTCATTTCCGGACTGCATTTTGCCAAATAACTCAACCGCAAAATCGTCTTTAACAGGAAATATTGCTGTGGTATCTTTTGTCTCTCCAAACGTTACAGTTCCGGATGAAAATGGCGTGGGTTCGAATAGCAGTTCATCATAATTATAATAAACTGTATCCAAAAAAGGCTCAGTAAGCTCGTGGATAGAATAATATTTAGGTTTATCCAAATCTGCGCCATTTACACTTACGATGTCAAGGCTGAATAAAACGGAATCTAGTATAGCGTCTGCTCTCGGCCTTTTCTCTGTCGCCTCAATGTAGAGTCTAGAGTATCCAATACCTTCAGTTTTACCGAAAAACGAATCTTCTTCGTTTCCAACAATCAGAACACCTTGATTGGTTGTATTGAACGAGTCCAATAACACGACTTGAGCCGGAAGCTCAAACTCCTGGAAAAACACACCAATTTGGTTGTTTCCCGGAGCGAGTTCGATTCCAACTACAGCCGGATCACTGCAAGAACTGATAAGAAATGTGGACAAGATGGCCCCAAAGGCCAATTTAACCTGCGAGATTAGTGTATATGTCGAAAAGCTCTCCATGAGCTTGCTCTTCTGATTCGATGCTGATTTCAAACTTCTTGTCTTTTGAGAAATCCTCTATTAGTTGGGTTAGTTCTGCAGATACTTCGCTGCCTTTCACTACCAAGTCAGCGTATGCCATGCCTATCTTGATAAAGCCAGTAAAGTCTTTGCTCTTCAAAGGTGCTAAAATAGCGTCATCTATGTCCACCATTTTAACCTTGTTTAACAAATCGTCACCAAATGTATGAGAAAATCCATTGTTATAAATCGCAAACACGGATTTCGTGTCTTTGAAAAGGGGTTCATTTTTATATGTTGTTTTTAGATACATTGGTATCAGACTGGTCATCCAATCATTGCAATGAACGATGTCCGGAGCCCAACCAAGTTTTTTGACTGTCTCAATAACGCCTTTGCAAAAGAAAATCGCTCGCTCGTCATTGTCTTCGTAAAACTTCTCATGCTTATCATGAAAGACATGCTTTCTCTGAAAATAATCCTCGTTATCAATGAAGTAAACTTGCAGCTTAGCATTTGGAATAGAAGCCACTTTGATAATCAACGGCTTTTCTTCGTCACCAATTGCGATATTAATACCTGAGAGCCTGACCACTTCGTGGAGTCTGTTCTTCCGCTCATTGATCAAACCAAAACGAGGAACTAAAATTCTGATTTCCATTCCCCGCTCTTGCATTGCCTGAGGAAGTGATCTTAAGAAATTTGCTACTTCGGAAGTTTGTAGGAAAGGGTTGATTTCACTGGCAACGTAGAGGATACGTAGTTTTGACATGCGCTTTTTGGATTTAGCTTATTGAGGTGATCAACAACGATGCAAATATAATAAAAAAAAGGTTAAAAGCCCTTGTTTTTCTGGATATTAATATAGTTTTGCCCCTATTTACCCATTAACTATCCCTTATCCGTGCAGGTATTCAATACCAGAGCCGAATGGCAAACTAACTGGCTCAAATCTATCCAAAGCGGGAAAACCATTGGTTTTGTACCCACAATGGGAGCGCTTCATGAAGGTCATCTGGATCTGGTGAAAAGAAGCAAAATAGAATCTGATGTCACGGTAGTTTCAATCTTCGTCAATCCAACTCAATTCAACAATCCTGAAGATTTTGCAAAATATCCAATCACACTTGAGCCTGATTTAAATAAGCTGGAAGCTGAAGGAACTGATTTTGTATTTCTTCCGGATACCTCAACTATTTATCCCGAAAAGCCTGTTTTGACCTTAAATTTTGGGGAATTGGAGCATGTACTGGAAGGCGAATTTCGCCTCGGTCATTTTAATGGAGTTGGGATTGTAGTTTCAAAGCTATTCCACTTTATCAGGCCGAACAAAGCGTATTTTGGTCAAAAGGACCTGCAACAGGTTGCCGTAATAAAACGTCTGGTAAAGGATTTATCATTCAATATTGAGTTGATTGTGGTACCTACCCGCAGAGAAATTGATGGATTAGCAATGTCATCTCGGAATTTACGTTTGAATCCTGAAGAACGAACCCAGGCTTTGATCTTACATTCAAGTCTAACAAAGGCGAAAGATGAACTATTGGCAGGCAAACCATGGTTGGAAGTTCGCAACCAAATCAGGCGGGATTTTAAAGAAAAGTCTTTGGCAAAGCTGGAATATTTCGAACTGGTACATCCTGAGCATTTCAACCGATTTGAAGCTTTTGAACCGGATCAGAAATCATCGATTTGTGTCGCAGCGTACCTTGGGTCTATCAGATTGATAGACAACCTTCCGATTATTCCTTAATTTCGCGGCAAATTCCTAGCAATGCATATTCAAGTACTGAAATCAAAGAT
>JBILPR010000148.1:0-10173 GCA_044373795.1 Algoriphagus sp. | reverse complement strand
ATAAGATTTTCCATACTTGGTTAAGAAAACCAGGTTGACCAAAATCTTAAAATCTTCGCATTCAATGTCTTGCGAAAAAGCTGCGACTGGAGAATTACCTTTGACACCAAACAAAAAGAACCATTCAAGTATCGCAGATGGGATTCAGTGGGGCGATTGATGTCAATCTGAAGGATTAAAATTAGCAGAAAAACATAAATCCATGAGGTCATCACATAATCAATAAGAGACCTTGGAATCAGCCTCAAATCTAAAGAGTTAAAGCACTAATTTTTTTTGTCAAACGATAATCAGTTTAGCCATGAAGATTTTATTCGTAGACGATGAGCGGGATGTTGAAGCTCTTTTTCGTCAGAAATTCAGAAAAGAAATTAAAAGCGGAGAACTTGAATTCTCTTTTGCCTTTTCAGGCGATGAGGCTTTAAAACTTTTGGGTGGCAACAATCCTCCCAAGTTTATCTACGTATTTTCTGATATCAATATGCCCGGTATGAGTGGATTGGAATTGCTGGACGCAATCAAAGAGCGCTATCCGATGGTCCAGGTCAGAATGATGTCCGCCTACGGAGATCCAGAAAATTACAATAAAGCGATCAAATCAGGTGCGAAGGGCTTTTTTACCAAACCTGTTGATTTTGAATCTTTGAAAAATGAGATCAGAAAATTTGCCAATTCTACAAATTAAGGGTGGAATAGATCAGACTTTGATAAATTCGGATTCACCTCAATGAGACAATTTTCAGAAAGGCTGAGTCTTTTTAGGAAATAATGATTTCTAATCCGACTAGCCTGGCGGATAAGTTCAGACTCAGAATATATTCCAGAGATTTTGAAATGATTTTTAAACCAATTGGATCTCCCAAATAATATATTTCAATCCTTGCTAATTCTAATCACAAAAAAAGGTATTAGCTTAAGTTTGAGCATTTCTATTTTCCATATACGGTAAAAAATAAATTTTATTAATACCGGAGATTCTCTCCTTTTCAGGTTTTTTTCCAATCAATAACAAGCTAAAAAATGAAGATTTTATTTGTGGATGACGAGCGAGATGTTGAAGCTCTTTTCCGTCAAAAATTCAGAAAAGAGATCAAAAGTGGTGAATTGGAGCTCTCCTTTGCTTTCTCAGGTGACGAGGCACTTGACCTGTTGGCCAGCGAAAACCCTCCCAAATTTGTCTACGTCTTTTCCGACATCAACATGCCGGGTATGAGCGGACTGGACCTTCTGGATAAGATAAAAAGTAAATTTCCACAGATAAAAGTCAGTATGATCTCAGCCTATGGAGATTCTGAAAACTACAATAAGGCAATCAATTCAGGAGCTCAGGGTTTTTTCACTAAACCGGTGGATTTTGAAAAGTTGAGGAATGAAATCTGGGAAATTTCTCAAGCCTGAGTCAGAAAAAGCATGTGATGATACAACTACCCATTCGGAAAATGACATAAAACCTAAAGAATTCTTGCAAGTTGTAGTGTACAAGAAGTCTCAATCATCATTAATTTTTGGAGAGTATGAAGCCTGAAAAAGAAACAATGTCCACGTCAGAATTGATCAGTAAAATTACTGAATTAGAGGAGCAGGTTGGGCAGCTGACCAGGCAGGCTAAATCCCACATGTCTAAACTGAAAGACGAACAAAAAAGAGCAAATAAAGCTTCAAACGACTTAATAATAATTCAGCAGCAACTTCTTCAGCAGGAAAAACTTGCAAGTCTTGGACAACTCTCTGCTGGTATTGCGCATGAAATCAAAAACCCACTCAATTTCGTAAATAACTTTTCAGAGCTGAGCATGGATTTCATTCAGGAAATCGAGGAGGAACTGGATAAACTTGGCAACAGCTCGGAAAAAGAAAATATCCTGGATCTTCTCTCCGATGTGAAATCAAATCTTCACAAGATTAAACACCATGGATCCCGGGCGGACAGCATTGTGAAGTCAATGCTGATGCATTCAAGGGGCGGAACAGGCATAATGGACCTTACCAATCTCAATGACCTGATTCGGGAATATGTTAACCTCGCATTTCATGGGATGCGGGCAAATAAGAACCCGATAAATGTTGAAATAAAATTGGATCTCGATGAAACCCTTCCAAAAATCAATCTCAACACGGAGGACTTTAGCCGTGTGATATTGAATTTGTCTAAAAATGCTTTTGATGCAATGCGTGACAAAATAGCTGGGAAAGGAAATACTTATAAATCAATTCTGGCTATTCGGACACAAGATCTGGGAGACAAGGTATTGATCGTGGTAGAGGATAACGGACCTGGAGTTCCCGATGAGATCAAAGACAAACTTTTACTGCCTTTTTTCACAACCAAAAAAGGATCAGAAGGTACCGGTTTGGGATTGAGTATTACCCATGAGATCATCAAAACCCATGAAGGAACATTAGAAATCGAATCGGAAATAGATCAGTTCACCCGATTTAAAATAACGCTACCAAAACCAACAACCTAATTTTTTAATCATGAAAATCTTAATCGTGGATGATGAACAGGACGTCGAAACACTTTTCCTCCAGAAGTTTCGCAAGGAAATAAAAAGCAAAGCGCTTGAAATCATATTTGCTTTCTCAGGAGAAAAAGCGCTCAGATTACTTGAAGATGAAGATTCTCCGGAATTAGTCTATGTTTTTTCAGACATCAATATGCCCGGAATGACCGGTTTGGAATTATTAGAAAAAATCAAAAGTCGATTTTCACATATTCAAGTGAGCATGATCTCAGCCTACGGCAACAGAGACAATTACGAAAAGGCATTAAAATCAGGAGCAAAGGGATTTTTCAGCAAGCCGGTTGATTTTGTTTCTCTTAAAAAAGAAATAGCAGATTTGCTCACCAATAAATAAAACGATAGAATGGCAAAGATCCTGGTAGTGGACGATGAAGAAGATCTGGAAATGCTGTTTCGTCAGAAATACAGACAGAAGATTCGCGCCGGCGAATATGAGATGCTCTTTGCACTCAATGGACAAATGGCACTGGATACCCTGAAAGAACATCCGGACGTAGACCTTATTCTCAGCGATATCAATATGCCCGTGATGGATGGGCTGACGCTCTTGTCACGCACCAAGGAGCAGAACCCGATTTTGAAAACAGTGATTATTTCCGCTTACGGTGACATGGAAAATATCCGGAAAGCAATGAACCTGGGAGCATTTGACTTTGTGACCAAACCGGTGGATTTTCAAGACCTGGAAATCACCATTGAGAAAACTCTTGGACATATCAATCAGATTAAATCCACGATTCAGGCAATGCGTGAAAACAACATCTTGAAAATGTATGTCGATGAAACAGTGCTAAACTTCATGGGGAGCAAAGAGATCGAATCAGCCCTGATGGATAACAACATCATTGTTGCGACAGTCGCTTTTATTGACCTGTGCGGATTTACCAAAATCTCCGAAAATCAGGAGCCAAACATCGTCGTTGGACTGCTCAATGAATATTTTGACTTGATGGTAAGGGAAATTATCGACCAAAAAGGCAGTGTCGATAAGTTTATCGGGGATGCCGTAATGGCTGTATTTCAAGGTTCTGATCATCTTGGAAGAGCCATAACTTCTTGCATAGCCATCCGAGATAAAATGAATGCCATTCCGCCATACGCTGAAATGAACGATTTTAAACCGCAAGTATCGATTGGTGTCAATTCAGGCGAAATGGTCTGCGGAAACATCGGCTCAAAATCTTTGAAGAGGCTCGATTATACAGTGATTGGTGATTCGGTCAATGTATCTGCCCGTCTTCAAGCTAAAGCTAATTGTGGTCAGATATTGTTAATGGAACATTGCGTATCCCAGCTCGCTGACATGTTCACGTTCAATAAAATAGGGGAAATGGCTCTGAAGAATAAAGCAAATCCTGTGACAGTTTACGAGGTAATTAATTAAAAGAGCCGCAAAGAAACATGATCTCCTTATTTCGCAGAATCCGTCAAAATCTACTTCAGCAACACCGAATCACGCAATATCTCGCTTATGCAATAGGAGAGATTTTTCTCGTGGTGATCGGGATATTGATAGCTCTCCAGATAAATACCTGGAATGAAGACCGAAAAATCAGACTGTACGAACTGAAAATGCTGAAGGAATTGAAGTCTACTCTTCAAATGGACAGGTCATTTTTTGCCTCTCAAATTCCCAGACTTGAACACAAACAACTTGCCGCGAATCGTCTGCTGGAAATCCTTGAAAAAAAAGAGGAAAATCTCGACACACTGAACAGGTACTTTTCTGATTTACGATTTGATGTCTTGTTCCAATACAATGCTGGAGCTTATGGATCCATTAAATCAGGGGGAATTGACAAAATTTCAAATGATTCGATCCGGGCGAAAATGGCAGGGCTATATGAATTTTTTATCCCCCGAACAGAAAAGATTTTGGAAAATTTGAGCGACTCTGATCCAATCGAAAGTGCTCTCGTGGAAAAACTGACTACTAGGGTGATCACGGTTCTTCCTAACGGGGAAAAAGTAATCCGGGGAAAAATTACAGATGCCAAAATCATTTCCGGAGAAGAATTTTTACATCTCATCCAGCTACACAAAAACAACACTTATGTAACCAGATCGCGAATAGAAAGCTTGTTCCCAATCATGGACGAACTTATTGTTCTTTTAGAAGAAGAGCTGAAAATTACCCCTGAATAACTTTCTGAGTTGGAAAGGAAGTATCAGTTTTAAGTTTCTTCTCGGAAAACAATACAAAAACTATCCGATATCGATCAATTTGCAAACAGAGGCCCTCACGATTTTTAAAAATCGAAGAAATCAATGTAGATTAATCGCCCCTAAATAAACTTTATGAAAAAACTTACCCAGCCTGCATTATTGCTGGCTTTGGGAGCCACGGTCAGTTTCGCCGCACTGATCCCACGCTCTTCGACAAATTTGCTTCCCTTTGAGAACCCTAATTCAATTTCGGCAGACAGCGTAAAAAAAGACTCTATAGAGTATCCCAAATTCAAGGAGCTCCCTCTCAAGGCTGAGCGTGAAGTAAAATTCACCACCAAAGAGGGAACCTGGATGAGCGTGGACGTGAGTCCAGATGGCAAAACTCTAGCTTTTGACCTGCTTGGGGATATCTACACGATGCCTATCACTGGCGGAAAAGCCAGTCCGATTACTACCGGTATGGCCTATGAAACGCACCCGCGCTTTTCTCCGGATGGAGAGAAAATCCTTTTTACTTCTGACCGCGCAGGAAATGATAATCTCTGGTACATCGACATGGTGAAAAAAGACACCGTGCAGGTAACAAAAGACAAAACCGGCGATGTGCCCGGTGCGGCTTGGACACCGGATGGCAATTACATCGTCGTTTCAAAAGGCCGAAGAATCCCCAAACTCTGGATGTACCACGTAGATGGCGGCGGAGGAATTCAACTTACGGAAGGCTCCCCATCTTTAAAAACCATCGACCCGGTAGTGAGTCCGGATGGCAAAAAAGTCTATTTCTCTCATCGAAACGGATCTTGGAATTACAATGCCCTTTTGCCGCAATACCAACTTGGAACCTACGATTTTGACAAAGGCGAAATCACCAGCATCAGTACCCGATATGGGTCAGCATTTACCCCTACCCTGAGCGGCGACGGTAAATGGATGGTCTACGGATCGCGCTGGGAAGAAAAAACAGGATTGGTCCTTCGGAATCTTTCCAACGGTGAAGAAAGATGGTTGGCATATCCTGTGCAGCGGGATGATCAGGAAAGTATCGCTCCCCAAGGAGTTTTGCCGGCAATGGCTTTCACTCCGGATAGCAAAAATCTAATCGCATCTTACGGAGGAAAAATCTGGAGCATTCCGGTAGAATCCGGCACTGCCAAAGAAATCCCTTTTGAGGTGGATGTAAAACTTGCCATGGGTCCTCGCTTGTATTTCAACTATGCCATCAAAGACACAACTGCGGCTTTGGCCACTCAGATCCGAGATGCTGTTCCTTCTCCTGACGGAAAGAAATTAGCCTTCACTTCGCTGAACCGACTTTATGTGATGGATTATCCAAATGGAGCACCAAAGCGGATCACAGCAAATGAATTTACAGAAGCTATGCCTGCCTGGAGTCCAGATGGGACACAGCTTGTTTTTGTGGCTTGGAATGAAACTGAAGGAGGAAGCCTGTACAAAGTTTCCCTGGCTGGAAAAGGTACCGTGACCAAACTCACTTCTGAAAGCGCTTTCTACGCTCAGCCAGCATGGAGTCATAACAACCGGATTGCAGTCTTCAAAGGCTCAAATAGAATTATGAAAGATGCTGAAGGTCCTGGAGTAGATGGATCAGAAGCACAATTAGTATGGATGCCTGCAACAGGCGGTGCGTTTAGAAAAGTAATTGACGCCGGAAATTATGGAAATGTCCACTTCACAAAAGATACCAGCCGTGTTTTTCTCAATACGTTCGGGGGAACTTTGCTAAGTATGAAGTGGGACGGAACAGACCCAAAAACCTACGCCAAAATCACTGGTATAACAACTTTCGGATCGGTAGCTGATTCTCACGAAGATCACGGACACTCCTCGGCAGAGGAAACTTCAACTTACCGATATGTGATGGGAATGCCTGTTTCCAATTCGGACGCAGTCAATTTCTGTATGCTTCCCGAAGGAGCAAGTGCACGTGAACCTCAGATGATGCCATCCAGTGCCAGCACTATTTTGATGGCGCCTGAAGGAAATCTTGCTTTGGCACAAGTAAATAACAATGTGTACGTCGTGACTATCCCCGTAGCGGGAAAGACACCAACGATCAACGTATCCGAGCCAAGTGCAAGTAATTTCCCATCGCGTCAGCTTACCGAAATCGGCGGAGAATGGCCTGCATGGGAAGCAAATGGCAAAAAAGTGCACTGGTCTCTTGGAAACGGTCACTGGGTCTATGATGTGGATCGCGCCAAGACTGTAGAGGATTCTGTCCGATCTGCCAAAAAAGCAATCAAACTTGCAGATGCAGATAGCATTGCGACCTTGAAAGCTCTGGGTCCCGAAGCTGAGAAACTGGCTGATTCCTTAGCGAAAAAGCAGCGGGAAGTGATTGCCGAGCTTTTGAAAAATGATAAGGAAAAAGCAAAAGCTGACAGTATCTATAAAGCTGGGCTGAAAGAAAAGGAAACATACAAGCCTCAGGAAACTCAGGTAAAGGTCTATTTCGCCAAAGACATTCCGAAGGGAAGCATCCTCTTGAAAAATGCGCGAATCGTAACGATGAAAGGCTCTGAGGTAATCGAAAATGGAGATATCCTGATCGAAAACAACCGGATCAAAGCAGTTGGAGCCACGGGAACATTGGATGCCGGTGATGCCAAAGTCATCGATGCATCGGGCAAAACCATCACTCCGGGATTCATAGATACTCACGCTCACATGTGGCCAACTTGGGGGATTCACAAAAATTCTGTTTGGATCTATGCAGCAAATCTGGCTTACGGTGTCACCACCACCCGAGATCCGCAGACTGCCACTACCGACGTCTTAACGTACGGCGACATGGTGGATGCAGGAATGTTTCCGGGACCTCGCGTATATTCCACAGGTCCGGGTGTGGGATATTGGATGTATAATCTGAAATCTCTGGATCAGACCAAAAATGTCCTGAAGCAGTACAGCAAATACTACAATACTCAGTACATCAAAATGTACCTGGTCGGAAATCGTCAGCATCGTCAGTGGGTCATCATGGCTGCCAACGAGCAGAAACTGATGCCAACGACTGAAGGAGGATTGGATTTCAAACTTAACATGACCCAACTTATTGACGGATATCCGGGACATGAGCATGCGATTCCGATCCATCCGCTCTACGGTGATGTGACCAAAACCATTGCTGAAAGTAAGATGGCTGTCACTCCAACTTTGCTCGTGGCTTATGGCGGTCCTTGGGCTGAAAACTATTACTACACAACCGAAAGCCCGCTTCACGATGTGAAGCTTAACCGATTCACCCCTTACGAGGAGCTGAATACCAAAGCAAGAAGACGCGCCGGAGGATTGGGAGGTTGGTTTGCACCGGAAGATCATGTGTTCAGCAAGCATGCAGAAGGTATAAATTCAATCGTAACTCAAGGCGGTCTTGCAGGAGTTGGTTCACATGGTCAGCTACAGGGATTGGGTTACCATTGGGAACTTTGGTCGGTAGCAAGCGGAGGAATGAGCACATTAGATGCCTTAAGAACTGCTACTATTCTGGGTGCGGAGGCACTTGGCCTGGACAAAGAAATGGGAAGTATCGAAGCAGGTAAACTTGCCGACTTGGTAATCATGGGAAGCAATCCGCTTGAAAACATCCGCAATTCTAATTCAATCACCCATGTGGTGAAGAATGGTCGGGTTTACGATGGAAATACCCTGGATGAGATCCTTCCAACTCCAAGAAAAATGGACGTATCGCCTTGGACCAAAGTAGCTCCAACAGTGACCACGAGTTTGAAATAGGAAATTCTGAATTTACGCTTCTTTGCCTGTAGGCGAATTTAATTTAATCAACGGGTTGGAAGACCGATGACCGAAGACCGAAGAAATCCAAAATAAACGTTCTTCTGGACTTTCAATCGTTTAAACAAACTAGTGCCAAGATTGCGGATATACATATTCTGAGTTAATAAAAAACATAAAACCAGCTCGAGAGGGCTGGTTTTATGTTTTACTTTATGGGCAAAATGACATTCTACTTTCTTAAAATTAATAAAATAGAATAAGGGCTCGAAGTCCATTTAGAGTAGCTGTCGGCTGTCGTCCGTGGTCTGTGGACCTTTCGTCAATCTTCCTCATCAGGTGTTTTGGCAGGAACGAACGAGCACTCATATTCCTCGTTTACAAAATCTTCCTCGGATATCCAGTTTTCAGAAGTCACCAGATCATACTGGTGATTTCCTTTATCATTTAGCTCCCAAACAATTCCTTCAGCCTCTGGGAAAGCAATATCACTTTCCAGATGATCGCCAAATAATCTGTTTACCAAACTCCTGTCAGAAAGGGCACCTTTCAATGCTTTCAGAGCTATTTCCTTCGTGAATTCTGTCCCGTGGTCAGGAACTTCTTTCGCTTCAAACTCCACCCTTGTTGCTTTTGAGTTGGGAAACTTGCCATTGTACGCCTTGAATAAAAGTTGGTTAATATCAAAAAGCAGGCGATGGATGTAGATATCAGAATAGTTTTCTGCAAGCTTTTCTCTCTCCATTTCATTCGACATATTGGAGATCTGACCCTCCGATAAGCTATCCGAAAGTCGGTAATCCAAAAGAATTGCGGCAGCTTCATTTGGTTCAAAATCTGCAATCGCCAAGTACAAATAATCCTTCAATTCATTTGCACTTACTTTGTCAGCATCTTCGTAATTGAATTTTTTCAAAAGCTCTTTAAAATCATCATCGCTCCAGGCTCCCTTAAGTTCATCTACTGTTTTGATGCTATTGATTTTTACTGAATAGTTCATAAAATATTGATTGATAGTTAATTAAAAACTTCTGGTTTGAACTTCACTTGTTTCATTTTTCTGATTTCCAGAAAGAACAGTTCCTAGTCTTCGAATTAAACAGGTTGGAAACACTATAGGTTCAAGCTTTTAGTTTACCTCACTGAATCAAGTCGGCTATTAAAACCACCTGACTCAAAAAAAATTGGAACTGTGACGTTTATGCGTTCGGTCCAAAATATTTCCGGGGGTATAGCATAAAACAGTCTTTTTAAAATATATTCGGAAGTTATGATTCTTTATTACTCATTCCTTCAAAAGACTATTTAATGAATCCCAGAGAAGAATCCGTTAATTGGAAATTAATTTTTTCAGCATCGTCACTGATTTACAACATTTGCGGAGTAGTTCTGGCTGCGATAGCATTGGAGGCATTTATGCTTCCAAACAAATTTTTGGACGGAGGAGTGACCGGCATTGCCATTCTGGTCAATTTAGCCTACGGAATAAATCTAAATCTTCTTTTGGTCGCTCTCAATATCCCATTCTTATACATGGGATATAAAAAAATCGGAAAAACTTTCGCTGTACAAGCTGCCATTTCAATTTTTATGCTGACGGTTATTCTTCATTTCATGGAGGTGCCCACAGTTACTGAAGACAAGGTATTGATCGCAGTATTCGGAGGTTTACTAATGGGAACTGGAATTGGTCTGATTATCCGGGGCGGAGGATTGATTGATG
>JBILPR010000147.1:0-10197 GCA_044373795.1 Algoriphagus sp. | reverse complement strand
CCAAAAAACTCTTTTACAGAGTTTAGATGAGCTTAGATTATAAGTTGTCTCTGGAATTTGGTAGGATTAATTTCTGTCAGGGTTTTTTGAAGCAAACCTTCAAATTCATCCACTTTCTTGAGCTCAGTCTCGATTTTGCAGGTGATATGGTCAGTCAGTTCGGTCCGGATGTCATTGTAATAGACTCGGTGCGAGGCGATCTTTTGGTTGATTCGGGAGATTTGGGACGGGGTCAGTTTCATGCTAATTTGTATTTTTTAGTCCAAATTACCTTTGTAATGCTGAACAGTGATATCGTTGAAGAAATCACAATGATTATGAAAAACAGGTCGAAAATCCAGAAATTGTGATATTCTGAAATCCATCTAGCACCAAAAAAAAGCCAAGAAAATGAGCCTAGTGGCATGACCATCCTTCCGAAAAGCTCAACTGAGATGCAGGAAATAGGTTTGTGTTTGGTAATTGAATAATTAAGCGAGCTTTTAATTGCTACCCATGACCAAATAGCTATGGCACAAATAAGGCTAATTATACCCAGTGTGATCATCAGATCAATCAGGCCAAATTGGATGTAAATTATCGGGAAAGCAATTAACAAGATAGCTGCAAGCACAACCTCACACCATCTCAACTTCTTAATGTTCAAAGAATCCCACTGCAAGTGAGCGATTCTTTTACTTGTGATTTTCCTCAAGTCTTTCTCCATTTTCTTTACCACCGACCAAGCAAACGTCTCATTGAGTTGCTCGAAAGTAGCTTCAAATTCATAGATAGCGTTTTTCTCCAACTCGGTGAAATAGTGATTTCGCAGCCAAAGGTAGATCTCCAGATAATTGATTTTCAGGCTTTCCAGCCGCTGATCGATTCGGGTGATTTCTTGAGGTGAAAGTGTTCTCATATTAAAGCTGTTTTGGATTTGATTTTCCAAACTTCCAATAATGATAGCATATAAATAGTCAAGAGGCCGGTCATAACGCCTGCTATAGCCGGAAGAAAATGCCCAAGCGCAAAATCAATTGAAAAGATTTTCGGGATCGAAACAACGGTCTGCGCCAGTAAAACCGGTAAGTAAATCCGCTCTGAAAATGGGGTGGATAGGGAACTTTGAATGGGAATCCTTACCCCTTTGAACGTCTGCTTGATCGGGCGCATTTTTTTATAAACTCTCCAATTAAAAGCAAAGAGCATTACTGACAGTAATATCAAAGGAGAAAGAATTAGCAATCCAATTTCTTGATTGGATCGTGTCTGACTTGCCACATAAAAAATGATCCCTAGAATTCCGGCTGCAAAAATCCACCTGGAAGTGCAAAAGTATTGTCGGATGACCTGCCATTGGAATTTTCCGATTTCTGATTTTGCTGATTTGTTGAATTTTGATTGAAGCGCATGGCAATAAGCATAGGTAAACTTTTGCTCCAATTCAAAAAGCTGTTCGGTGAATTTCTCCTCCGGAAATTCCTGTAAATGGCTGATATAATGGTCATAAATCTCCATTAAAACCTCAGCAGAAGTAATTTCCTTCAAGGCAATTGCTTTCTGTACGAGTTTAAGTTCTTCTGGAGATAGAGTTCTCATCATTCAAAGGTTTGGATTTGGTCTTGAGTTAAAATCAGCATGGAATTTCCATCAAGGAGATGTAATATCTTTTTCTTGTTCGATTGGAAATAGTTTCTAAGTTCCCTGATTTTCATGTTCCCAAGTTTTACTAGAATCAATTTTTGAGGTTTCCTGCTCTGAATAAAAGAATAATAGAAGTCAATATCTTTTGTGATCAGGATAAGTTCGTTTTCAAGTGCAAACTTGATGATTTCGGAGTCCTTGGAGGCATTTCCCATTGGCAATGAATTCGATAAAAAGACTTCAAATTCAGGGAGTTCTTCTGCTAATGAAGGAGGAACATTTGCATCTAGAAGGAACTTCATGCTGCAGGAACCCGAAATTCTTTATGATTTATTGCTTTAGAAGCATAAGCCAGGCAAGCCAAAATATCTTCTTTAGTCAATTCTTTAAATTCGGTCAAAACATCCTCAATGCTATCTCCGCCTGCCAAATATTCTAAAATGGAACTGACCAGAATCCGAGTTCCTCGGATTGCAGGTTTTCCATGTACTATTTCCGGGTCAATGGATATTCTTTCCAATAAACTTTCCATGATTTTGTTGATTAAATAGTGAATTCCGATTTCAATCCAGGATTAATAATCCGCTGCATATTTTCTACAAAAGCCTGAAGTTCGGCGAGTTTAGAACTAACCTCGGTTTTGCCGGATTTAGTCAGGCTGTAATATTTCCGTACCCGATTATCTACCTGCTGGATTTCAGTGGTCAAAAGACCTTCCGCCTCCAGTTTGTGCAGCGCAGGGTAAAGCGCACCTTCGGTGATTTTAATTTCACCGGCAGTGAGTTCTTTCACTTTTTGAGTGATCTCATAGCCGTACATTTTTTCATTTTCCTCCAAAAGTTTGAGGATAATGGTTTGCAGGCTTCCTTTGATCAGGTTGCTGTTGGACATTGTTGTTAAGTTTGATTCGAATATATCAAAAAATTATATACATAAGAATCTGATGTATAAGATTTATTCTGATTTTGAACTCAAGACTAGAACTGAAAAAATTGGGAATTCATTTTGGGGCTTATCCTGGTAATAAGTCGAAAGTAAAACGGAAGGCAATTATTTCCGCCTTCAAAATCCCCAGGAATGACCCAGTATTTCCGGAAATTTTAAAAGGTAATCGTGTCTCAATTATTTTTTCCTATTTTCCCTGATGGCTTGGACGAGTGACCCGATTTACGTCAGTGGAATCTTATGTGGTTTGGTGCTATTGGCCTTTTGGCTGAGCAAATTCAAAGGCTGGAAGACCTTAGGCACTCCAATTCTTGTAATTCTGATGGCGGCGATCCTGTCCAATTTCGGATTAATCCCAACTGCAACTTCCGGTCACCCGGTATATGACGGAGTTTTCGTTTATCTGGCGCCGATGGGTATTTTCATAGCCTTGCTTGAAGTGGATCTGAAAAGTCTGAGGAATGCGGGTTTGCCAATTTTAACCATGTTTTTGATTGGTTCCCTGGCAACGATTGTCGGAATTATGATAGCCTGGTTTTTGGTCCGCCCTCAAACAGAAATCGGTCCTTTAGCAAATGCAATAGCGGGGATGTTTACCGGAACCTATATCGGCGGAAGTATCAACTTCAACGCGGTTGCGCTTCACTACAAAGTCAACGAAAGCGGTAATCTCTATGCAGCCAGCACCGTAGTTGATAATTTGGTCGGAATCGTATGGATTATTGCCACCTTGATTCTGCCAAAATACCTGCAAAAGTTTTTCCCGAGGAAAAAACTGGCGTCTTCCACGCATATGCCTTCCGTCAAAAAGACCGATCAGGCCATTAGCATTGCTTCACTTTCTGCTCTATTTGGAATGGCATTTTTTGGGATCTTTGTTTCAAAGACTGTTCATGAATTTTTCCCTCAAGTGCCTGAAATCATCATTCTGACTACGATTGCTTTGGCATTAGCCCAGATACCTCAAATCAAAAAGCTCTCCGAGGCCCACACAATCGGATACTTTCTGATCCTGATTTTCCTAGCTACAATCGGGACTCTTTGCGATATCAATTCACTTTTCCAATCCGGAGACTTGGCCATTTCCTTATTCCTGTTTGTCGGTTTGGCTGTATTGATTCATGGTCTGGTAATTTTTGGAATCGGGACGTTATTTAAAATGGACTGGGATGTGATCGCAGTGGCGTCGCAGGCAAATGTGGGCGGAACTACCACTGCCATCGCAGCAGCTGAAAGTTTGGATCGACCGGATTTACTTATTCCTGGCGTGCTGGTAGGGAGTCTCGGAAATGCACTTGGGACTTATGCAGGGTTTTTTGTGGCAGGAATACTTTGATATAAGATTTTAGATATAAGACATAAGACATAAGATTTTAGATATAAGACATAAGATTTAAGATGTATGATTTCAGATTGATACATCTTAAATCATACATCTTAAATCATACATTAATAAACCCAATCAACCCATGGAATCAAACATTCTCACTGAAATATTTCTCCCGCTCTCCCTTGCTTTCATCATGTTTGGAATGGGACTTACCCTCACATTTGGAGACTTTCAACGAATTCTATTTTATCCAAAAGCTGTCACCATAGGTTTGGTAAATCAGCTAGTATTTATTCCGTTGGTTGCTTTTGGATTGATTATAGTGTTCGGATTGCGAGCAGAACTTGCGGTGGGATTGATGATCCTGGCGGTTTGTCCAGGCGGGGCAACTTCCAACTTGATCACTCATCTTGCCAAAGGCGATTCTGCCCTTTCTATCACCTTGACGGCATTTTCATCCCTGATCACGGTTTTTACGATTCCATTTCTGGTCAATTTTTCAATTCGATATTTTATGCCTGGCGGAGGACAGGAGTTTCAACTCAATATATTTGGGACAGTGATTTCGGTTATTCTGATCACGGCAATTCCGGTTTTGATCGGGATGATTATTTTAAGAAGACTCCCAATTCTTGCGCATAAAATTGAGCCGTCCTTTCGAAAGCTATCGGCTGTGTTTTTTGTGATAATCCTGATAGCAGCGGTTCTGAAGGAAAGAGAAAATCTCCTCACTTATATTTCTCAAGTTGGGCCGGTAGCTCTGACTTTAAACATCGCAACTCTTTTAATCGGTTTTTTTAGCTCCAGACTTCTTGGTCTTAGCAATAAGCAAAGCAGGACCGTTTCGATAGAAGCAGGAATACAGAATGGAACTCTGGGCATCACCATCGCCGCGACATTAATAGGCAATTCTCAAATGACAATTCCTTCGGCCATCTATGGGATTTTAATGTTTGGCACTGCTGGTATAATGATTTTTTTGGGGAATAGAAAGAAGAATAGTGTGGAGATAGAGAATGTACTAAAGTAGCTTTAGTAAGGAGATTTTCAATTTATTGGGAGGGATTTAAGGTATTGACCATCCTTCTGGACAGACTTAGGGTCAAGAATAAAATATTGAATTTGAATAATTAGCATAAAGTTTCTAATTTATTATCTGTTTAATAAGGATAATATTTTGGAAAATGCTGATTATCCATATAACCTCCCTGATCGTGAAAAGGCGCTTTCAAGCCCCGATCTTTCCCTTGATGATAAAGTATTGTGGAATAGTATCCGAAAGGGGAACAACCTGGCATTTACCACTCTTTATAAAAAATATGTAAATCAACTTTTCAATTATGGGATGCATATTTCATTTGATCGGGATTTGGTTTTGGACTGTTTACAGGAATTGTTTGCCGGTATCTGGATCCGAAGAGAGGGTTTGGTTGAATTGAATCATGTCAATTATTACCTGTTCAAATCATTTCGGAATCTCGTAGTTCAGAAACTCACTAAGAAAAAAAAGATGATTTTTGGGATTGATTTTTCCAAAACCATTAAGGAATTTGATTCTTCCTGGGAGGAAAATTTGATCTCGGATCAGATAAAAGAGCAAAAACTGAAGCAGTTAAATAGCGCGATAAATTGCCTTACCGGCAGACAACGCGAAGCAGTTCTTTTAAAATACTTTAACGAACTGAGTTACCAGCAAACTTCCAGTATCATGGGGATTTCTCTTGAGTCAACTCATAACCTGATTTCAAAAGCTATTCAATGTCTTCGAAAGCAGATGGGGCCTTTTTGATGTTTATATAATTTCTTTCCAAACTAATCTTTTTCAATTTCCGGAAATTCATCTCTTTTCAGGCCTTGAGACATTTAAATATCTCATTGTGAGTGGTTTAATAATATTTTTGAAAAATATTCCTAAATGTTGGTGAGGAATGGCATCCTGCCCACTCTTATAACTATCAACCAATCTGATAGCTGTGCATTTGAACGGGAAAAAGTATCTGAATTTTACTTATGAAGATTTCATCAATGATCCTGATTTCAGGGATTGGGCATTGCGTCCTGATCCTAAGAATGATGAGTTGTGGGTGAGTTGGTGTGAAAATCATCCCGGGAAAGTGAAAGAGATTGAGCTTGCTAAGTCCATAATAGTAAAAATGGGCCATCCTAAGTTTTTACTATCACCCCATGAGTCTGCCACACTTTTAGAAAATATCCAATCTCAATCAAGCGCAAAACTTTCTGTCACACAACCACAAGCAAAGAAGGCGGTTTATTGGCCTTATGCTGCCGCTGTTTTGATTCTCATGAGTTTCTCTTTTTTCTTTTGGAAAAGTACTTCCACAGAAATCGTACATCAGACAGCTTTTGGGGAGACTATGGAGATTCGTCTTCCGGATAGCTCAATTGTTATTCTGAATTCAAACACAAAAGTCACTTTTGATACAGATTGGAAAAATCAATCATCCAGACAAGTCTCGATAGAAGGTGAGGCATTTTTCTCCGTCACTCATCAAAAAGATCATCAGCCGTTTCGGGTAATTACTTCCAGAGGAATCTCCGTGGAGGTATTGGGTACCGAGTTTAATATGTATTCACGATCCGAAGAAACCAAAGTAGTCTTGAGTTCAGGTCTTGTCACTCTGAGTTTCCCGATGGATAAGAAAGAGGGAAAAATCCTGATGGAACCGGGGGAGCTGGTAGAATTCAAAGAAAGTCAATTCCAGAGGAAGAAAGTAAATACCGCTAATTACACTTCCTGGACAGATAACGTGCTCCATCTCGACAAAACTACACTGTCAGAGATTATCAAAATGGCTAAAGATAATTATGGAATACAAGTGATAGTTGAAAACAGGGATGCTTTGAACAGGACGGCTTCAGGTACCATGCCGATATCCGATGCAAGAAACTTTATGAATCAGATATCCAAAATTTTCAACATTGAAATTGGATACGACCAGGACCATTACACCATTATGTGATTAAAAAAAATACTCACCAATTAACCCAAAATTTTTAAAACCTATGAAAAAGCTTTTACTATTGATCAGTTTGAGCTGTATGGTTACCGGTCTTGCCTTCGGGCAACTAGCCGAGGTTTCCACCTCCTCCAGACAGCGCAGTGCTTCCAAAGAGGCTTCCAAAGAGCCTTTATCCCTTCAAGAGGGATTTAATTTGCTAGAGAAAAAATTCAGTGTTTCGATCGCCTATCAGGATGAGCTCTTGGAATCCACATCAATTAAAGCGGCTCCAAAAAACTACACGACTGTGGAAGAGGGATTGGAAGAATTGTTGAAGGCAACGGATCTCAGGTACGAAAAAGTTTCGCAGAGCTTTTTTGTAATCTACCGGAAAAAGCTAAGTCGGACCGCAGGTCCATCTCCTCAGGACTTCGTTTATTCTGCATCATTAAGCTCGAATTCAGGAATTTCTTCTGATTCTAACCCGGCAAGATTTTATTTTCCAATGGTAAAAAAAGCTGATTTGAGAGACATTCAGGTTTCAGGAAAAGTTTTAGACGAAAACGGGCAAGGGTTTCCAGGTGTCAATATTCTTATCAAAGGAGGCTCAACCGGCACAGTCACCAATTCAAACGGAGATTATACGATCGAAGTAGCCGATGAAAACTCCGTATTGGTGTTTTCTTTTGTGGGTTATCTCTCCCAGGAAATCAATGTTCAGGGTCGCTCAGTCATCAACGTTACGCTAGAAGTAGACGAAAGTAACCTGGAAGAAATCGTGGTGACTGCTTTGGGAATCGAAAAAACATCCAAAAGTCTGGGATACGCTACTTCAAATGTAAAATCTGATGAGCTTACCATCAACCGGACTCCTAACTTGATGAATTCCCTTCAGGGAAAAGTAGCAGGCGTAAATATTTCTTCTTTGGGGACGGGTCCGGGTGGTACTTCAAAAATCAGAATCAGGGGTCAATCTTCTATTTCTGGTCAAAATAACCCGCTGATTGTTGTGAATGGAGTGCCTATTGATAATACGAACTTTGGTACAAATCCCGGAAACAACGCGTCTGACAGCTCAATCGGAGTAAGAGGTGGAGGAAATACGTCAGATGGAGGAGATGGACTCTCAAGCATCAACCCGGATGACGTCGAAAGCATGACTATTTTGAAAGGAGCTGCTGCTGCCGCACTCTATGGTTCGCGTGCTAAAGATGGGGTCATCATGATCACCACCAAATCCAAAGGTGAAGGAAAAGGAATCGGAATTACGTATAACCTGAACTACACCAATGAAACGCCCCTAGATTTTACGGATTATCAATATGAATATGGTCAAGGCGAACAGGGAATAAGACCCACCACCGCAAATCCAACTTCCGGCCAATGGTCTTTTGGGGAGAAATTTTCACCCGGTATGACTCAGGTACTTTTTAACGGAGTGACTGTTCCATATGAGCCTGTACGAGGAATTGTCAATGATTTCTTCAGAAACGGTCAGAATCTTACCAATTCAATTGCGCTCACCTCATCAGGAGACAAAGGTGGAATGAGTCTTTCTTTCTCCGATCTGAGCAGTACCGGAATTGTTCCAAACAACTCTTACAACCGAAAAACAATCAATCTGGGTTTTGGATACGATCTGAGCCCAAAGTTCACCTTCAGCGGAAATATTAACTATTCGAATGAAGAGAATAAAAATCCGCCAAACATTGGAAACCAGGATAATACCATTCCGGTGGCCTTATATAACATGGCTAATTCAATGCCTTTAAATGTATTAGATGAGAACAAATATGATGCAGCTGGGAATGAGGCTGTTTATTCCAGATTCAGAAACAGGACAAATCCTTACTGGACTTTGGCAGAGCAGTTCCAGAATATAACAAGAGATAGGATTTTCGGAAACGTGGCAGTAAAATACAATCTGACCGATTGGTTGTTTGTTCAGGGACGAGTTGGTCAGGATTATTGGTCAAGAGATCAGGATTACAACAACTTCCCTACGGGTCAGGCCTCCCGTGCGCCAGCGCCTGCAGGTTTTGTAAACGGTCTTTATACTCAAGATTCAAGAAGATTCAGAGAAATCAACTTAGACTTCTTGATCAACGCGACTAAAGAATTTGGGGATTTTGGAGTAAATGCCAATTTCGGAGGAAATCAAATGTCACGGAGATCTGATTTGAACAGCGTGCAGGTAACTGATTTTGTGGTGAGAGATCTTTATACAGTTCAGAATGGTCGTGCAAAAGATCCAATCTATGATTTGAATGAGCGAGGTGTCAATTCACTCTATGGATCGGCGGAAGTTTCCTACAAAAAGATGTTGTATCTGAACGGAACATTGAGGAACGATTGGTTTTCGACACTTTCGAAAGAAAACCGAAGTATCCTCTACCCATCCATTTCGGCAAGTTATGTTTTTACCGAAAATACAGGAAAAGCAGGATGGTTGAACTTTGGAAAACTAAGAGTAGCCTATGCTGAAGTGGGAAGTGATGCAGACGTGGGACCTTATTCCAATGTACTTTTTTATGGGATAAATAATAACCTGCTTGGTGGACAGCCAGTCGGTGGTCCTAATGGATCCAACTTGCCCAATCCAGATCTCAGACCAATGAGAATAGCTGAAACAGAAGTTGGATTTGAACTGAACATGTTCCAAGGCAAAGTGAGCCTGGATGTAGCAGCGTATCGAAAACTCACAACAGATCAGATTGTAAGTGCTCAGATCTCAGATGCATCGGGTTTTGTGAATACTTCTATCAACAGTGGACAAAGCAGTAACAAAGGAATCGAAACACTTCTTACCCTTGTGCCTGTGGAAAATTCCAGCTTTGTATGGGAATCAACCTTCAACGTCTCCTACAACATTACAGAAGTCCTTAGTCTCTTGACCGATACACCGGGTGAAAGAATTACAGTGGGCACGCACGTATTCAATGGTGAATTGCGTCAGATAGTGGGAATGGAAATGGGACAAATAGCGGGCTTCGGTTTTAGAAAAGATGCTCAGGGAAGACAAATATTTGGTGCAAACGGGTTGCCGTTAAGAACTCCCGATCTGATCAATTTTGGAAGTGCGCTTCCCAAATGGATTGGAGGATGGAACAATTCATTCGACTACAAAGGCATTCAGTTTTCATTCTTGATCGATTTCAAACTCGGAAACACCATGCTATCGGGTACCAACTTCAACGCGGTACGTCACGGCTTGCATAAGATGACTTTGGAAGGACGTGAAGGTGGCGTAGTCGGGGATGGTGTAAATGAGAAAGGTGAAATAAACACTGTATCTGCTCCAGTCCAGTCTTATTGGGAAGTGGTAAGGTCACAGGCACT
>JBILPR010000486.1:0-2918 GCA_044373795.1 Algoriphagus sp. | reverse complement strand
GATGCTGATCAAAACGCGATCATCCACCAAGTTTAAATAGAACTCATCTCCGTTTCTTATGTTGCTTTCACCCTCAAGTACAATTTCAAAACCTTCCAGAGCCTTCAATAGTGGGACGTCTAAGGTTTTGCAGGATCGCTTAAGCAAATCGATCAGCACCAAACCTTCTCCAGAGGACCTTCCACCACGGGATTTTCCATAGACTCCTGCAAAAAAATTCCCCTTTGAATCGTAATCTCCACTGAAACTTGCAATCGTGTTGGCTGGAATTTTTTTGGAGACAAAATCCTCCACATCCCAATTCAAGAATTCGATGCGATTACCTGAGGAATCCATTTTCCGGATTCCATCAAAAGACGAAATATAAAATTCCTCCTGATCCGTCACATGTATATCGTATATCGAAAGAGATCCTATTCCATTTGGTCCCTCAGTGGCAAATTGAATAGACCGTTCTAATACGTAAGAATCTAAATTGATCTTATCCAGGCGTTTTTCTGTCGCATTGTAAAAGTATAAGTAGCGCTCTGCAGGATCCAAAGTCACCGTACGGAGACCTACATCAACTGTTAATAACAAGTCTTTAGAATCTACCCAGACGGTATCAATGGTGTAGGAAAACTCAATTTGGGATTCTTGTTGGTTTTCACTTTCGCAGGAAAAAATCAAGGGACATAAGAGAATCAGGATCAGCTTCTTCATAGAAAATAAGTTTGCTACGAAGAAAATGAAATAAAACTTAGGAAAAAGGAATGCTCTGAATTTTGACTCTTTTTAACTATTTACTGCTCTGATGATCAGATCAAAAACACTCGTCGGTTGGATTTTTTCGGATTCTAAAAGTGCCTTGTCCTGCGAAACAAAAACAGGTTTATCTAAGTCAGATTCGCTGACCCGTCCATGTGCCCCTTTCACCAGAGTTGCATCCAAAGGAATCACATCCATTAGGTAGCGGAAACCAAGTTTTTTCTTCAGCACTTTGGAACCGACAGTCACCAGCGGAAACTTGATTTTCGGATCCAAAACCAATTCCACAGGATCGTAACCTGGTTTCCGATGAATATCCACACATCTTGCGTAGTCGGGCGCTTTGGCATCGTCCAACCAGAAATAATACGTAAACCATGAATCCGCATCGGCAATCACGACGAAATCGCCTGAGCGTTCGTGATCGATGTGGTGGGCTTTCTTTCCTTCTTCGTCCAGGACTTTTTCCACACCGGGAGTCTTCTCAAGCAGGGTTTTTACTTCCTTAAGGATGGACTTATCATTTACATGAATGTGAGCAACCTGGTGATCTGCTACTGCAAAAACTTCCGAAGTACCGGCATCCAGCGTCTCTTTGCCCAATTCATCCTTCACCTGAATCCAGCCCTTTTCCCTGAAAATCCGATTCAAGTGAACGGGTTTGCTTACTGATGTTATTGCATATTCTGAAAGCAGCAAAACCTGAGTTCCCTGGTTTTCGAAATAGGTGATCAGGTCTTTGGCCAAGTCATCAACCTCCCGAAGGTCTCTACCTATTTTGTCAAAGTCAATTCCATACTTCTGAAGTCCATAATCCAGGTGTGGGATATAAATCAGATTTAGAGTAGGGTTATGCCATTGATCGACTTTCTTGGCCGCCTCGGCTATCCAGCGACTTGATTCGATCGTAGTTTTTGGCCCCCAAAAAGAAAATAAGGGGAATTGTCCGAGTTCCTTTTGCAATCGCTCCCGAAGCTCCATAGGTTGGGAATGGCAGTCGGGCATTTTTCGACCATCCTGAAGGTAAAGCGGTCTTGGTGTCACTGCATAATCTGAGGTTGAGTACATATTGTACCACCAGAACATGTTTGCGACGGTGAAATCAGGATTTTCAGCTTTTAATACATCCCAGACTTTTGGAGATTGAACCAAATGATTGGATTGCCTCCAAAATTTGATTTCGCATTCGTCTTTGAAGTACCAGCCATTTCCGACGATTCCATTTTCCGAAGGCCATTTTCCAGTCAGATAAACAGACTGAGCCGAGCAAGTCACAGCCGGCAACACGGGTTCCACGACAGCACGCTTTCCTTTCTCAATCCATTTTTTCAGAAAGGGAGTATGCTCACCGATCACTCGGGGAGAAAGTGCAACTAAATTCAGGACAACCGTCTTTTTCATATTATTCTATGTGTATATCCTCTTTTCTAGTGTTAAAGAAGATAAAGCATCAAAGGATTTGTAAACTTCTCATTTAGGCCACTTCGGTCTCCCGTCTTCTGTCTTCCGTCCCTTAAAATGACACTGGCATTATTTGGGGTAATTATTTTACTCTAAATTAGTAATCACCCAGCCTAGTTCACGGGAAATCGATTCTCCCAAACTCAGCTTGGTGTCTTCCGGCAAAACCTCCCAAGTGTACGTTTCCACCTCAAGATGTTTGGTGATGGAAGGATTCTCAATAATCTCCTTGAGGACGGTTACGATATCGGCCTGAGTCGAGGAAAAAGTGCCGTAATTATCCAGAAATACCGGAACATGGAAATGAATTCTCCATTCGTCCTCTTGTGCTTCGGCAAGTTTCTCCAGCGCAACCGGCAAGTCCGGATACATATTTAATACTCCGTTGCTATCCCTTCCGACGACCTGATGCAGATAAGTGGACTCTGCAAAAGGCTGAAGACTGCGTCGGAGAGTTGCTCTTTTTGCAGCCTCACTTGGGATAAACAGCTTAAGTGCAGCACTGATCTGGATCTTTCCAACCTGTATTCCATGGGCTTTGAATTTGGCAAAAGTCTCAGCCGGCTTTTCATACACAATAGCAAAATGACAAACATCGTAGCAAACCTGAATATGATTTTTAATCGCTGCTTCTGCTTCCTCAACTGAGAGTCCAAGTTTTTCTGCCAGGAAAGTCGTTCCTTTTGGAAGCAACCAATCGGTGTAAAGCC
>JBILPR010000146.1:0-10222 GCA_044373795.1 Algoriphagus sp. | reverse complement strand
ATCGGGAAAACTACTTTACGGTACTTAAGTAGCCAGGGATAGGACTAAACTATCTGGAGTTTATTCCAATAACAGAAACCAAAAAAAGCCTCACTAAGCCTTCATAACCTATAAAAGAAGGCTTGAAAGTTTAAACCGAAAAAACAAAATCAATTATACCCACAAAAAATATATGTAATTTACTAATAAAACTCTAACCATCTATTTACCAACCTTCTAACACCAAAATGGTAGGTTGAACTAAAATAATTAATAGTTTATAGTTAATTTATTGTCGTGGATTTCAAAAACTAATTTTAAAAAAAGAGAAAATGAAAAAATTATTACTCCTAAATTGAGAAAATAAGTTATTCGAAAAACTTAAGAGTTAATCTTTCGGAAAATTTAAAGCAAGAAGAGGTTAAAGCACTGTTTTTTTATTCATTTAGAAAATTACAAAGCTCTAAATAATGGGAAGGTCCATCAATTAAACAGTGACCATGAGCTCCAAAATCTTTACGAACAAGTTATAGAAAAGCTATTAATTTTGGAATCAATGGAATATTCAAATCTTCGAGTAAGTAACTCTGTGCCTCCAACGAGAGAAGAAATTAAAGATGCTTTAATGAAAGAATGTGCATCTTATTCTACTGGATTAAGTGAGGCTTGTCAAGCAGCGGTTTATATTGCCTACTATTTAGGATAAAATTTACTAAACATGAAAACTATACCTTCTTTATTAATAACAATTGCATTATTCTCAATAATATTAATGCTTCCCTTCGGAATCTTCATTTTATTCTTCATTTTAAGTGATCAGGTATTTAGAGGCAAAAAAAGTATAATGCAAAAAGTGAATCGATATTTTCAAGGATTAATATTTAAACCCGTAGTGGAAAATTCATGAAAACATTGAAATAAATAAAAATCAAAGGTGGGAAGCACTTTTAGAGCTTTCCCATCTTTTTTTTGTTGCTTTTCAAATGAGGTGTTTAACCAATGTTTGCAGTAACAGAATTCAGGCAGATTTTACAAGATACTCCTAACCAGAAACGATTTTATCTGTATGTTTCATGCTACCTCTCTCACACCTCCATTCCGTTTCCGTGGTATGTGTCCTCACAGCCCACTTTCTTTTTGATTACTGTCTTTTGAAGCAGCTACTTTTCTCACACCTCCATCCCATTAAACGGATTAAATCGCTTTCTTCCCACACTCATCCCCACGGCCCGGCAGACGGTTTTGTCCCCGTATTTACATTCAACTTATCGAGTACCTGATAGGGGTTGATTTGCTCTTGGCTGTATTCGAAGAGTTTTCTGAATTTTGATAAAAATCTAAAAAGTAAAAACGTTAAGCCAACTCTATTTTTTCTCCCTTTAATTCCTTCAAAAAATTAGGGCAAAAGTCATAGCCGTTTTCCCAAGCTATCCCCCCGCCGGGTTCAATAAATACTTTTTCGAAATTTGAATAGTCTATCAGCTCAGCGGTAAATCCTTTGCCGATGAACGGTCTGAGATTGACTACTTTTGCTTCCCCATCTTGGAAGCGAAGCCAAACTCTATAATCTTGCAATACTTTGATTTCGACTACTTCATTCATTTTTTTTAGTCTAATGGTTCGATCTTTTCCAGTTGGGTAGGAATTTGAGATTTATTCCAGTTTTCGATCAATTTTTCCCGATGTTTTGAGGCCCATTCCAAAACCAGAACATGAGCACGGTTGGGAAGATTCCCTGCCAATAAGTCTAATGTTCTAATGTCATACTCTGCTTTCATTCCTTGGTATTCGGCATGAAAATGTGGAGGATTATGATCCTGAAAGTACATGCGAATAATGATCCCGTAGAATCTTGATATTTCTGGCATCTCACTTAAAGATACATCATCGAAAAAGAAAAATACCATTCACTTCATCCTAACTCCCATTTCCTACACCGCCATCCCGTTAAACGGATTAAATCGCCTTCTCCCCACGCTCATCCCCACTGCCCGGCAGACGGTTTTGTCTCCAAACTTGGTGTTGATTTTGTCCAACGCCTGATAGAGATTGATCTGCTCCTGCGTGTCTTCGAAGAGATTGATCTGATAATTGCCATAGACGAGCGAACTGAATCTCACTCCGATCAGGCGGATGAGTAAGCGACGGTTGTAGAGCTTGCGGAAAAGCTCCTTCACGATCGGGATCAGCGTATGATCCGCCGAAGTGTAAGGAATCCGGTGCTGTACCGTATGTGTATCGAAGTCCGAGTAGCGGATCTTTACACTCACGCAGGCGCTGAGTTGGCGGTTTTGGCGAAGCTTGGTAGTGAGTTGCTCAGTCATGGCGATCAGCGTGGCTTCCAGCATCCGGACGTCAATCGTATCCTGCTCGAAGGTGTTTTCGGTGGAGATCGACTTGGCTTCCGAGTAAGGCGTGACCGGAGACAGGTCGATTCCGTTGGCCTTTTCCCAGATCATATTTCCGTTTTTTCCAAAGGTCGCTTCGAGCAGTTCGGCAGGCATCTGCTGGAGCGTATGGACTTTTTTCACACCCATATTATAAAGCATATGCGCCGTCTTCTCACCGATCATGGGGATTTTGCGCACGGAGAGAGGAGCGAGGAATGGCTTTTCTTCTCCGAAAGGAATCTGCTTCTCATTATTGGGTTTGGCCTCTCCGGTCGCGACTTTGGATACGGTTTTGTTCCCAGACAGGCCCAGAGAAATAGGCAATCCTGTTTCTTTGATGATGCGTTGGCGGATCTGCTGCGAAAGTTTAAAACATCCGAAAAACCGATCCATTCCTGTAAGATCGATGTAAAACTCGTCGATGGACGCCTTCTCAAAAAGCGGGACTTCCTCGCGGATGATCTCGGTGATCTCATGGGATTTTTGACTGTATTTCTCAAAATCTCCCCGAATGATCAGCGCCTCTGGACAGAGTTGCCTCGCCGTCCGCATCGGCATGGCCGAGTGCACGCCAAACTTCCGCGCTTCATAGCTGCAGGAAGCGACCACTCCCCGGTCTCCGGATCCCCCGATCAGGATCGGTTTGCCATTCAGCCTGCTGTCAAAAAGCCGCTCCACCGACACAAAATAGGAATCCAGATCCATGTGCACGATACTCCTTCGCTCTTCCATTCCTTTTGTTGATATAATTGACATTTTACTGTTTATAATTTAAGCATATGTTTTATATTTGGATTGGGAAAATTTGGAAAGTGGCGGAGAGTGTCGGGAAAAATTTGAAGAGAATGAGTCAATATTTCGTCCCGCTTTCGAGACTTAATTTCTACGGTATTTCCATTGTATCTAAGTTTAAAAAGTCCGACACTCAATGAACAACAATCTGAATCTTAAATCTTCGAAGAGATAAAAAGCGTAATTTGTAAGTAGAAAGTCTGTTAAATTAAAAAAAAATCAGCCATGTCTAAAGTCGAGACTTTAATTCAGGAAATCAGGGCCTTAGATCCTGAAGATCTTCAAAAAGTACTTCAGGAATTGCTAAAGCAAGCAGATCGCTTGAAGTTAGCAAAAGATGCTTTAGGGAAATTTACAGGGACAGGAAAGGGAGTCTGGGAGGCGGATGCACAGGAATACATCAATCAACTCAGGGCAAGTGACAGACTTTGATCATGAAACTGTTTGTTGATACTTCTCCCTTCATCTATCTTGTGGAATCTCGTGAATCCTATGGGAAGCAGGTTCAGGACTTTTTCCTAAGCAGTATTGCGAGAAATGATCAGTTGATAACCAGTGTCATTACCTGGATGGAATTCAGCGTGATGCCGCAAAAGACAGAGAGGTTAGATTTGATAGAAAAGTACCAAGATCTTCTTGACGGACTGGGAATTCCTTTGATAGAAATCACCCAACCTATAGCGAATCGCGCTGCTATTTTGCGAAGCAAATATGATTTTTTGAAAGCTATGGATGCACTGCAGCTTGCTGTCGCGCTAGAATCAGATTGCAGACAATTCATTACCAATGATAAACGACTTCTGCGTATTTCAGAAATTCAACTGATTACACTCGGTCAACTCTAAAAAACCAATCAATAATTAAGCGAAAACTCTTTCAGAATTGAAATGCTAGTCCAGACCAATCTCAAATTCCTCCGGAAAAAGAAAAGCCTGACTCAGGAAGTCCTGGCTGAAGCCCTGGGTATCTCCCGATCCAAGCTTGCCGGATACGAGCTGAATATCAACCCTCCAATTGAGACGTTGGTGAAAATCTCCGATTATCTGCGCGTCTCCCTGGATATTCTCGTGAAGGAGGATCTCTCATCTTATACTGAATACAAACTCCGCGAACTCCTGGAGACGGATCAGTTTCTGCGTGGCCGAAATCTTCGAATCCTCGCAACCACCGTCGATGATCAGGGGAGAGAATTGATTGAAGTGGTTTCGCAGCGAGCCAAGGCGAGTTACTTGGCAGGGTTTTCAGATCCTGAGTTTATTGCGGAGTTGCCACGATTTGCCTTGCCGTTTCTCCCAATGGATAAGAAGCACCGGGTTTTTCAGGTGGACGGAGATTCCATGTTGCCTATACCCGACGGGGCTTGGATCGTCTGCGAATACATGGACGACTGGACTGTAATCAAAGATGGGGAGCGCTATGTAATCGTGACCGAGCAGGATGGTGTTACTTTCAAAATCGCCTACAATCAGATCAAAGAGGCACGGAAACTTTTGCTTTGCTCAGCCAATCCCATCTACGTTCCGTTTGAAGTAGAAGCAGAGCAAATTCGGGAAGTCTGGAAATATCGCCTGGCAATGAGTTGAAATCTGAGACATACTAGAAATATTGTTAAAATAGGCTTCACCTCGCTCCGTGAAATACAATGGAAATAAATATATATTCTGTTCCAAACCAATTAACCAATTTTCTCCTATGGCCATAATCGCTTCTCCTTTTGGCAATATCCGAATCAACTCCTGTGAAGGGTGTCTTTCGGAGCTTAAGTTTACCGATGAGGAAACTGACGGAGAGATTTTGGATCAAGTCTTGTTGGGCACCGTGCAGCAGCTGGAGGAATATTTTGCCGGAGTGAGAACGACTTTTGACATGCCAATCGGGCTGGGAGGGACGGATTTTCAGCGTAGAGTATGGTTGGCTGTGAATGAAACTCCTTTTGGACAGACGACGACTTACATGAAAATTTCCAAAAAATTGGGCAATCCCGGAGCCATCCGCGCAGTAGGAGCTGCCATTGGTGCAAATCCCATTTTGATTGTTTTGCCCTGCCATCGCATCATCGGTACAAACGGGCAACTAACCGGCTATGCGGGAGGACTTGACAGAAAGCGATCTCTGCTGGATCTGGAAGGACATGCTTCTCAGGGAAGTTTGTTTTAAGATTCTTTCCTAACAAGGAGTCCAATATTCAAACTCTGCCAGCTTTCCATCCTTGAGGTAAAAGTGGCATGCGTCATCTCTGTTTTCGAAAGGCAATCCAATCCATTCCAGATTTTCATTTTCTCTTCCTGATACTACTATTGGTTCGGATTCCTGATTGAAAAGATCCTCTAGTTTCTTTTGCGTCGTTTTACCAGAAAAGACAAGATTTTTGTAATTGAGGGTTACTTGTCCTTTCCGGTCAAAAACTACTTTATCGAGAGAATAGCCTTCCTCGTCATTTCCTATCCAAGTAGCGGATGGATAGTTTAATTCAAAAAAGGCTTTTCCCTGCCCATCTTCTGAAAAGAAACCACATTCGTAGTAAACTCGCTTTTCTTCTACTTTGCCCAGAGTTTTCCAAATCAACTCTTTCTCAGAATTGAAGTCTAATCCGCTAAACTTTAAGTCATCCGGGTTGATGCTTTGCTTAATTTCCTGATCTGGATTGAAATGAAAAAGAAGCAGGATTAATAAATACTTCATCCTCAATCCTCCAATTCCACAATCACCTCGATTTCCACAGCCATATTGTTAGGAAGTGACCCCATTCCAACTGCTGATCGGGCGTGTTTGCCTTTTTCTCCAAATACTTCGACCATCAGATCCGAGAAACCGTTGATCACTTTCGGGTGAGCGGTGAAATCAGGTGCGGAATTGACCATTCCCAATACTTTTACAAACTGCTTAACGCGGCTCAGATCACCAGTTGCTGCTTTGAGCACGGCAATGATTTCCAGTCCGGTAGCTCGGGCGGCTTCATATCCCTGCTCAATGCTGAGATCTGCCCCGACTTTGCCGTATATCTTTGGTCCAGTGCCCGAGAGGTAGAGCAAGTTTCCTACTTGTCTCCATTTGACATAGTTTGCGATGGGTTGACTTACCTCGGGGATTTCAAGCCCCATTGCTTTTAACTTTTCCTCAGGCGTCTGAGCATTTGCTAAAAAAGGAAAAGACAAAATGAGCGCGAAGGCGATAAGCAGATTTTTTACTTTCATGAGTTTGAGGTCTATTTTCTATTTCTAAGCTAATCGTTTCTTTTTACTTTTAGGGACTCAATCCCCTAATTTCTCTTTCAAAAATGGATCAAATTCAGATTCTCCCGTATTCGCCAGAACTCAATCCTCATTTCAAATCCATCAATACTGCCTGGATAGAGGAGTTGTTTTCACTGGAGCCGTTTGATATTGCTCAGTTTGAAAGTCCTGAAGAAGTGATCGTCAACCCGGGAGGTACGATCATTTTTGCGAAGTTGGGAGAGGAGATAGTCGGAACGGTAGCGCTCTACAAAACCGGTGAAGATTCCTTTGAAATGATCAAAATGGGTGTTTCTCCAATCGCTCAGGGGAAAGGAGTGGGGATGATTTTGGGTAAAGCAATCCTGGAGAAAGCCAAAGAAATGGGTGCCAGAAAAGTTATTTTGTATAGCAATACCAAGCTGAAACCAGCTCTTAGGATTTATGAGAAATTAGGATTTACCTCTCTTGTCCCGGAAGCAGGTAAGTACTGTCGATGTGATGTCAAAATGGAACTTGATTTATAGGTTCGGATTATTATCACTTTGCAAACTGATTTCTGTCAGTTTTTTTTTTGGGACAAATGTTGAAATTGGTGTTCAAACTTTAAGCAAGAAAAGCCATGAAAACGATCGTTGTTCCCTTTGATTTCTCTTCTTATTCTGTGGCCGCACTCAAAACTGCCCAGAAAATCAGTGCCAAGTCCGGAGCCAAAATCGTCTGTGTCACGGTCATTCCTTCTGAGATTGATTGGGATTTACTTTCCGAGGATGCTAAGAAAAAGCATCCTAAACTTCTCGAGGAAAGACAAGAGGCCATCGATGTACTCCCGGAATATATATCGTCCATTGCACCGGCAAAAGCTCCTATCGAAACTATTTTTAGAATCGGCGTCCCTAATGAATTGATCCTCAGGGTGATTTATGAGTCTAAGGCGGATCTAGTCGTCTTGGGGGCCTATGGAAAAGGCTACGTGGAAGGTAAATTTATTGGCTCCACGCTTCAAAAAGTCCTTCGGAAAGCATCTTGCCCTGTTTTAGCTGTGAAGCATGCATTGGATGGGAATGATTTTAGAAAGTTGGCATTTGCTTCAATTTTTGATGAAGATGCCAAGTTAGCTTTTGATAAAGTGAAGCCCTTATTGAAGTTATTTAAACCAAGTATTCATCTTCTTTTCGTCAATACCCCGACAAATTTTATGCAGTCAAAAATTGCAGAGGAGGGAATCGTAAAATTCAAAAAGGGGAATGAAGAAATCAATTTCCACCAGGAAATCTACAATCATACTGATGTCGAAAACGGGATTATCGAATTTGCTGACTCCCAAAAAATCAATTGGGTAGCAATCGTTTCGGGTCATCATGAAAAAAGTCCTGCATACCAAGTCGGCACTACCGAGACAGTATTATACAAAAGTGAACTGGCCGTATTGAGTATAAAAGTCTGATTACCAAAAACGGAATGACTTCTCGTAAATTCTGTTCCTGAAAATCCAGTTGTCAAATATATCTTTTGAGAAATGTATTTCCAGGCCAACGTTTGCAGTCATATAACCATCATATCGGTGGGTGAGTCCGGATCCTCTTCGGACTCGTCCGCCATTTTTTAGGATTTTGGCAACATCCGGCTCACCCAAATCATTTACAAAACTTGGATTTCGGATAGCAAGTCTCAGTCGGTCCGGATTTGGGCCATCGCCATTTACTCCATAATCTTCGACTAAATCGAGGTAAAATTCACTGACATTATAAGCCGAGATATCATCCATATAATCTGTCAGCGTGAATCTGTAATTCCCCTCGAAGGTCAAATCCATATAAACATTGAGCTTGTATTTAAAGCCCAATCCCATCGGGAAAGTGATTATATACCGTTCATAGGGATTATTCTCAAGCTGAAGCGGGCGCAAATCCACCCATTCGCCGCGGAGTATGGTCTCCGGATTATTGGTGGACATCCCAATACCAAAAAATATGTAAGGATTCCAAAGCGGACGGTGGATGTTTGGCACTTTTACCGGATGCCAATAGTATTCAACTATCCCCGTCATTTCCCAGTTTTGAGCTCGGAAATTAAGATTTCTCGGAGGTCTGTTACTTCTGGGATCTGATGGAGGATCAGATCCTGACATTTTTATATAAGAGAAATCTCCTCTGGCTCTCAGGTGAGTCCCAAATGTATAGTGAAATGCAACATTAGCATTCCAATCCGGCTGAACTCCTTCATTGTATTTCCAAAATGAATAAAGCTCTCCAAAGTATTGAGTCGCACCAATACTGGCAGAAAAAGACCAAGGCTCTTCAAAACGGTATCGGTAAAAACTCTGCGATTGAGCAGACCAGCTAATTAAAAATAAGAAAATGAAAGCAAGCTTTTTCATGAATGGCCAACGGCACTTTTGCAACAAATCACTTTAATTCGAAAAATAGGCTATTTAATTAGATTTTCAAATCCCGATCTCAGGTGTGTATCTCTTTGAGGAAAAGGGATTTCCACTTCTTCTTCCCAAGTTCGCATTGAAAACTTACTTTTAAGGAATTTTTGATTGTTTGAGAACCCATAAGTTCGGGCATAGGAGGATGAGTCCTTTGTTGTTTCTATTTTACACTCTGAAAATAGAGATGAGAGAATAAAGAGCCCTAAAAATTGTCCGATTGGGCTTAAGATAAACTCGGATTTTTCACTTCAAACAAATAAGTTTATGGTTTAATCTTTTACTATTTCATAGATTCTTCCCCCCTAAAAATCCGCTGCACTTTGTCGAAATTCCGATCCTTTATTTAAGTGGGTAGGGATCAAAACTAATTTAATTTTAATAACTGTTTCAAATCGATATATAATTCGGTTCCAGCCCTTGATGGTTTAAGGATTTAAAATATTTGATTGAATTTGGTTAATTTTGCGCTATGAGTAAGCAAAGAGAAGAACTTGAACACAGACTTAGACTCCGGAATATCAAGCTTTCAGATTATGAAGATATTCGGGAAATCATGGTCGCAATTTATAAAAATCAGGGTGGAGCCTGGACCAAAGAAGAACTAAAGAATCAACTTAAGGCATTTCCGGAAGGTCAGATTTGCATTGAGGACAATGGCAAAGTGGTCGCTGCTGCTTTGAGTTTGGTCGTGGATTATGCCCGCTTTGGAGATAATCATACCTACGATCAAATCACAGGTTTTGGAAAGTTTGACACCCACGACGACGATGGTGACACCTTATATGGTACGGATGTTTTTGTGCATTCTGATTACAGAGGGATGCGAATCGGACGTCGTCTCTATGATGCGCGAAAAGAACTTTGCGAAAACCTGAACTTACGTTCAATCATTGCTGGAGGCAGGATCCCCGGATATTCCAAATATGCCGATGAAATGACCCCTCGGAAATACATTGATCTGGTCAAAAACAAGGAGATTTTTGATCCGGTGCTTTCCTTTCAATTGGCTAATGAATTCCACGTTAGAAAAGTAATCACCAAGTATTTGCCTTCGGATACTGATTCGAGGGCGTATGCAACTTTGCTGGAGTGGATCAATATCTATTATGAGAAAGACGAAAAACTAATCGGTAATAAGAAGTCAATTGTTCGTCTGGGATTGGTGCAATGGAAAATGCGTCGGTTCTCCAATGTCGATGATTTGATGCAGCAAGTGGAGTTTTTTGTGGATACAATTTCCGGGTACAAATCTGACTTTTGCCTTCTTCCGGAGTTTTTCAATGCGCCTTTGCTGGCCGAGTTCAACGATATGGATGCCTCCGAGGCAATCCGTAATCTTGCAGACTATACAGACGAGATCGTAAGTCGAATGAGTGACCTCGCAGTTTCTTATAACGTGAATATAATTGCCG
>JBILPR010000485.1:0-2925 GCA_044373795.1 Algoriphagus sp. | reverse complement strand
TGGGGGTTCAGGATGTGGGTCAGGTATCAACCAATGCTCTTTTGCATGTCCATGTAACAGTTCACAAGACTGGTGTGATCAAGGATTATGTAAGGCGAGGCCAATAATAAAGCCCTGATTAAATTAAATAATCCATACAAATTTCAAGAGGTAGTTAAAATTAATTTTAACTACCTCTATTAAAATTATGAAAAACTATTTATACTTAATTGGATCAATCTTATTATTTTCATGCAGTAGGTCCAGCCTAGACACTTCATTTGAAAGTATTAAGTACACCATAGATACAGTTATAATAAATTCAAAGAACAAGCCAATTGATCTTAGCAATAAAATATCAATATCCGATTTAGGGAATGATGCAAGTTCTCTTTTTATATATAACTCATTTGATCATTCCATTGATGAGATAATTCTCGATAGCCTAGTAGTGGGAACAAAAATCCCATTATTGAAGGAAGGCCCCAACGGAACAGGTGATAATGTGTCCAATATAAAAGTCTTGAAAGATGGAGGTTTGTTTATCAATTCATCAACCAATTCTGGCATATATGATATGTTTGGGGAATTGAAAAAGAAAATTGAGTGGAAAAATGCAACTGATTCAACTGGAAAAGAAATTGGTTTAACTCCAAGAATAGGTATAATGATAGGAGCTAATATGTTTGGAATAAGCTACAAAGAGAAAAATAAAGAAGTTTTTTTTGATATTCTTGACACATTAGATAATTCAATTTCAAGATATGATATAGATATAAATAACTCCTACAGTGGTTATGTTTTGGAAATCAATGACCAAAATTCTTATTCTTTTCTGGATCCTATGGTCTACATTTCTGTTGCAGATAGTGTGATACTTATAAGTCACGAATATTCCAGCAATTTAATCCTGTATAACACTTTTTTAAGGACAATAGAAACAATCGAGTATTTTCCTAAATTAACACCAACAAGTGCGGAGAATGTTTTGGGAACACAAATTATTTCCTCTAAAATGTTGAGTAAAAAATACCAAAAATTTCTTGAGCAAGTTAGATTTTCTCCCCCTGTTTGGGACAAAAGTAAAAAAATCTTTTATCGTCTATCGGCAATAAGAAGATTTTCTGATATTAAAAAAGAAGGCGAATTTATTCCAGAAATTCTAATTACAAACGTCTATTTGACAATTTTTGATTCTCAATTCAATATTAAATATGAAGTAGAAGTTCCAGAATTATCATCCGAATCGGGGACATACTTTGTAAAAAACGGAAAACTTTGGATTTATCAAAATTTCAATGATGAACTCGGATTTCTAGTCTTAGACATTAAAAATATTGATTAATTTCTAAGAAAGAATAGCATGAATAAACTAAAAGAGAACTTGATAATTGGTATAAAAAAAATCTAATTATTAGCATAGTAAAATTAAAATAGAAATTTGAAAACCGCCTTCCCTTTTATCAAACAATCCGACTCAAAGGACTGTGGTACTACCTGTCTTCGGATTATTGCCAAGCACTATGGCAAGATGATCTCCTTTAGGATATTAGGAATCCTTACATGAAAGATCAATTCGAATCATATAAAATTAAAACCATAAGAATGACCATTTTTTAAAACCAAAGTTAATATCAAACTAAAACCAAAAATATTCTATCGCGATGAATGGTCATAAGCTCTTGGTGACCTTAATGTCTGGAGTATCAAATATCTTATAAATTTTTAAAAACATGAAAAAGTTAAGTTTAGAAATGCTCCAGCTTACTTCCGAAGAAGTACTGGGGAGAAATCAGATGAAGAAGATTACAGGTGGTCGCAGATACAGTTGCCAATGTACTATGGGACCAGGTTCATGGACAGCAAACTATTCAAGCGATGAACAAGCATGGCTGGCATTGGGAGAATGGTGTGAGGGAGGAGCGGGTACGTGTTCTGGAGCTGTAGCGTAAACTTTCATTTTGAATCTTTAATTACACATGGTTGAGTAGGTCGTTTCACGTTGTGAAATGGCCTATTCATTTATTTTATTGTTTATGAGATTATTTACAATTTTATTTCTTCTTTTAAGTGTATCCTGTTCAGAAAAACCCGGTAAGCATCAATTTGGTTGTTTTAACGATGTCCAAATTTCTATTGACACCTTACTTATTGTTGGAAATAATGAAATTATTTATACTAATAGTAATATTACAGGGTCTGATATCAGTGTCGATAAAAATTACTTATATAATTTTAACGATACCGACCATGCTTTAGAGCAAATCAATTTGGATGAACTAAGGTTGGAGAGAAAAATCCCATTTGAAAAAGAAGGGCCAAATGGTACTGGGGATTTTGTCAGTTTTATAAGTATTCAAGATGAAAAACATATAGTCATAAAAGGGATGAACAAAAGCGAAATTTTTAATTTAGAAGGTGAAAAGATAAGGACTATAAATTATAAAGATTATTCATTGGGATTAGAAAAAGGTGGAGAAGTACGTATTCCAAGTGCTTTGGTTAACCCTGATTTTGACCAAGTATATTTGTTGATTTTGAAAAAATTGGAAAAAAGTTATGAGTTGGAGATTCTTGACCTTGAAAAACATGAAGTTAAATCAATACCCTTAAATTTATTTAATGGATTTAAGGATTACACTATGAGTGTAACAATATCAGGAAGGACTATAAGCACACTTCACGGAGTTTATTTAAGAATGTTTGAAAATCAATTAATGCTTTCCAGTCAAGTTGATAATGAGCTCCTCATATATGACATAGTGGATAATAAATTGTTTTCCAAATCCAATCGGAGCCAATTGAATGCGGAAAGGAAAGTGAAGAACTATCAATTTGAACATGAATCGTTTGAAAGCAAGAAGGCTGAATACAACAGGTTTCATCAAGAAATTAATTACTTACCACCTTTTTGGGATGAGAAAAATCAAATTTTTTTATCGATTC
>JBILPR010000145.1:0-10223 GCA_044373795.1 Algoriphagus sp. | reverse complement strand
ATTTTCACACACCTAAAGACCAAATTAAATTTGCAAATAGTACAGTTAATATTATTGAAATTGAGAAATTTAAACAATTCTTGGATGAATTCACTCTTGATGATCTAGATAATTTTCTAAACACTAATATGTTTGAATCTTTAAAAATTGATAAAATTGAATACGAACATTTCGAAATAATTTTGAATTCCCATAGTAAAAGTCTGGTAGATTTTAATTACAGTAGCGAAAATTATAAGAAATATATAGAAAATAAACTATTTGAAATAAATTTAACAAGGGAATTTGTTCAAGAATTTTATAAAATAATTAAATTGAATTTATTAAAGCTAGAGGATATAATTAGGAAAAAATATGGTTATGATTCTGTAGGTTCACTATATTCTGAGAAGTTTCTTTTTGAATCCTTAAAAATCCAATTCCCACAATTAGAAATTAAATCTCAGTATTCTCCTAAATGGCTTGGTAGGCAAAGAATAGATATTTTTGTGACAGAAATCAATCTTGGAATTGAGTATAACGGCAAGCAACATTACTACCCAATTGATTTTTTTGGCGGTGAAAATGGACTTGCAGAAATTCAATTACGTGATGAAATAAAAAAAGAAAAGTGCTTTAAAAATGGTTTAGAATTAGTGGAAATTAAATATGATGAAAATATTCATCAAGCATTTCAAAATTTAAAAAGAATAATTGAAACGAAATTAGAATTAATTTCTTGACAGAAGTCTTAGCGTTTGAAAAAAAAACCCTGCTAAGTGTAGAATGTCGGCCTGAGCGTAGTCCACGAAAGCTTTCAGGAGTAACTACGCTCGACAATCCAATAATATTTACAACTCTCTTTTTCTAAAAACCCCTCTAAGAGGATTGAATCACTGTATTTACCGGTTCCGAAGTGGTATTTACCAGTTCCGAACCGGTATGTCGAGGTTCAGAGACTATAATTACCAGTTCCGAAGCGGTATGTCGGGGTTCAGAGTCTATAATTATCAGTTCCGAACCGGTATCTCGGGGTTCAGAGTCAATAATTACCAGATCCGAAGCGGTATGTCGGGGTTCTGAGTCTATAATTATCAGTTCCGAACCGGTATGTCGAGGTACTGAGTCTGTAATTACCAGTTCCGAACCGGTATCTCGGAGTTCGGAGTCTGTAATTCCCCGGCTAGGCGTAGAATGTCGGCCTGAGCGTAGTTTGTAACTACGCTCGATTATCCAATAGAATTTGTTATTCGAGCAATTTGAAAGGATACCAGTTAAAAATTGGAAAGGATATTAGGGTGTAATTGCAAATTACACCCAGTCCTAACCACGATTTGGCTACCGACATGAGCGTATTCTCGACAGCTGTACGGGAGCAACTCACTAAGAATTTGCAATTCGGATATCTGGCTGTAAATTAATCTTATAGGTGACTCGTATCATCCCGATAGCTATCGGGAGAGATCAGGAAATGCCATACTTCTTGACCTTTCAGGTAGTTGGATGGGCAGATGTATTTTCCAGGAAAGTTTACAGGGATGTAATTTTGGAAAACCTCACTTATTGCAGACAATAAAAGGGCTTGTATCTTTTTGGATATGTAATTATGAGTAATCATATGCATCTGCTAGTCCAGCAAAAAGATGGAAAACTTTCAGGTTGGGTTAGAGATTTCAAGAAATTCACAAGTAAGACGCTTTTGAAAATGGTTCTTGAAAATCCTCAAGAAAGTAGAAAGGAATGGCTAAAAATGATTTTTACCTATCATGCAAAATCAAATCAAAGGTCAGGAGAACTTCAATTCTGGACACATGAAAAATCATGCAATCGAACTCTATCGAACCGAAATGATTGAAAGTCGAATGAATTATATCCATGAAAATCCAGTTCGAGCCCCCAATGAGCGTAGAATGTCCGCCTGAGCGTAGTCCACAAAAGCTTTCGGGAGTAACTCCGCTTTCATATCTTTTGGAATTTGTAATTCCATTTCCTTGCAATCATTCGTCCTATCCTGTTTTTTGGCGTTTGAAATTCTGCTATTTCCCTTTGAATCAAATACCAAGTCCACCCGGGTCTTTGGTGACAGAAACTAGGATTCTGGTAAGTGGTCTGTGAGGACAAAGACCACGGAAAAAGATATCGAAAAGGTGGTCAATGGAACTGAAAAAACATTTTACGATGTGACAGAATCCTCGACAGCAGATAATACCGACTATTTGCTAACTTTTGCTCAGGATGAAAAGTAAGACGAACATCAAACTTCCGCTGACAGACGCTGAAAAAGCAAGTTTGAGAAAGCATAAAATCAAAATGGCCAACATTCTTGACTTTGCTGTGGACGAATTGGAAGTTTTGCTTGATGCTACAACCGAGAGAGCAAAAGAAATCTATGCCTTGGCAGAGTTTCAAACTGTCCCCTCCGTCGGAATAAAATTTGCCGAGGACCTGGTGTTTTTAGGCTATTTTTCACTGAACGAGCTAAAAGACCAAGACGGAGCAAAACTGACAGACGAATACGAACTGAAAAAAGGGTATTGGACAGACCCTTGCGTTGAAGACCAATTCAGATTAGTTGTACATTATGCAAATACAAACGACACGAAAAAAACGTGGTGGGACTTTACCGAAGAACGAAAAAAGTTTCGCGCTGAAAACGGGTATCCTTCGAGCAGACCTCAAAAGGCATGGTTTGAAACCCTGGGATATAGACAGAAAGACAAGAAAGGCAGTCATTTCGGCTCGTAGAATTTTTGCCTAACCGGAGTCCCTCCTCTGAGAGAACTTTGCCCTATTGACTAGTGCGGTAGACTGTTGACTGTCATCTGTGGACGATTATCCGCAACGATAAAGTCAAAATGTTTCCATAAATCATTGCGGATAATCACTTTAACCAACGAAAAATGAAGCAACATCTAATTTTCATCTTCCTCCTTCTACTGGCTTTTGGATGCCAAGAGGAAACAGCAGAGGTAATTTCTATTGATGCAATTTTTGAGGAGTATCAAAAATTTAAGGACCGCATCAATCCCATTGAGGCAACAAAAGGCGGCAATGATGAATACAATGACTTCATAGCCAATTACATCTCGGATACCTATCAAGAGGACTTGAGAAAGAATTACACGCACTTTTTGAAGGTGTTGAGCGAATTGGATACCACAGCCCTATCCGAAGCGGACCTGTTGAGCATGAAAGTGATGAAATGGGACTGTGAAGTGAAGTTGGAAGGCTTAACTAACCCCATTGTAACCATGGCATCACCGATTTACAACTTACCCAGTTTTGAATTGATGCCATTATTTCAAATCCAGTCTCTGCATCTCTATGTTGCACAATTGGCAGCAGGAGGGAGTGTTCAGCCTTTTGAAACCGTCGAAGATTATGACAATTGGTTGAAAAGAGTAGATGACTATCTTATTTTTCTGGACACTTCTATTGCGATGATGAAAGAAGGAATGGCTAAAAAAATTGTACTTCCCACCGCATTGACTCAAAAAATGATTCCTCAGTTGGACGAATTCATCACAAACCCAGTCGAGGCCCATTTATTTTACAAGCCAATCCTATCAATGCCTGAGCGCATCAATGAAGCCGATAAAAATCGCATTTCTGCGGCCTATAGCGCCATGATTACGACGAAGTTGAAGCCAAAATACACCGAACTCAAGGAGTTTTTGGTGAATGACTATTTGCCAGCCTGTAGAGAAACTTCAGGAATTGGAGCTTTGCCCAATGGAACCGAAACTTACAATTACCTGATCAAGCTGCACACCACTACAAACCTGACAGCTGATGAGATTCACGAACTTGGAAAAAGTGAGGTGGCTCGTATTTTAATTGAAATGGAGGAGGCGAAAAATAAAATGGGTTTCAAAGGTGACATCAAAGCATTTTTTGAGTCAGTCCGCAACAGTCCAGACCAAATGCCTTTTACTGACCCTCAGCAAGTAATTGACAATTTTAACCGCATCAAGGAACGGATTGATGGTACGCTGAATCAGATTTTTGACTTGAAACCCAAAGCAGATTTTGTAGTGAGACGAACTGAAGCGTTTCGCGAAGCCTCAGCCAGTGCTGAATATGTTCCCGGGACTAAAGACGCTTCAAGACCGGGGATTTTTTATGTACCCATACCGGATGTTACAACCTACAATATGTATTCAGATGAAGCACTTTTTCTACATGAAGCCATTCCGGGCCACCATTATCAATTGTCCCTGCAACAGGAGAACAAGGATTTGCCGGAATTTTTACACCCAGAAAGCATGGGGGTCTTTGTGGAGGGATGGGCGTTGTATGCAGAATCTTTAGGCGCTGAATTGGGTCTTTACGAGGACCCTATTCAGTATTTTGGCATGCTGAGTATGGAAATGCATCGTGCTATTCGCTTAGTCGTGGATACTGGAATACATAGTAAAGGTTGGACACGTGAACAGGCCATTCAGTATTCGTTGGATCACGAAGCAGAATCTGAAGATGCGGTTATTACTGAAATCGAACGCTACATGGCCACACCGGGCCAAGCTTTGTCTTATAAAATCGGTCAGTTAAAAATACGAGAATTAAGAACCAGAGCCGAAACCAAGCTAGGTGAAAAGTTCAGCATCAAAGAGTTTCACAATCAAGTGCTAAATTCTGGAAGTTTGCCTTTAGTATTATTGGAAGAAAAGATTGACAAGTGGATTGATTCGCAGATTTAGATTGTCTTCGGATAGACGTGGTCAAGGCTCATCCACACATTCCAACTACTCACTTGATCCTAAGCCTCTGTTTATAGTAAGAAACCTAAAGTTCCTTTTTGGATTAAGGTGAGAGTACTTTTTGCGTAAGATTCATGCTGGTTTTACTTGATTTTCGATGAAACAATTCTGATCAAAAAATCGAAGTGAGCGCTCTAAATTCTCTTGCCAATACGACCACTCGTGGGCTCCTTCAAATTCCTGGTATTCATGCGCCACTCCCATTTCAAGCAATTGAGCATGAAGTAATCTATTTCCTATAAGCAGCTGATCCTCTCGTCCACAGTCAAACCTCAATTGAGGAAGCTGAGCCGCATTTTTTCTTATTGAATCGATGACATCTACCTCAGAATTCACTAGATCAAATGAATCCAATGATTCCTCCACAAAAGAGAACATTTCAGAAAACCGGGTGATCGCGCTGTGGGCAGATACAGCCTTAAATTGGTCTGGAAACTCCGCTCCCAATCTCAAAGCCCCATACCCACCCATGGACAAGCCACTTATACAACGCAGAGAATTTTCACTCGCACAGGAAATACTTTCGGATATTGCTTTCGGCACGTCAGATACGATCCAATGCGCAAAATCTTTTTCCCGATGCTGCAGATAACCAGAACCGTCGCCCCAAAGGCCATCTGAAGGCATGGCAATAATCGCCGGCCGGATTTTCCCGGATTCCATCAGCCGATTTGCCGTATGGTGAGCACCTCCATTCATCGCCCAAGACCAAGCACTTCCATACACGCCATGAAGCAAAATATAAATCGGCAAATCAGTCATGCCTTCTTCTACATTTGGCACAAATAGACAAATATCTCCTCGCCCTTTCAGATGCGGAGTTTTGACCGTCAGGAATCGTAAACCATCCCGCTCAAACGCAGGATTGGATAATTGAATAGTTCTGAAACTGCTCATATTGCTTATCGGTTTACTTAAAAACTATGACTCCTTTGGCGTTCTTTCCGGAAAGCATATCATCAAATGCCTGCTGCAAATCCTCCAAATCGTATTCTCGCGTGATCATCTGATCGAGTTTCAGGTCTCCATTTTTATAGAGTTGGATGATTTTGGGAAAATCAAGTTGTGGACGACACTTGCCATATAGCGGGTTAATGTAGATTTTATCCCATTCAAAAAGCCGCATATCTATACTGATCACCTCCTCTATCCCACTCACCTGCACTGCTGTTCCGGCATTTCTTACCATGGCTAAAGGAGCAGCTCCCAAAGCAGGAATTGCGGTGCATTCAAACGCATAATCCGCTCCAATTCCACCCAAAAGGGCTTTTACTTTGGCTGCGGCATCCAAAAGTCCGATGTCATCCTTTTCCGCCAGAATCAAATCCATAGCGCCAAACTGTTTGGCAAATTCAAGTTTAGCGGGATTAACATCGATGGCAATGATCCTAGAAGCGCCAGATATTTTGCAGGCGTTAATGACATTAAGGCCGACGCCTCCGCATCCCAGGATCACGACAGAACTGCCGACTTTGAGCTTGGCGGCATTGACCACAGAACCGTAGCCTGTCATCACACCGCAACTCACGATACTTGCTGCAGAGAAATTAAGATTGGGCTCATTGACTTTCACCACGGCAGAATCCTTCACCAAAGCATACTCGCTTAGCGTTCCAAGATTAAAGGATCGCTCTATACTTTTGCCGTTCCATTGCGTGCTTTCAATCTTTGCATGACCTGGCGTATATCCATTTCCACCTGCAACTACCGGGGAATTCTTCTCACAGATATGCTGATTTCCTTCCTGACACTGGAAACAATGCATACAAGGAGTCGCCCAATTCAAGATCACCTGATCTCCCACCTTCAGGTTTCGGACGGCTGACCCCAGTTTTTCGACTATACCAGCGCCTTCATGTCCCATCACGATGGGTTTGCCCCAACTGAGTGAATCATAGTCCGTATGGCAAAGGCCTGCAGCCTTCATTTTCACCAACACCTCGTCTTCGGCTGGGTCGGAAAGCGTGACTTGAGTGATGATAAATGTGCCATCACCCTTGGCTACAGCTGTTTTGGAAGTTATTGACATGGTGGGTTTGTTTTGAAAATGTAATAGCTGAATCTAGTCCTCTTGAATAATCGCCGCCTTGAATTCCTTCGTCGAATCTTGGAGTATCAATTTGTCGAGTAATTGCCCTGCTCTTAAAAATTTTGTCCCCCAAACATAGGCTTTGGCGTGATTGATCGCATCAACCGCGAGTAACTTTTCCCTCTGGAAATACCAAACCGAAAAGCTGGTAGGTTCACTTTCCTTGCGGACGACAATTTCTAAATAACCTTCCGAAAGGCCGACGATCTGCAATTTCACCTCGTATTGATCGGACCAAAACCAAGGAATAGCATCGTAAACGACATCTTTACCTGCCACAGAAGAGGCGGCAATTTTTGCCTGATCGACAGCATTTTGCACACATTCCAAGCGCAAATATCGATCGTAGTACACATTGTGATGGTAGGTGCAATCACCGATCGCATAGATATCCGCATCGCTGCTGCGAGCAAAAGCATCGACGTGAATTCCGTTGGAAACCTCCAAACCTGCACTTGCTGCCAGTTCAGAATTGACGCGAATGCCAACTCCTACTACAATTAAATCAGCAGGGAATTTAGTACCATCCGAACATAAAACCTCCGTTCCTTGATCCCCGGTCTGGATAGCGATGACGTTTTTATTGGTAAAAATACTTACCCCGTTTTCCTCGTGTAGCTGCTCAAAAAACTTGGACATTTCCGCTGTAGTCACTCTGGCCAGAATTCTAGCCTCACGCTCCAAAACCGAAACTGAGGCTCCTAATTTTTTCAGTGAGGCACCTGTCTCCAAACCAATGTATCCGCCACCGACAATCACCACTCGGGCATTTGGCTTTTGACCAATAACCGCTCGGATGTGTTTGACGTCATTGGCAGTTCGCAAAGAAAAAACATTCGTAGCCGATTGTATGCCAGGAATTGCAGGAAGAATCGGCCGGGCTCCAGTCGCCAAAACCAACTTATCATAGGATAACGTACTCCCATTCTTCAGCGAAATCGTCTTCTTTTCCCGATCAATGGAGCTCACTTTCTGGCCCAACTTAAGCTCAATTCCTTCCTTGAAGTAGCTCTCTTCTGCTTTTAGCAGATTAAAACCACTCTCAGCTGTGCTTTGTAAATAGGTTTTAGAAAGCGGTGGTCGGTGATAAGGAAGCTCAGGATCAGCATCGATAAGTAGGATCTCGCCCATCCAACCTTCTTTGCGAAGCGCAAAGGCAAAGGTCACACCTGCATGACTTGCCCCAATGACTACACAGCGAGACGTGGCACTATCCCTCAACTCAATACTCACCGTGCAACTTTCAAAACCAAACCGTCTATCGCGTCCGAGATTTCTATCTGGCAACACAATCGGCTAAATTCATTCGCATTGTCGTCCAGTTCGAGCATATCAGTTTCGATGGAGCTGGCTCCGCCTGTCTTTTTCAAATCTTCCGGACTTAGATACACATGGCAGGTTGCACAGGAACACACGCCTCCACAGTCTCCATCGATACCTTTTACACCATTTTTTACAGCGAGTGCCATCGCAGATCCGCCTTCACCTTCAAGAGTGATCGCTTCGTTGTCTCTGGTAATGAATGTTATTTTTGCCATAGGATTATTTTTCTAACGCAGTGAATTTTACCTGAAGTTTATAGAAGCCCACTTTGCGCTGATACTTCTCCCAGTCTTCAATATTATCTTGGAAATCTTGGATTTCAATTGCTTTGAGTTTCTTGGAAAGTGTAGAAAGCAAAATCTTCATGATCTGCCGCGCGTGCGTCGCACCCAAGCAATTATGATGACTAAAGCCAAAGCCTACATGAGGATTGATTTTTCGATCCAGTACGATTTCATTCGGGTTTTCGAAAACCGATTCGTCGCGATTTGCAGAAGCCCAGCAAAGCGAAACTCTACTTTTAGCTTTGATCGCATGCTCACACACATACGTGTCTTCTGTGACTTCTCTTCCCATCTGCGTAAGCGGAGAAAAATACCGGATCATCTCCTCGACAGCATTTCCTATCAATTCTGGCTCTTTGCGCAAGCGCACCAAGGATTCTGGATGATCAGCCAAGTAAGCGATCGAGTTGGTCACCGCATTGATCACCGTATCTCTCCCTCCTGCGAAAGTCAAAACCATGACGCCTTTCGCCTCCTCCTTGGTCAATTTCTTTCCCTCAAATTCTGAATTGAGCAAAACCGAATACAAATCATCGCCCGGCTGAGCAGCGGCACGATCAAGTTCGGCGTCAAGGTAATCGTAAAGAATATTGGCTTTGTCGCCATCCAGCGCTTCTCCATCGGAGCGAAAGACGTGTGTACCCCAGGAAATCCAGGTTTCGGATTCCTCAAAAGGCGTATTGAGCAGTAATGTCAGCGCTTTGGATTGGAGCGGTAAGGCAAAGCCTTCTACGATTTCCAGCGTTTCCTTAGTAAGTGCCTCTTCTACGATTGACTCGATTTGGGCAGTGAGTTTTGCTTGATATTCGGGCTCCAGCGGACGTCTAAACCAGGGTTCGATCAACGCTCGATATTCTCCATGTCTCGGAGGATCTACCTCAAAGGGTATCTGTCGGGTTTCCCGAATGGTCACTTCAGAAGGGACTACGATTCTCCCAGGCTGGGTTTCTGACGAAAACCCTTTGTAATTATGAGCCGTCTTTCGCACGTCTTTGTGCCGCAACAGCATCATAACCGGATCATTCTGATCATCAATCGCTAAGTAGCCGCTTTCTTTTCTGGCTTTTTCAAAAGGATCTGAAAGTGTACTCTTTTTCATTTGTCCAGGTTTTGGGTCTCAAATGTGTTTTTCAGCTTGCAATTTCACCAAATATCAAGCAGGAGAAATAGCCGTTTTTAGCAAATAAGTTATCTATTCTGTCGCCTGACAAAAATATTGGCATATTTTCTGACAAAATAGAACACATAATCCTAATCCTCGAGATATCCATGAAGCCTGTTCTAGAGTCCATTCCGCTTGGTAACTTGAAATCGATCCAGAGTTTTTGCTTCGCAAAGCCGAGCTTCGAAACTCCCTGGCATTTTCACCCACAGCATGAACTTACCTACATCGAGCAAAGCGTTGGGACCAAATTCATCGGAGACTTTGTCGGCTCTTTTGAACCTGGGGAACTCGTGCTGCTCCGCTCGAATCTTCCCCATTGCTGGAGAAATAATGTCGACGAAACCAACTTTGCTATTTCTTATGTGGTGCAATGGAACGTTGGTATCTACCCGCAGATCCCAGAAACTGCAGCTATTCATCACTTGCTAAAAACAGCTTCCAAGGGAATCATTTTTGAGAAAGCTGAGGTCGCTGACCTAATTCCGGTTATTAAAAAGCTCCCGGATTTCTCTGGTCAAGATCAATACACACAACTGCTCTTTCTTCTGCAGCAATTAGCCAGATGTAAATACAGAACACTTTCAGACTCCAGCTTCATCGATGATCTTCCTTCAGAATATGGT
>JBILPR010000015.1:0-31614 GCA_044373795.1 Algoriphagus sp. | reverse complement strand
GATACGTGGATCACAAAACTCCATCACCTGATTACATTCGATACATATTAAATGGTCATGCTGTTTGTATCCATAGGACTTTTCAAATTGAGCGAGGTTTTTCCCAAACTGATGTTTGGTCACCAAGTCACACTCTACCAATAAGTCCAAAGTATTATAAACTGTAGCCCTGCTGACCCGGTAATTTTTGTTTTTCATGCTGATGTAGAGTGATTCCACATCAAAATGTCCGGAACGGCTGTAGATCTCTTCGAGGATGGCATACCGCTCCGGAGTCTTACGGAGCTTTTTATTTTCAAGGTATGCGGTAAATATCTTCTTGACCTCTTCGAAATGAGTGGTATTCAAAGCCATTTTCTGTGTTTTTTTCAAATATAACTTTTGTCCGTCACAAAAAATTCAAAGCCTTTAGTCAAACCTGGAAACCTTTATAATCCCTTCCACTTTGGAAAGATTTTTCATCAAATGATCCAAATGCTGGGTACTATTCACGAAGAGTTTGATGGTTCCTTCGAAAATCCCCGCATCGGAATCGACTGTAATTGAACGCATATTTACTTTCAATTCATTTGAAATCACCTTGGTTACATCGTTGATCAATCCCACCCGGTCGGTCCCGATAATTCGAAGACCTGCTAGGAAAGCGATTTCCTTTTGACTGGTCCATCTCGCTTTAATCACGCGGTTGCCATGATTAGACAGCAATTCGAGCGCATTTGGGCAGGAAGTTCTGTGGATCTTGATTCCTTCATTGATAGTGACAAAACCAAACACATCATCTCCCGGGATTGGATTACAGCATTTTGCAAGAATATAATCCACCACATCCATATCTTCACCGACAAGCAGTTGATCGTGATCGGGCCCTTTCAGGCTTTTGATCTCTTTGACAAAGGTCGATTCGTCTTTTACTTTATCTTGGATTCCCCGGTTGGAAAGCTTGAGATTCTCTTTGAATTCCTTGAAAGATTTAATCAAAGTAGCATCAATGATCCCTTTTCCTATTCTATAGTAAAACTCATTTGCAGTCTTAAGCTCAAAGAACGCACGAAGTTTTTCAACGTTTTCGGAGTTGAATTCCATCTTCATCTGCTTCAACTTCCGCTGCACAATCTCACGCCCGTCTACGATTGCTGACTTTTTCTCCTCGCGAAGTGCGTCTTTAATTTTGGCTTTTGCCCGTGAAGTCATCACGTTGTTCAGCCAGTCTTCTGTTGGTTTTTGCTTGTTGGAAGTTAAAATTTCAACCTGATCTCCATTCTTTAATTTATGTGAAATCGGAACCAACCTTTGATTTACTTTGGCACCAATACATTTCGCACCGACTTCAGTATGAATCTCAAATGCAAAATCCAAAGCGGTCGATCCAAAAGGCAGCACTTTCAAATCCCCTTTTGGGGTAAAAACAAAAACTTCGTCATGGAATAGATTCCCTCTGAAATCATCCATAAACTCGATTGCACTGCCATCATTTGATTCTAGTAATCCTCGAACTTGAGTGATCCAATCGTCCAATCCTGTACCGCGTGAGCTTTCCTTTTCCTTATATTTCCAGTGCGCTGCGTATCCTCTTTCAGCGATTTCGTCCATTCGAGCAGTCCTGATTTGTACCTCAACCCATTGACCGGTATTGCTCATGACGGTAGTATGAAGCGACTCATATCCATTGGATCTGGGAGTGCTGATCCAGTCTCGAAGTCGATCTGGGTTTGGTCTGTAAAAATCAGTAACAATGGAATATACCTGCCAGCAATCTGCCTTTTCGTTTTCCAATTCACTCTCCAAAATGATCCGTACTGCGAAAAGATCATAAACCTCTTCGAAAGGTATCCCCTGCTTCTTCATTTTACTGAAGATGGAGTAGACAGATTTAGGCCTTCCTTTAATTGTAAACTTGAGACCAAGTTTGTTCAATTCGTCCTCGATAGGTTGAATGAAATTTTTGATAAATCGATTCCGATATATCTTGGACTCATTGATTTTAAATACTATTTCCTTGTATGTTTCTGTATCGGTGTACTTCAGATACAAATCTTCAAGCTCTGATTTGATGGAATAAAGACCCAGTCGATGTGCAAGCGGAGCATACAGATACATGGTTTCGGAAGCAATTTTCAATTGCTTGTGCCTTGGCATACTTGCCAAAGTCCTCATGTTATTTAACCTGTCCGCAAGCTTTATCAAAATCACCCTAACATCATCAGATAGCGTAAGGAGCATTTTTCGGAAATTCTCAGCTTGCTGGGAACTTCCATATTCAAAGACGCCTGAGATCTTGGTCAATCCGTCGATGATGGTCATGACTTTTGGACCAAATTCGCGCTCAATATCTTCCAACTCCCAATCTGTATCCTCTACTACATCATGAAGCAGTGCAGAAATAATTGAGGTGGTACCGAGTCCGATTTCTTCCACACATACCAAAGCCACTTCAAGAGGGTGATAGATGTAAGGCTCCCCGGATTTGCGACGCATATCTCGATGAGCTTCCAATGATACATTGAATGCCTTTTTAATGAGTTTTGCATCTCCCGGCTTCAAAACAGGTTTAGCCTGTTTGAGCAGTCTTCTATACCTCTTGAGAATTTCTTTTCTCTCTTCTTCTAGGTCCACTTCGATCATACAATAGGAATTTAGCACAAAATTGGAAGCTCCGGGTAATTATCTTTCAAATCTGTTTAATTTTTTTCTTTTCACTTTTGCTATTTATGAATATCTGCATACCTTCGCATCCACAATTGGAAAAGAGAATATTAATTCTAAGTTTTTCTAATCTGATTGTTCCATTTGCGGATGTGGCGAAATTGGTAGACGCACTAGACTTAGGATCTAGCGCCGCGAGGCATGGGGGTTCGAGTCCCTCTATCCGCACAAATATCGAACCCTCAATCACTCAACTGTTGTTAAAAACAGGAAAGGATTGGGGGTTTTTAGTTCAACCTCATATAAAATTTTATCGCTTTGGAAATCACATTAGACAAGCATTCTTCAAATCAGGCCTCTATCAAGATTAAATTAATCGAGGCAGATTATCAACCTAAGGTAGATGCGAAACTGAAAGACTACGTCAAAAAAGCAAGCATCAAAGGATTCAGACCCGGAAAGGCTCCGATTTCAATGGTTAAAAACATGTATGGCGTTTCTTTGCTTGTAGACGAGGTCAACGCAATCCTCGGAGAAGCACTTAATGCTTATTTGAAAGAACAAACTTTTAAAATCCTCGGCGATCCTCTTCCCGTTGAAAAAGAGGACAATTCTATCGATTGGAAGACCCAAAAAGAATTTGAATTCGAATACAGAATCGGATTCGTTGATGGCATTGACCTGTCGCTCGATTCTAGTATCGAAGGGACAAAATACTCAATCAACGTTGATGAGAAATTAATGAATGAGACTCTCGACAACCTAAAAACTCAATACGGAAAAAGCACCAATCCGGAAGTGAGTCAGGGAGATGACAATATTTATGGAGATCTTAAATCAATTGAAGGTGAATTGAGCAAGACTCTTTCACTTCCATTGGCTAAAATTTCCAAGAAATTGGCAGATAAATTCATCGGAATCAGCAAAGAAGCTGTTGTTGAATTTGACGCGAAGGAAGTTAAGAAGGAAGAATGGACTGAAGCATTTGGATTGGAAAATGAAGAGCTAGACCAAGCTGAAGGTGCATTTACAATGACCGTAAAAAACATTAACAGAACTGAAACTGCTGAAATGGACCAGGAGTTTTTCGACAAGATCTTCGGTCCTGATGTGGTAAAATCTGAAGAAGAATTTATTGCGAAGGTGAAAGATACTCTTCAATCTAGCTACGACAGAGAATCCAAAGTATTCACTGACGAGGAACTAAAGAAAGTTTTGACTGAAAAGGCAAAAGTTGATCTTCCGGTAGATTTCCTAAAAGAATGGTTACTTCGCGCAAACCAAGGAAAAGTTACAACTGAAGACGTAGAGAAGGAATTCCCAATCTACGCGAATCAATTAACCTGGTCTTTAATCTCCAATCATCTGGCGAAAGAAAATGGCGTTCAGGCGGAGCACGAAGATGTAATTGAGAAAACCAAAGAAATGATCCGCGAGCAATTTGCATCATCAGGTCTTGGATCTCAGATGGAAGCAAGCATGGATATGTTTGTAGACAATTACCTGAAAGGAAACGAGGGTCAAAACTATATGAACATGCTCACCACCGTACAGAATGATAAGGTAATGGCGCTTGTTCTTGAGAAAATCGATCTGAAAGAAAAACAAATCAGCATTGAGGAATTCAAGGAACTTTTAGAGAAGTAAATCGCTTTAAACCACATAATAAAAAAGTCCTTATTTGAGGGCTTTTTTTATTTTTGTCTACTACAAAAAACTCAATACCATGATTACTAAAGAAGAATTTAGAAAGTACGCCATTCACAATCAGGGTGTAAGCGGGACTGCGTTTGATCAGTACACACAGCAGATTGAAAATATGACTCGCTCGGTAATTGAGGAGCGACCTCAGAATTTTAGAGAAATTGATGTTTTCTCAAGATTAATCATGGACCGTATCATTTTTTTGGGTACCGGTATCGATGACCATGTAGCCAATATAATTGTAGCTCAACTGTTGTTTTTGGAATCTGTAGATTCGAAGAAAGACATTTTGCTTTATGTCAACAGCCCGGGTGGATCGGTAACTGCTGGTTTGGGGATCTATGATACAATGCAATACATCAACCCTGACGTAGCAACAATCTGTACCGGTATCGCAGCATCCATGGGAGCTGTTTTGCTTGCAGGTGGTGCCAAAGATAAAAGATCAGCTTTGAAGCATTCAAGAGTGATGATTCACCAGCCTTCCGGTGGAATGCAAGGTCAGTCAAGAGATATGGAAATTTCCTTGAAACTTATCTTATCGATGAGACAAGAATTGTATCAAATACTGGCTGATCACACAGGCAAGACTTTCGAAGAAATCGAAAAAGACTCTGATCGTGACTATTGGCTTAGAGCTGAGGAGGCCAAAGAATATGGTCTGATTGATGAAATTTTAGTAAAAAAGATTAAATAATGGCTCAAATAACCTGCTCTTTTTGCGGTAGAAATAAGAAAGATGTAGACCTGATGGTGTCTGGAATATCAGCCCATATCTGCAATTTTTGCATTGAACAAGCTCACTTGATCGTTGGCGAAGATCAAAAAACCAAGAAAAGTGGCACAAAACCAAAGTTCAAACTTGTCAAGCCGAAGGAGCTTACCGCCTATCTTGACCAATATGTCATTGGACAAGAAGATGCCAAAAAGGTCTTAACTGTTGCAGTTTACAACCATTACAAGCGTCTGTTTCAAAAAGATGAAAGTGATGATGTGAAGATTGAAAAATCAAACATTATCATGGTCGGAGATACCGGAACCGGGAAGACTTATCTGGCTAAAACTTTGGCAAGAATTCTGGAAGTGCCTTTTTGCATCGCCGACGCAACGGTTTTAACGGAGGCCGGATATGTGGGTGAGGATGTGGAAAGCATTCTTACCAGACTTCTTCAGGCCGCCGATTACAACGTGGAATCAGCTGAAAGAGGAATTGTCTACATTGACGAGATTGATAAAATCGCACGGAAATCAGACAACCCCTCCATCACTCGTGATGTGAGCGGCGAAGGTGTTCAGCAAGCTTTATTGAAACTTCTTGAAGGAACCATGGTAAACGTACCACCTCAGGGAGGAAGAAAACATCCTGATCAGAAAATGATTGCAGTAAACACGGAAAACATTCTGTTTATCTGCGGAGGTGCCTTTGATGGAATCGTCCGACATATCGGAAAGCGTCTAAACACCCAGCCGATGGGATTCAGCAAAACCTCTGAAGGACCAACTGCCGATCGAGAAAATCTCCTGCAGTATATCACGGCTCCTGATCTTAAAGCGTTTGGTTTGATTCCAGAATTGATTGGAAGGTTACCTGTATTAAGTCATCTGGATCCTTTGACCAAAGATTCCCTCAAGAAAATCCTGACGGAACCTAAGAACGCGCTGGTGAAGCAATATGCTAAACTGCTCAAAATGGAAGGAGTTGACCTTACTTTTGAAGAGAGTGGTATCGAATTTATTGTTGATAAAGCGGTGGAGTTCAATTTGGGAGCTCGAGGTTTGCGCTCCATTTGCGAAGCAATTATAACAGATGCGATGTATGAGTTACCTTCTGATGACAGCGTCAAAGAATTGATAATTGACGAAAAATATGCACGGTCGAAGTTTGAGAAATCAAAATTTAAAAGACTTCAAGTGGCTTAATAATCAAAACCCTGCTCCAAAAAAGCAGGGTTTATTTTTTCAAAGAATCCAAAATCAATTCCGCAGTCTTGTCAGATGCACTCCCCTCACCCAATTTCTCAGTGACTAAATCGTACCCTTGGAGCATGTGACCTTTGTAAACCACATTCGTCAGGATCTTCATTAATTCAGCTTTTAGCTTTGGCACCGAAAAATCATCCTGAATCAATTCCTTCACCACTTCCTTTTCAGCGATCAGATTGACTAGCGAGATAAAAGGAACTCGGATGAGATTTTTTGCAATGGCATAAGACAAGGAGCTGGTTCGGTACACTACAATCTGAGGCACCCGAAAAAGCGCGGTCTCGAGCGTCGCTGTACCGGAGGTCACCACCGCAGCCATCGCATGCGACAGCAGATCATATGTTTGGTTGAAAACCACTTTAATACCAGCCTTTCTGGCGGGGTGATAGAAAGATTCATCCAGGCTATCCACTCCGGCAATGACAAACTGGGCATTTGGAAATTCGCCAACCAATTCAATCATACGGTCAAGCATTGAATTTATTTCCTGTTTACGGCTTCCGGGAAGTAGGGCAATAATCGGCTGATAGCTTAATTCGTTTTTTTGGAAGAAAAACTCATGTTGCTTAAACTTCCGAATCTCATCCAATAATGGATTACCTACATATTGAACCTCCAAATCAAACTTGCGAAAAAATTCAGTTTCAAACGGAAGAATGGAATAAATATGGTCTGTTGTGGCTTTCAGTTTGAAGGCACGATTTTGATTCCAGGCCCATACTTTCGGCGGAATATAATAATGAACAGGGATTTTATTTTGCTTTGCAAAAGCAGCGATTTTCATATTGAACCCACCGTAATCCACCAAGATGATAGCATCTGGTTTGAATTGAAGGATATCTTTTTTCACAAGTCCGAGGTATTTGAGGACTTTCCGAAAGCCCAAAACAACTTCCAGAAATCCCATCAGCGCCACTTCTGAATAGTCAACTGCTAACTCCACTCCTGCTTCTTTGGAATAATTACCGCCCATTCCTCTGAAAGCCAAATCAAGGTTTAGATTTGACATTGAATTGACAAGATTGGAAGCGTGAAGATCACCGGACCGCTCTCCTGAGATAATATAGATTTTCCTTTTATTCACGTTTTATTTCTTGTTCGAAAGAATTCAAAAACTACAAATTTCTAAAAACTTAAAGGAGATCGCTTCAAAAGAAAAGGCAGGCTTTATTAACCTACCTTTTCTTTTTTCACACTTCTGAATTCAGACTTCAATTTTATTCCCCGTAATACTCCACAAAATTCCTCGGAGTCTCGTATAGAGTTAATTTATTCAAACCTCCATTTGGGGTGATTTCTTTTACTGCCGGTTCCAAGATTTTCCAAAACTCCATCACCAGATTTTCGCAACTTGCAAGTTTCCCTTCCATAAAAGGAACATCCACGTTCAAGTTTTTATGGTCAACCTGCTCAATCACAAGGGTTCTGATAATGGTACTCAATTTTTTCAAATCGACTACAAAACCAGTATCCGGATCGGGTAATCCCTTAACGGTCACAATTAATTCAAAATTGTGTCCATGCCAATTGACATTGGCGCAAGGCCCAAAAACTTCCGTGTTTTTTTCTTCAGACCACTTCGGGTTCCAGAGCTTGTGAGCTGCATTGAAGTGTTCTTTTCTACAAACGTAAATCATCTCTTCTTGAAATTCGCTGCAAAGTTAGGCAAAAGAACCAACATTAATAATCCAATCTACCTTCTCCTAAAAAGCTAGAAACCGACCATTTGGCCGGGTTCTTATTCATTTTTCTATAAATCAAAGCTCATTTATTTTCTCAAAAAAGATCACTAAATGATCTTCCCTCCCCAAATCAAGCTTATTCTCCTTAATTATCTTTTTGGCAAGCTCCTGATCTGACTCGGTGAGTGCACCGATGATGCTGTTTGTCCTGCTTTTCACCGAAGTCACTTTCTCATTTTTATCAATCAAATAGAAGGATTCCTCGAATACAAACATTTTTCCCTGAGATGGTGCGTAACTATTCTTGGGAGGTGTCACCAGATCTGAATAAAACTTACGGATCAACGTGTAGTTTTTTCCATCGGCAAGTACATTGACAAGATCAATTGCATCAATTCCCCTAACCATTTCAAATCCTTTCTTGAAAAGCAGCTTAGGAAGCATTCCGGGTGGAATACCTCCAGCCAAAAGACTTGCCGGACGATCAAGAATAGCATATTCTATAAAATCTTTGTTGAGGAAAATCGGAATACCCGCTTCATTTATCACCTCAAGTTCATTGTCGTAAATATTAAATCTATAGGATACATTCTCTTTTAAGCCGGCATTGGTAGTTCCGACTTCTGCTTTCCCCCAATCATCAAACAAATAAGGAGAACCTTCCACCCCATCGTATCCTGAGAGTCTTGCGGGAACCCCATTCAAATTGATATTGGAAATCTGCGCTTCGGCATATTGAGCGATCAAAAGGCCTGCGACTATCAAAAGTTTTTTCATCTTAATATTTGATTACTTTTTTGTGTAAAGTCAAGTTAATGGTGCTGATCTTCAGAATATAAATTCCGGCTGGTCCGGGAAGATTCATTTCAACATCCAATTCCGAGCTCGATTTTGCCACTTCTTTCAGGAGAAATTCTCTTCCAGCCATGTCTGCTAACTGAAATGTAACAAGACCAGTGTAATCATTGGAGATTGAGATGTTCAATTTATCCTCAGAAGGAACCGGCCCAACGAATATCCCAAACCTGGCTAAATCCACTTCCTGATCAGGGATGGCTGAAATAACGATAGGATCGGAAATTCTATTGCAAATAGCGTCATAGATTGCTACCTGATATTTTCCGTCATCCGACGCAGAATATGATCTGTCTGTTGCCCCTGGTACCAATTTCCCATTTACAAACCACTGATAAGAAGCACCAGGCTGCTGAGAGGTAAGCACAGTGCCATTTACCACAATTGTCGGTTTTGCCAGCTCATTAGGACCAATCACCACTGACTGCTCAAAGGTGGTCGAGCCTTGGGCATTAGAAATTTGCAGCTTGATAAGAAAGGTGCCCGGTGAATTGAAGACAAAGAAAGGATTCTCTAATGCGGAATTTCCTAATCCTCCAAAATCCCACTTATATGAAGAAATTGCTCCTTCGCTGAGGTTTTTGAAAGTAAATGCAGAACCTACACAAGGATAACTTGAAGTGAAATTAGCAAAGAGAACTTCCTCACAATTTTGCTTCAGCCAGCCTGTTGAATTGGTGATAGTCGCCACACTTCCCAGCGTAATAATCGCTTTGCCTTCAAGATCAACATTGGTGATATTAATGTTTTCAAAACAATACTTCCTGTAGATATTATGAACCAACTTCCCTTTTGATCCGGCAATAATTGCGGCTTTCAAAGTCGGTGCTGGTGCTCCTGATACTTGATTCAATATTGTCAATTGACCTGTATTTCCAAGATTCAAAATCGCACCGGATCCCAAAGTCAAATTTTGAATAGACAAGCTTGGCAAAGCCTGAATAACCTGACCATTGGAAATAGCAATTGATTTGAGCCCATTGCTCAGAAGTAAGAGTTTTCCACTGGTCAAAGCAAGGGAGTCAAAAGTAGTAGCTGTCGTATTATTGAAATTACCTTCAGTTCCTTCAAACGTCAAATCCACTCCATTTTTTATACCAGAGTTACTCTCAAGGATCAAATCTTCTTCAAAGATGATGGTTTCAAATTCTCCTCCGAGACTTCCTGTGCCTATCATGCCCAGACTGTTCAATCGCAATTGAGGAGAGTCTACAGAAAGAATCGCATCATCAATGATTAGTTTATCTAATTTTTCATGGGTAATAATTCTCCATTTTCCCTTACTGAAATTGATGTCTGTGTTTTCAAAAATAGCATTTCCCAACTCGATCAAAAGCTCATTTGCACTGGAACTTGAAAACAGAAGTTTCCCGTTTTTAATCGATGTGATCTGATTGCTAACCCTGAATCCATTATTGACATTGATCTGATTTCCTTTCAAATCGAAATTAACCAATTGATCTCCAAACATATTAACACTGAATGCATCGGCATTTACAGGAAAATTTATTGTGGCAGATCCACCCGCAGATCCTTCAAAAACTACCCTTGTGCCCAAACCAGGGATTTTGTTGGCGGAAGTTCCATTCGCAGAAGAAGACCAATTGATCGGATCATTCCAGTTTCCATTATTAGGACCTATCCAATAAAGTGTTTCATCTGCCCCATCTGCTGTTCCTGCTTTCATCACTAAGGAGTAATCCTGTGAATTATTGACTAGAGATCCTTTGTGGGTGATTTTGACTTTATATTTTTGGGCTTTTGGTGCAGCAATTAATATCTGCTCCACGTTGTCACGGAAGTTGTCCGCATTATTCGCAGCAGCTGAACCTGGTCCGATAGCCGGATTTAAGGTAAATGGAAAATAAGTGATCCCTTCCTCATCGGTGATTCTCATATCAAGGTCATTGACAAGCATCAGATTGGTTGGATTCAAAGAAGCCGGAGCGGGATTTCCGGAAGGGTCTGTCCATGCGATACTTACTCTGATAGGAGTAACCCCATCAGACACAAACTCATATTCATAAGCTGAACCGTTTAAGAGATTATTCTCGCGGATTACATCAGATGAACTATTTTCGGCCAATATGATTTCTGCAGCAGCCTTTGTATTCAATAAGCCCCACCCAAAGATATAATCCGGTCCAAGACTACTGCCGGCTTCTTTCGTGGTGTTGATCATCAAGGCTTTGACGGTTGAAGCCCACATGAAGCGTCCGTTATTTCTTTCACTGAACAGTTGCTGCAATAACAATAAAGAACCAGTGACATTTGGAGCAGCCATGGAAGTTCCGCTTAGCGAAGCATAAGAATCGACAGTTCCACCACTTGCAATTGCAGAGCTGAAAACATTGACCCCTACACCCACTACATCAGGCTTAATCCTGCCATCGTCAGTTGGTCCCCAGCTGGAAAAACTACTCATAGCAACGGATTGGGGACCTACATAATCCGATATACTAGCGACAGCACCGACTGTAATTACATTTTTGGCAACTCCTTCCGGACCAAGCGTATCTTCTGGACCATCTGGATCACGGGTTCCGTCCCCTGCATCTCCTCGATCATTTCCCGCTGCCCATACCACTGTATAATAGGGTTTGGAAAAAATCAGGTCATCAAGACCTTTACTTTTTGAAGAATAATAACCAAATCTAAAATCTTTCTTAGCATCTACCGATGCGTTTCCAGCCCAAACCAACGCATTACTTGCATTTCTATACCAGCCAAGAACAACTCCATATGAGTGATTTGAAACCAAATGTCCATTGGTTTTATTTACCGGATCATAGGCGTTTGAATTCATTTTAGAAAGATCACTTTCCCAATTGAACGCCCACCCGGTTGCTTCGTTCGCCATTCCTTTGGCACTCACACTGATGCCTGCCGCCAAAATGGTCCCTGAAACGTGCGTAGCATGGTTACTGATGGTTTCGGTTGATCCATCAACTTGAGTCAATCTTCCGGTAAACTCTGCATGGTCAGGTTTAGGACGAGTCTGATCATAGATACCGACTACCATTCCTTTACCTGTCAGGTTTACCCCCAAAGATCCGGCTGATTGCAATGCATCCGTAGAGGTAGTTCTTGCCGCATTCGTGTTTAAAACCGTGTAGTAGACAGGGTTTTCCAGTTCATCGAAATATTGGAGATCAGCCGATTCCCCATTTTCCAATTGGAGTATCAAAGGAATATTTCTGGCAAGGGCTTTTTGTTTAACCAGTTCCTTTGGTAAAAAAAGTTGAGAATATGTTTGTTCGAATCTTTCGGAAATCTCCAAACGAACTGATTCAAGCCGGTACTTCTGGTCGGAAGGATTTTGGCTAAAGCCAGGAATCGACAGCCCAAGTACGAAAACGATTGTAATTATATATCTCATAAATTCTGTTCCCAAATACTTGAACCCTTTGAAATTAAAGAAAGTTTAAAAAAAAAGGGGCCAGAAGACCCCTTTTTATGATTATTTAAATTGTAGACTTAAATCTTGGTCAGGATGACTGTTCCTCCATCACCGTAAGTATTTGACCAGGTAATTTTCAGTGTCCCGTTTGCATTTACCACACCGTTAATAGTGAATTTATCATTATATCGGTCAACATTAGTAGACGGACCTGTAAGTTTGTTACAAGCATCGTTGATTCTACCCGCTGGTTTAGAATCACTGTAAAGACCAGGATACATACCAAAAGAGATATCATCAACGGTATAGCTCCCTGTACCAGAAGCAGCGAATACTACTTCTTTTGCTGATGCGATTACGAAGTTGGTAGCTGTCTGATCAGCTCCGCCATCTCCATCACCTGTCTGAAGATATTCCCAGAATACGGAGTATTTAGCAGCCAGTGTCGAAGGACAAATCACTCTGATTCGAACTGTCAAATCATTGTAATTGGTAGACACATCAGCACCTGTAGCACTTGCGATTTTCAAGACAAGGTTAGGGGTTTCAGCAGGCGTGATATTTCCTGTCAAAACTGTAACCGGGAAATTGACAACAAATTCACCAGGATTGATCACAATCGTCTTAGATGCAAGGCTGTAGTGAACACCTTCAACCGCGGTAGAAGTTGGATCTGCTTCGATATTAACTGTAATCGGCTCTGTAGCTGAAGTAGAGACCCTGTTTACTTGAACTTGAACCACATCGGTTTGAGTGCTATTCAATCTGACAAAAGAGGAGGTAACGCCGTTTGGAATATTACCGGCATTAAACTCAACCATATTACCATTGTAAAGTGTTTCGGTTCCCGGATCATCAAAGCAAGCAGTTGTAGTCAAAGCGGCTACCGCTACTGCAAGGAAAGTATATAGTTTATTAAATTTCATAATTTTTCCAGTTTTCAATTATTTATAACCAGGATTGTTCTGCAAGGCAGTGTTCAAAGTCAATTGATCCTGCGGAAGCGGAGCAAGTAATCTGTAATCTGCATAAGGCACCGGCTGGAAAGTTCCATGCTTAGAGATAGGTAAACCATTTCTCTTCAAATCAAACCATCTGTGACCCTCTAATACAAACTCAACTCTTCTCTCTTTCAGAATTTGATTGAACAAATTAGCACCAGTCAAAGCAGCATCAATCGCTCCGAGCCCTCTCTTGCTTCTCAATGCATTCAAGTCCGCCCGTGCACCTGCTTCATCACCTGTCCTGAATCTTGCCTCAGATCTGATTAGATACAATTCCGAGCCGCGGAGAATTGGAAGATTTTGAAGGAAATCTCCTTTCGTTCCCAACCATTTGTTTGATCTATAAACCACACCTGTGGCACCTGATCTGGTTGTTTCTGTCCAAGTTGCTCTTCTGATATCGCCTGTTTCATAAGTTGCAAGCAACTCATTTGAAGCAGTTAGGATGAACTGTGCACTTGGCAAAATGTTAGCAGAAAGTGTAGCCATTGAATTGTTTACACCATCTACAGTGGACCAGTCATTCGATCTGATTTCAATTTCGAAAATAGACTCAGGATTCGGGTAAGTTGAGAATGCAGCCACATAGTTTGCAGGAGTCAAAAGTCCTGTTCCATCAATAGCAAGGCCAGATGTAGCCATTGCCTGTGAAGCCATCGCTGCAGCCTCTGCAAACTTAGAGTCATACAAGAAAACTCGTGCAAGAAGTGCTTCAGCAGCACCCTTTGATGCGCGGTAAGCATTTGCTGTTCCTCTGGCTGCGACAGGAAGCAAACCAACTGCTGCCTGAAGATCAGACTCCATCAAATCATACAATTCTCTGTTAGTACTTCTCGGCTTTAAGTCAGCAGCTGAAAAACCAATCACAGGCTCCGTTCTGATTACTACTGATTGATTCCAGCCATTTACTTCTTTTCCAGGCTCATATCCATAGACCCTTGCCAAATCAAAGTAAAAGAAAGCTCTCATGAAAAGTGCTTCACCTTTAAGTCTGTCTTTCAACGCCTGATCACCGGGAGTAGCATCGATTTCAGAAAGAAGGATATTTGCATCGTTGATTGCACCATAATGGTTGGTGTTCCAAAGTGCAATATGTGCTCTGTCAGCGTTTGCTTCTTGTCCTATATACCTACCCGTATTGGCTATAATCCTTAAATTATCAGCCATAATTTCTGGTGCAATCATTAATGTCTGCCCATAATTACCGAAGCCTCTTGCTCTGCCATAAATCGTAAGGGCAAGTGACTCATAACCTTTTGCATCAGCAAATGCAGTAGCTGGTGTTAAGCTTTGCTTTGGCTGAGTATCCAATAGATCCTCGCATGAACTGAAAGCTAATGCAGAACCTAATGCTAATATTTTTATATAATTTTTCATTCCTATTTCTTAATTAGAAGTTAAGATTGATACCGGCTGAAATCTGTTTCGCGTTTGGATAAGCTCCAAAAGTATCCCCTATTGAACTGGCTTCAGGATCAATTCCATTGAATTTGGTGAAAGTTGCCAAGTTCAATCCCTGTACGAAAAGACTTGCTCCGCTCATTCCAATTTTACTGGCAGTTGCTGAAGGAAGATTATAACTCAAAGTCACTTGCTTCAATCTTACATAACCACCGTCGCTTAAAATTCTTGTAGAGAAAGTGTTAATCGCGGAAGTTCCAGGTGCCTGACCACCTTCGAAAGGCCGACCGACTATTTTAACATCTCCAGGATTCTTCCAATAATCCAATTGATTTACATCAAGGTTACCTGTACCGGAACCCCAGTTTTGCAGATTATAGATATCAGCATTGGCAGCAAGGTTTCCAAACTGATACTGGAAGAATACTTCAAGTGATAGTGGACCATAACTGAAATTATTTGACAAACCCCCATAGCTACTTGGAAGAGCACTTCCTCTGTAAGCGAGTGTTGATTCTCCTGCTACATATGTATAATTACCTGTTCCTGTACCATCATCAAACATCTGACGGCCGTTTGCAGGGTTAATACCCAAATACTGGTTAGTGTAGAAGAATGAAATTGGCTTTCCAACGATCAAGTCATTTCCAATTCTATCCTTTCCATCGTATAACTCCATTAATTCATTCTCGATGAAAGTAATATTGAAACCAGTAGTCCACATGAATTTACCAGCAATGATATTGGTAGTTTGCAAATCAATATCTACACCTTGATTTCTTACTTCACCTGCGTTTCTTGTAATTGAACCAAATCCGGAATCAGTTGGAAGCGGAGTATTAAACAACAATGCCTGAGAATTCTTTCTCCAGAAATCGACTGTAGCAATGATTCTTCCATTAAATACAGTTGCATCCAATCCTAAGTTGATTGTTTCTGATTCTTCCCAAGTCAACAAGTCGTTACCCAACTGTGTGATTGTCAAAGCACCACCGCCCAAATACTGCCCCCCTGAACCCACAAGAGTTCTCGAAGCGAAGTTGGCAATTTCGGAGTTACCTGTTATACCGTAAGAAGCTCTTACTCTCAGGTTATCCAACCAGGAAACACCCTCCAAGAAAGACTCTGAAGAAAGTCTCCATCCTGCAGAAACTGCGTAGAAAGTACCCCATCTGTTTTGCTCACCGAATCTTGAGTGACCGTCCCTTCTTAAGGTTACGTCGGCTGTATATCTATCGTCGTATTCATATTTTGCCTGACCGAAAATACCTGCTCTCTTGTATTCTGTGAACGTGCTACTCACAGAAAAAGGAACTGCAGCGTTAGCCAAATAGATCAGAGTAGGATTTGGGAAACCTCTACCCGTTGCAGACTGTAAGTCCGATTGTGCCGATTTGTATTCTACACCCAGTACACCCGAGACGGTATGAACGTCATTGAACTTCTTATTGAAGTTGAAGTTATGGTTTGTATTGAAGTTTGAGTTTCTTCTTCCTGTAAATACAGAAGCACCCCCGTAAGAAGAGAACACCGGAATCGTGGAAGGACGGTTGTTGATGTCCGCATTGTCGGAGAAATCAATACCAGCGTAGGAAGTCCAGCTCAACCAAGGAGCAATCTGATAGTTCAATTGAAGGTTAGAAACTGTTTGCACTGTTTTTCCGCTTCTCAATTCCTGATTTACACCCTGAACGATGTTATAACCGAACAGGTGATTGGAAGGATAGGGAGCATAAGTACCATCCTCATTATAAATCGGAACATTTGGTCTTGCAGAGAAACCTGCTACAAATGGACCGTTCACGAAATTACCTCTGTCAATTGATCCATTCGTGCTTTGGAAGGCAAGAGAAAGGTTAGCTGCAATTGTTAATGCCTTAATCGGTTTGTGGGTAATGTTCAAACGACCGGTACCTCTCTGATAATCTGACATAATAATCTGACCTTCCTGATCTGTGTAAGATCCTGAAAGGAAGAAAGTTGTCTTATCATCGCCGCCGGACATAGATACGTCATAAACGCTCAATCTTGCATCTCTGTAAAGAGCATCTAACCAATCATAAGAAACCAAGTTTGGATCCTCAGGATTTCCGTAAGTAGTAGCAGCATTAGCAGGATTAAGACCAGCATTGATAAAAGAATCCCGCTTGATACCTGCCACTTGTTTTGCGTCCATCACATCATAAAGATTCAACGGCTGAACAATACCTTCCTGAACAGAAACTCTGATTTTCGAAGCACCTTTTGTTCCTTTTTTGGTCGTGATCAACACAACACCGTTAGCAGCCTGAGCTCCGTAAATCGCAGCAGCAGCAGCATCTTTCAAAACCTCGATAGACTCGATGTCATTCGGGTTGATAGATGCAAGAGCATTTTGAGAACCTTGGCCCGAAAGACCACCATTCGCTACCTGCACACCGTCCACGATGTAAAGTGGATCATTTCCTGCGTTGATTGAACCGACACCTCGGATACGAACGTTAAGCGTACCACCTGGCTGTCCCGAAGTAGAAGTAACCTGAACACCAGCGATACGACCTTGCATCGCACGGTCGAAAGACTGAACAGGCAAGTTCGCGAAGACTTCACCTTTCACTGATGAGATCGCACCTGTGATTTCTCTTTTTGACTGATCACCATAAGATGTGATCACAAACTCTGAAAGAGCTTGAACGTCAGGCTGAAGAGACACACTAATAGATGTCTGATTGCCGATGGTAACTTCCTGTGAGGTTAAACCCACGAAGCTGAAGACCAAAACATTGCTTCCGGCAGGGACACTAATTGAATACTTGCCATCTAAATCTGTGGCAGTACCTATTGTGGTTCCCTTAACCAGAACTGTAGCACCCGGTACTCCAAGATTATCCTCTGCGGAGGTAACCGTACCGGTAATCACGCGGTTTTGAGCAAATGCAAAAGCATTTCCCAAAAGCAGCATGAGTCCTAGAAGTAAAACTTTCCTCATATTGGTTTGATTATGGTTTAAATTAGATTCAATGATATCCTTTAAAAGGCAATACCGCAACACCACTACACAGAAATCGGATGAATGGTTTGAAGGATTTTCTAACCTAAAAAATGCTTTAAATTGCCAAAATCGGTACAAAATTCCGTTAAAAGGAAAAATGGGGATTAGAACAATATTATTGCACTGTGAATTATATGTTAACAGAAGTTAATTCCAGAAATAATATTTTTACTTTTTTTCAAAAAAATCGAGAAGGATAAAAACAGACTTTTATTCTATACTATTCTATTTTGACAGAATTTTATAAATAATCATAAACAACTAATGACGTATTACCATATAAAAAAAGATTAATAAAGAATTTAAGTTTGTTTAAAAGAAACAATCTACCCAAATCCTAATTTAGCAGGCACTGGATTAAATCAAACTTTTACTCTGTGAGGCTTCAAAAAAGACCAAAATCAGAGTACTTTGATCGTAATCCGTCGGTTCAAGGCTTGATTATTAACGGTAGTATTCGGGACCATGGGCTGGGTATCTCCTTTTCCCTCCGTCAGAACCCTTCCTGGATGCAAGCCCTGCCCCACCAAATAATCCTGAACACTTTTTGCCCGTTGCAAACTAAGCTGCTTGTTGTAAGCCGGAGTTCCCACATTATCCGTATGGCCCGTTATCAGAATATTTACGTTAGGGTTTTCCATTAAAAACTTGTGCAATCTCTTGAGGGAACTCAAGGACTCGTTTTCCAGGGTATACCTATCAAACTCAAAAAAGACGTTTTCGAAAACAAACTCCTCTCCGGAAGCAACCGGAGTCAGTTCCACTTTCAAATCCTTTACATTTTTAATTTTGTCCCGCTCGACGTTATAGATTTTGGGCAAGTACCCTTTTTTCTCCACGTACAGGCCCGAAATTGCCTTGTCAGGATACAGCATCATGAAATCACCGGTTTTCCCATCCGATTGGAACTGGTAAAGAGTGCTGTCATTTGTCAGTGAAACTAATGACAAAGTAGCATCGATCGGTTCACCGGTTTTTGAATTCAGAACTTTCCCCTCAGTCACCGTCAGATTCTCCCCCAGATAAATCTCCTCCGGAAATTTAAAGCGGTAAAGTAACGAGCGATCATTCGCGTTTGCTTCGGTCGTCAATTCTGTAAAGTAAGCATAGTCTTTTTGGGCAGTAATAAAGAGTGCAACCTGATCGAGTTGGTCGTTAATGGGAAGTCCCAGGTTTTCAGGCTTTTGAAACTCACCTTTTTCTACTCTTGACAGAAAAATATCCATTCCACCAAATCCCTGATGTCCACTGGAAGAGAAAAAAAGAATCTCATTATTAAAAAACATGAAGGGTGATATCTCATCTTTTGGCGAATTGACTATACTACCTAAATTTTTGGCCTCGGACCAGGATTTGTCCTTTTGCATAACAGAATACCAGATGTCATTTCCTCCAAATCCGCCTTTTCTATTGGAAGAGAAAAACAGAATCCTGCCATCTGCAGACAGTGAGGGCTGTGAATCCCATGAGCTGGAATTGACCTTTTTGCCCATGTTGGTTGGTCGCTGCCAAAAGCCATTCACTTTGTAAGCAATGTATAAATCACAGCTTCCCTCCGAGTCTGGCGCGTCACATGAGGTATAAATCAGAATTTTACCGTCAGCTGTTACCGAGCAGGTTCCTTCGTTATAAATAGAATTGATCGTTTGAGCGATGCTTATTGGGTTGGTCCAGTTTCCGTTGGGCTCCAAATAGGCTGTGAAAATATCTTCCTTGTCGTTATTCCCCGTCCCGTTTCTTTTGGTGAATAAAATCTGCTCGCCATCTGCCGTAAGAACCGGGAAATATTGAAGCTGAAATTGATTCAGGGGTTCTTTTAACTTTTGTTTATCAATCGATTTGGCGTGGTCAAGCTGCCCGGCAAGGAAATCCATCTGACCTTTCATCTCTAGATAATAAACCGACTTTTTGAAACTCTCATCAAGCAAGTGCTCCATAGCTTCAAACTGGTCCAAAGCCTCTTCAAATCTTCCTTGCTTCAGATAGAGATTCGTAAAAACCCAACCAAAGTCAGCCACATTTTTGGGGGTTGCATTCTTTCCGGCAAGTCGCTGCTTCCCTGCAATTGCTGTCTTTTCCGCTTCCGGGTATTTACCTTGAGTGATGAAAAGCTGTGACATTTTCACATACGCTTCCAGAAAAGAAGCCTCCCTGGCTATTGCAGCCTGATATTTTACAATCGCCTGATCATATTGTCTGGAAATTGTCATCTGTTCCGCTTCCTGATACAGCTTGATCGCCTTGCCATCTACAATGGAATAGGTCTGACCCTGAGCAAAAAGCAGGGTAAGAAAAAACAAAATTCCAAAGAAAAAAAGGCGCATGGACTTAAGGTATGTCCATAAATTTATGAGTTTGAAGCGAAATTTTCCAAGTCGGGTGATTTTTTACGTAATCTATTATCACCGGGGTGAATTTTTCAGCCTTACTCCACTCCGGCTGAAGTCGCAATTCACAGCTTGAATTGACTAAAGCAGCATGCTCTTCTGCGAAAGTAAAATCACTCGGGTGAGAAATAACAACTTTCAACTCGTCTGCTTCCACGTAAATCGAAGGATGTGGTTTTTTGAATTTTTTAGGAGAAAAACAAACCCAATCAAAGTCTCCTGAATAAGGATGGGCACCTGAAGTCTCGATGTTGGTAGTGAATCCCTTTTCTTTCAAAAGCCTGGTCAATGGATCCAGATTATAAAGAAGCGGTTCGCCTCCTGTAATCACCACCAATCTGCCGGGATAAGCCAATGCTCCTTCGACAATCTCTTCAATTGATAGGACAGGCCACTTTTCCGATTCCCAGGATTCCTTGACATCACACCAGACGCAACCCACATCACAGCCGCCAAGCCGAATAAAATAAGCGGGATGCCCGGTAAATCTGCCTTCTCCTTGGATTGTGTAAAACGCCTCCATCAAAGGAAGCTGTAGCCCAGCGGCCACAAGTTCTTGCGTATTCATTTGAATTTTTGGTAAAGCGGGTGATTCTACCGCTGGTGAATCGGAGCTCAAACTTAGCAAAATATATCATTATGAGAAACCGGGAGGCTTGGCCTCCCGGTTTTCAATTATTTTTCAACTCAGAAATTCGAATATCTTTTTCCTATTGAAATACAACAAGCCAATTATTCCCGTAAACTTAAAAACAATAGCACAAGCCAGAATATAATCTGCATTAGGATTATCGTTGATTTTAAAGTAAGCTCCGATAGCTCCCCCAGAGATACTCAAGAGAATCAGCTTCAACATCTGTTTATTGATTTTTCTCATAACTATTTTTATTTCTATATTTTATGCTGCTATAGTTGGACAAGCCACACAGTGTGCAGCAATCATAACAGCTATTGTTCCCGGCATAATCCAAATAGTAACACATCCTAAAAAACCATCACAAAAATCAGTTGCCTCCCTTACGAAGCATTGATCAAAAGATTCCCCATTGACACATTGTTGAATTCTTAGATTTGATTCATCTGAACCCTTATTTGCCAATTCAACCAACAAATCGTTTCCAATATTAGATCGAAAAAACTTTTGAAGGTTTGAACCCTCAAACTCTGAAAAATCTTTTTCCTTAATTTCTGGAAGCATAAAAATCTTATTGTTAACTGCTGACCCAGAGGTTACCCATTTTCCATTCTCCAACTTTGAACTTAAGATTCTCCCATCAGGAAACCGAAAAGAATATTCGTCTTCATTTACCCATGTAGATGTAATGAAATACTTATTCTGCAAAATTTCAGCTACTTGATTGAAAGCTTCCTTTTTTTTAAGAACATCATCATTTGGAGCTAACTCGCTTGATTCTTGACAACTTGAAAAGACTATAACGAAAAGAATAATTAAAATCTTTAAACTACTAAGTAAATTAAAATTGTTTTGGTGTTTTGGTGTTTTCATAAAATTATATTTTGTATCCACAATATTACAGATGAATTTAGTATCAAAAAATACCCTATAAAGGGTATTTTTCAGGGTTTTCAGCTCAAAAATCAGTCACTTTACCTTTGATCTATTTAATCGAACCTATATATCATAACTCCTTCCACATCACCACCCGATAATCCTCCACCCCACCCTTGGGAAGGACATCAATGATTTTAAATCCTCTTTTCAACCCAAAATTTATCATTTCCGGAAAGCGATTTCTGGTTTTGAAAAAAACTTTGCTGAAGCCTTTCTCCCTCGCCCAGCTTTCCTGAAAATCTGCCAACATCTGCGCAACTCCATGCTTTCGAAACTCAGGCCTCACTCCTCCCATCCAGGAATAAAAAGTATCCGGGAAATCACTTTGGTAGCCAACCTTAAAACCGACCATCTCTCCTTCTATCTCTGCAACCAAAGAATAATGGAGCCTGTGTCTGAGTCGGCTTTCATAAAAATCAAAAGAAGCCTTTCCGGGGAACTCAGGGATTCGTTCATGAACCCAAAGGAGTTCTTCCAGAGAGGCTTCTCGGATATGATATTTAGGATTGGAAAATTGCAAAATTGAAAGATTTCAAAAGTTCGAAGGTGGTAAGGTGGTAAAGTTGTAAGGTTGGTTGCCCCCAACTTTTCAACTTTACAACCTTACAACTTTTCAACCTATTTCTTAATCGTAGGATACGTCACACCCAACTGCTCCAAATAGGTATCATACTTGGTCTCGTCATAATAAAACTTCTCCAACTGCGGACGGAATTGATTCATGATTTCGGTATTCAGATAAATCGGAGGTGCATCATCCGGACCGATCATTGGCTTGTATTGCTGCTCTTTGGTTTGGACATTTTTATAATATTCCCAAGCCGCAGTCACCAATTCAGGCTGAAGCAAGAAATCAAGAATCGTCATCGCCTCCACCTTTGCGCCAGCAGTCACTCCCTTATGAGCAATTGGAGTTGCCATTGCGATCGCATTACTCCAGTGATGGCCAGGCAAGCCCGGAATATTGGACGGATATCGAAGAGTCACAGTCGGAACTTTCCAGGAAACGTCCCCAATATCATCTGATCCTCCGGAAACTTCCAGAGTTGAAGGAACCCCAAGAGTATCCAGTTTAGTTGGCATGCCCTCGATTTTAGACCCCAATTCTTCCTGCACTGCTTTCGCCATCGTCTGATCTGCTTCTGACCATTCCGGCAGACCTACTTGCAGGATGTTTGAATACATCTTTTCAGCAATCACCTTATTAAAGTGTCTCGGCCAGGCTGTTCCGAGGATTTTGGAAGTCATTGAAGTACCTGTCATCAGAGCTGCTCCCTTGGCAATATCATTTGCCTGTCCGTACATCTCCATGATTCCCGGATAATGAATGTCACGGAAATAATACCAGATAGAAGCTTTGGATGGCACCACGTTTGGCTGATCTCCGCCATCGGTAATCACCGAGTGAGATCGCTTTAGCGGATGCAAATGCTCACGCTTATAATTCCAACCGATGTTCATCAACTCAGTTGCGTCGGCAGCACTTTTTCCTCTCCAAGGTGCACCGGCAGAGTGAGCCGCATCGCCTGAAAATGTATATTCTACAGAAATCAACCCAGTGCCGGTAGCCTGACCGTAGCTTACGCCAAGATTATTTGCCACATGGGTGAAAATGCAAATGTCGATATCGTCGAAGTAGCCGTCTCTTACAAACCAGGCTTTCGCAGCCACCAACTCTTCAGCGATTCCTGGCCAAAGGACGAGTGTTCCTCCGATTTTCTCACGCTCCATTATTTTTTTTACCGCTAGTGCAGCGGTGATATTTAGCGGAATTCCTGAATTATGGCCTTCACCATGTCCTGGCGCACCTTCTACCATTGGTTTATGGTAAGCAACTCCAGGATATTGCGAAGCTTTCGGGATATTATCCACGTCACTTCCGAGCGCGATGGTCGGTCCTTCGCCGTTGCTCCAAGTCGCAAACCAGGCAGTGGGAATTCCGGAAGTTCCTCGCTCAATCTTAAAGCCGTTTTGCTCCAGGATTCCGGTCAAATATTTCGAAGACTCCACTTCCTGAAATCCGAGCTCCGCAAAACTGAAAATCTTATCCACCATCACCTGACTCATTTTATGGTTTTGCTGGACAATTTCGGTCACTTCTTTTTTGAGGGATTCGATTTGTTCAGGCGAGTATTTCTTTTGAGCAAAAGAAAGATGACTCACGAAAAACACGATCAAGGCCAGAAAAACCTTCGGCATCGTAATGTTTCTATTCATAGGATTGGCGGTTAGTATGATTTGAAAATACACAAAAAAGGGAATGGGTTGGGAATAATAATGATCAAGGGGCAGAAAGTCAGGACGGGAGGAATTACGAATTTGAATTCCAAACCCGCTCAATTTTTCTATTTTTGCAGGCGTTTAGCAGAAAAATCAAAAAGAATTCAAATATGGCGGAGTATAGTTTCAGGGAAATCGAGAAAAAGTGGCAGGCTTACTGGGAAAATCATGGCACATTCCTCGCCGAGGTAAATCCTGAAAAACCAAAATTTTATACCCTGGACATGTTCCCGTATCCTTCCGGAGCGGGACTGCACGTCGGTCATCCGCTGGGATACATCGCTTCGGATATCGTGGCGCGATTCAAAAAACTAAAAGGATTCAATGTCCTTCATCCGATGGGTTACGATTCATTTGGACTTCCTGCGGAACAATATGCCATCCAAACGGGACAGCATCCCGCGATTACGACTGAAGAAAACATCACCCGATATACTGAGCAATTGAAGAATATCGGTTTTGCTTTTGACTGGACGAGAGAAGTCAGAACCTCCGATCCGAGCTATTATAAATGGACTCAATGGATCTTCATGCAGCTTTTCAACAGCTATTATGATCTGGAAGCTGACAAAGCGCTGTCCATTGATTCTTTGATTTCCCGTTTCGAAAAGGAAGGCAATTCAGGCTTGAAAGCTGTTTGCGATGAGGATACTCAGGCATTTGATGCTGGAGCCTGGAAAGCTTTCACCGAAAAAGAAAAACAGGAAATCCTCCTTAAATACAGATTGACCTTCCTCGCTGAAACAAGCGTAAACTGGTGCGCAGCTTTGGGTACGGTTCTTTCCAATGACGAGGTAAAAGACGGTTTCTCGGAGCGTGGCGGGCATCCCGTGGAGCGGAAGAAAATGATGCAATGGTCGATGAGAATCACAGCCTATGCGGATCGATTGCTTCAGGGTTTGGAGAAAGTCGAGTGGTCTGAGCCCATCAAAGAAATGCAGCGGAACTGGATCGGAAAATCGATTGGAGCGGATGTTGTCTTTGAGGTAAAAGAATCCGATAAAACGATCAAAGTTTTTACCACGAGAGTGGACACTATATATGGTGTGACCTATTTGGCTTTGGCACCGGAAAGTGAACTGGCCCTCGAACTCATCACCGAAGATCAGCGAGCAAAGGCCGAAGCCTATATCGAAGTTGCAAAAAACCGCTCGGAACGAGAGCGAATGAGCGATGTCAAAACCATCTCGGGAGCTTTCACCGGATCATATGCAATCAATCCTTTCAACGGGGAAGAAATCCAAATCTGGGTTGCGGACTATGTGTTGGCAGGATATGGTACGGGTGCCGTGATGGCTGTTCCGGCCCACGATGAGCGGGATTACAACTTTGCGAAGCACTTCAATCTGGAGATCCGACAGGTGATCGACGGCTCAATGGAAAACGGTTCCTTCCCGGGAAAAGGCGGCTTAATTATCAATTCGGGTATGATTTCCGGAATGTATATGAAGGAGGCCATGAACAAGGCCATTGAATTTTTGGAGGAAAAAGGTATCGGTAAAGGTAAAATCCAATACAGAATGCGCGATGCGATTTTCACCCGTCAGCGCTATTGGGGCGAGCCGCTTCCTGTCTATTTTAAGGACGGTCTGCCATATCTGATTGATGAATCTGAATTGCCTTTGATCCTTCCGGAAGTAGATAAATATTTACCAACCGAAGATGGCGAGCCGCCACTCGGCAGAGCAAAGGACTGGACTTACCAAACTTCCGAGGGTGAATTTCCTTTGGAAAAAAGCACCATGCCGGGTTGGGCGGGTTCCAGCTGGTATTTCTTTCGATACATGGATCCGAAGAATGAGGCAGAATTTGCCGCTAAAGACAAAACTGATTATTGGGGTGCGGTGGACTTGTACATCGGAGGATCCGAGCACGCAACAGGACACCTACTATATTCCAGATTCTGGACCAAATTCCTTTTTGATTTGGGCGTGGTGAGCATTGACGAGCCATTCCAAAAGATGATCAATCAGGGAATGATCCAAGGCAGATCCAATTTTGTGTACCGCGTAAAAGGAACCAACACATTTGTTTCAAGTGGATTGAAAGATCAATACGATGTCTCGGACATGCATGTAGATGTGAATATTGTCCACAACGATCAACTCAATCTGGATAAATTCAAATCATGGAGACCGGATCTTGCCAATGCAGAATTTGTATTGGAAGACGGAAAATACATTTGCGGGTCGGAAGTTGAGAAAATGTCCAAGTCCAAGTACAACGTCGTAAGTCCGGACGACATCATCGAACGCTATGGCGCTGATACGCTTAGACTGTATGAGATGTTTCTCGGACCTTTGGAGCAATTCAAGCCTTGGAATACAAACGGCATAGACGGAGTTTTCAAATTCTTGAAGAGGCTTTGGAATCTCTATCATACTTCAACCGGTGAATTTGCAATTTCCAATGCAGAGCCAAGCAAAGAAGAATTCAAAGCACTTCACAAAGCCATCAAAAAGATGGAAGAAGATATGACGAATTTCTCTTTCAACACCTCCGTGTCGAGCTTTATGATTTGCGTCAACGAACTGAGTTCCCTGAAATGCAATAAGCGTGGAATCCTGGAGCCTTTGGCTGTTTTGGTTTCCCCGTATGCGCCTCATATCGCCGAAGAACTATGGTCGCTTTTGGGTCATTCGGAATCAATCACCAAGACTGGTTTTCCTGAATTCAAAGAAGAATACCTGGTGGAAAGCAATTTTGAGTATCCGGTGATGATCAATGGAAAGATGCGGGCAAAGCTAAATTTGTCACTTTCTCTTTCCGTTCCGGAAATCGAAAAGGCAGCTTTGGAAGATTTGCATGTTCAGAAATGGCTGGAAGGAAAAGCTCCTAAAAAGGTGATTATCGTGCCTGGGAAGATTGTGAATTTGGTGGTTTAATATCTTAGAAAATTTAAATTAAGGGCTCTATTTTGCAGAATGGAGCCTTTTTTCGTTCTTACTGAATAAGGTTATATTTGATTAATGAATCCTTTAAAAGCAAATAGCGACGCAATCAAATCTCTTTGTGAAAATCACAAAGTGGAGAAGCTCTATGCATTTGGGTCAATATTGACTTCTGCTTTCAATGAAGAAAGTGATGTTGATTTTTTGGTGGAATTTAAGGAAGACTCGATAGTTGACTTCGCAAGTAACTATTTTGAGTTAAAATTCGCTTTAGAAGATTTATTGGAGAGAAAGGTAGATTTAATAGAATACTCCGCCATCCGAAATCCTTATTTCAAGGAAGAAGTTGATGAAACACGAGAATTGATTTATGGATAGAAAGGTTAAGACTTATCTCTTTGATATTCTATGTTGCATCGAAGAGATAGAACTATTTTTCGGAGGAGAAGAAATTACGCTTGATATGCTCTTAAAAGATATCAAAACAGTGAGGGCAGTTGAGCGAGAGTTAGAAATAATTGGAGAAGCGACCAAAAAACTCATCAAACTAGCTCCAGAAATTGAAATTTCTGATAGCAGAAAAATTATTGGGGCAAGGAATTTTATAGCTCATGAATATGGATCAATTTCCTATGATGTAATTGTGAAACTTATAAATTACAACTTTCCCATTCTCAAGAAAGAAGTGAAAAAGCTAATGGAGGAAAAATGATCCTCTACACCTTCCCTATCCGTACAGCTTTTATTGATCGTGACCTGGAAATGATCAGTCCCACGATGGAAATCAAACCTTTGGAATTCACCCAGAGTCCGGTCAAACTCCCTATTTACTTCCTTCTTCAATTCTTCCAACTCCTTTGGTTTTTGCCCAAAACCACTCAGTATTTATGTTTTTTCGGTGGCTATCACAGCGTACTTCCGGTTTGGTTTGGAAAAATATTTGGCAAGAAATGCACGATACAAGCAGGAGGAACCGACTGCATCAACATGCCGGAAATCGGATACGGCAATTTCCGGAAGAAATGGCTTCGGATGGCAACCGTTTACAGCTTCAAAAATTGCAGTTTGATCTTGCCTGTAGCGCAAGCTTTGGTTAAGCAAGATTACAGCTACGATCCGCGAATCTCTCCAAAGCAAGGATTAATGAATCTGATACCTGATCTTAAAACCCCGATTCAGGTTATTCCGAATGGATTTGACACAGATTTCTGGAAGAATTTGGGAAAAAAGCGAAAGCCTTTCAGTTTCTTAAGTGTGGCCACCGGAACATCAAATCCTTCTCGCGCTATCGTCAAAGGTTACGATCTGATCGAAGAATTGGCAGAACGGCATCCGAACTGGACATTTACTTTGGTTGGCGATGCCGGATATTTTTCAACAAATCAAAATGTCAATGTCTTAGGAAAGATGAAGCCCAATGAGCTGCTGGAACTTTACAATTCCCATCAGTTTTATCTTCAGCTTTCCACTTCCGAAGGTTTTCCCAATGCGCTTGGAGAAGCGATGGCTTGCGGCTGTATTCCGATAGGATCGGCTGTCGGGGCGATTCCGGAGATAATTGGTGAGACTGGATTTGTTTTGAAAATGAAAAATTCTCACCTCTTGGAGGAGTTGTTTAAAAATATAGATCCGATTCAAACGCAGAAATTCTCTCAAGAGGCATCTGAGAAGATCAGAAGGGAGTTTAATTTCGGAAAAAGGAAAAAGGCCCTTTTGGACTCCCTTTCGTAATATCCTCTTCAGCGATCTAGGATTTTTTCATCGCAAAAATTAAGCAGAATGATAATTGGTTTTAATACCTCTAAGTGATCTTAATCACTGCATCTGTCTGATTAGGGATCTACCTTTCTTAGGTTAAATAAACAAACTATGAAACGGTTATTAATTCTTATGCTTTTGATGGTGGGAGCCTTGGGAGCTTGTAACGAAACAGAAGATCCTACTGAATTGCCCCAATTGAGTGAAGCGGAGTTGGAAACTTTACTTTTCACCCGGGAAGAGGAAAAGCTAGCTCATGATGTATATGTCTATGCTTATTCAAAATATGGAAATAGGGTATTTGATAACATTGCTGCCAGTGAATCACAACATGTCAACGCTATTTTGAATAGCATGGAAAATTTCAATGTTGACGACCCTCTCAATGGCAGTGAAACTCCGGGTGAGTTCACTATTCCGGCACTTCAAACTCTCTACCGTGACCTTATAGCCCGGGTCAACCAGTCAACTAGCGAATCTCTGATCGTTGGCTTATATATCGAGGATTTGGACATTCGCGATCTTGATCAGGCCATCTCAGAAACCGATGAGCCCTCTTTAATTCAAGTGTATGAAAACTTGAAATGTGGATCCAAGAATCACATGAGGTCTTTTGAAAGCCTGGCGAGTGATGTCGGCATTACTTATTCTCCTGAGTTCATCAGTCAGTCAGAATATGAAGCCATTATCAATTCACCTCGTACCAGCTGCAATCCATCTTAACTTAGCCAACCGATGTATTTGATCCCTCTTATAATTTCCATTTTCAATGTAGAAATGGACATCCCGGTTCCTCAATCCACACAAGAAACAAACCCTATTAAAATCAGTCAAACAGAAGGTATTCTCGACCCGGAAGGCTTGGTTCTGCTGAAGAAGCATTGCTACGCTTGTCACAATCCAAATACAGCTTCGCATGATGAGATAATTGCGCCTCCATTTGAAGGAATCAAATCGCATTACTCTAAAGCATATCCTGAAAAGAATCAATTTACGGAAGCAATGGTGTCATTTATCCAAAATCCACAAGCCGAGAAAGCACTCATGAAAGGGCCTGTCAAACGCTTTGGATTGATGCCAAAACCAGCAGTCACACCGGAGGAAATCCATTTGATCGTAAGCTATATCGAAGGGAATGATCTGGAAAAACCTTCCTGGTGGGCAGATCATAAAAACGGCGGAAATTAATAAAATTCATGACCAGAAATTGCCCCAACTGTGATGATTATCACTGATAAATGACTTGTCCTTGGGTAGTTTTGATTATTAAAGTTTCAAATAAAACAATTTAAAACACCATGGAAGACCAACTAATCACAGTGCCGAGAATAGGTGATCAAGCACCTGATTTTACAGCGATGACAACAACAGGGAAAATGAAATTCTCTGATTACACCAAGGGAAGTTGGACCATACTATTTTCTCACCCTGCGGACTTTACTCCAGTTTGTACAACTGAAATGAGTGGATTTGCACTGGATCAAAAATTCTTTGACGAGCATCAAACCAAACTTGTTGGTTTAAGTATTGACTCCATTCATTCCCATATTGCTTGGGTCAATAATGTGAAGAAAAATACCGGAGTCTTGTTTGAGTTTCCGATCATCGCAGACATAGACATGAAGGTTTCCAAACTTTATGGAATGCTCCAACCGGGAGAAAGCGAGACTGCAGCAGTGAGAGCGGTTTTCTTCATCGACCCAACTGGAAAAATAAGATTGATCATGTACTATCCACTGAATGTGGGTCGGAACATGGACGAGATCAAGAGAGCATTAATTGCTCTTCAAACTGCTGATAAATACAAGGTAGCGATGCCACTTAACTGGAGGCCAGGCGATAAGGTAATTGTACCTCCACCAAAGACCGTGGAAGAAATGCTGGAAAGAGAAGCAAGCGATTATGAGATGGTCGACTTCTATCTGGCTAAAAAATCATTGGATTAAATATTTTTTTTGGATTAAAGGGTTAATTAAATGGAAAGCCTTCTCGAAATTTTCGGGAAGGTTTTTTTGTTTTCAGACCTCAAAACCAAACTTATTCAAAGCGGGAATTTTTCAATTATTTAAACCGGTTTTTAAGACTTTTACATTTTTTTCTGACATGCCTAACGATTTTTAAACCGATTTTTCAAAATGTTGCAAAATCATCTAAAGTATAGGCAAAAAAGAGGGAGCTTTCAGTGAAGAAAGCTCCCAAAGAGGGTCTATTATTAATCAAGCAAAACCATATAAACTTTGGCAAACAGATCAGTTGATAAACTTTTATGAGCACCAAAATTTCTTAAACTTAGCTAAACATCTGATATAATCACAATTTCAGTAAAAAGTTTTTGCTTTTTTTTCAGAAAATTCTCAATTATTGCTTTTGAAAAACCTTTGGTGTGCAACCATATTCGGATTTGAAAGCCCGGATAAAGTAAGTGATATTGTTAAACCCCGACATCACCGAAACCTCCTGAATTTGAAACCCTCCTATTGTAAGGTATTGACGTGCGAGCTTGAGTCTTTCCTTCAAGACAAAATCCATTGGAGTTTGCCCTAACTCAAGCTTGAAGGTTCTCAGAAAATGTGCTTTGCTCATGCAAGCCTGACCGGCAAGTTCTTCCAGAGTCAGATTTTCACGAATATTCTTTTTGACAAAGTCCACCACATGAGCCAGTCGGTTCCCGGAAGCAAGTTCCTTATAGGTTTTCTCCAGCATCTCTCTTGCCTGAGTCTGACTGAGTCGGATCATCAGTTCTTTCAGCGCAAGAGAAGCTATCAGGTCTTTTTCGCGTGAGCGCTCTTTTACGCCGATTTTGATAAATCGATTGATGATTTCGGAAAGATCCTGTGTATTGATTAAATGGAAATAACTCAGGTTCAATCCCCATTCCTGAGTCAGGACTTTCTCAGAAAACTTCTCATTCAGCATATTAAAAGTATTCTCGATCATCTCTTTTGAAATCGAGAGTGCAATGCATTGAGTTGGATTATCCCAGTTTGCCTCCGGAAAGTCAATTTTCATCATCTCATTTGGC
>JBILPR010000484.1:0-2928 GCA_044373795.1 Algoriphagus sp. | reverse complement strand
ATTTGGTTCATTGACATGGTGGGCAGCTGCTCCGATCCAGAAATTCTCTGTGAAAAACATCCCTCCCAAGGAAAGCGAAAGCATGCTGACAGGATCTCCCAAACCTGGTATGTCAGTTCCTGGTAAAGTAGGCCCGAAAGGATCGCCAGGATTAATTTGATTGGCAAAAACCAGGTTTTCATAAAAGCCGATCTCGCGTCGAATGTAGCTTGCCTGAAATCCCGGACGGAAATAGGAATTCTCTCCTAGCTTCAATTCATAGGAGTAAATCGCAGAGATTGTCGTGGACCTCAATTGCGCAGCTCCTTCAGTGTCTTGCATAACCATTACCCCAATCCCACTGTTATAATCGGGCAAATACGTGTCGTAGTAAGCCGAAAACGTGGTAAACTTGGCATCAATGCTTGGCCATTGGTTTCTATAGTTGAATCCAACTCTCCCGGTCAATTCGCTTCCGGCCATTGCAGGATTCAAGTAAAGCGGGGCCGCATAGTATTGGCTATATTGTGGATCTTGCGCAAATGCGGTGATCGAACCAAAAAGGCTGATTATTGCAAAAAAAACAAAGTTAGCAGAAGACCGTAACAAGGATTTGTTCGTTTATTTGATTATTCAATGGCTTTTAGAACGATTTGCAGTTCTGGTTGTTTCAAAAGCAGTTCGAAAAGTATGAAAAGCAACCCTAATTCCATAAGGTTAACATTTATTTTTACCATCAGCCTGGCTCTAAGCTTTTTTTCAGGTGCTCCTACTGCTATTGCTCAAGGATTCAATGATAACGAATGGATTTTCGGGTACTGTAGTGGAGCTACCGAAAATAATTACCTCTCTTTCGGAAAAGGTGGTACTGCTACCGTTCAGACTCTTCCCGGTTCGGTTTTAATTGGAAAAAACAACAATGCAATTGCCATTGATCCTATTACTGGCCAGCCTCTTTTCCTGACAAATGGGGAATTAGTCTATGATTTTGGATCCAATCCACTTCAGGGAAGTGCGCCTGGTCTGAATGGAAATATTGATGGAAGGCAGCAAGTGGCAACCGGTTTTCTGGAGTATGATCCGGAGGGAAATAAGCTATTTTACATTTTTTATATCTCGCCTGGAGGGCAGCTTCTTTATTCGGTAGTAGATATGAATGCCACCGGTCAGGCAACGGGTAATGAAAGGCCATTAGGTGAAGTGATTTCAAAGGATGTGGCAATCGGAAATGCTTCCGGGGCAATCTTAGTAGTCAAAACTCCTTCTTCTCCTTCTTACCTGATCAGTTTTGAAGGGGGAAATCTGATCTCAAGAAGATTCGGAGCGACGGAAGGAGATTTTTCGAACACTGATTCCAAAGGCATTCCCTTTACACCAAAAGCAATTGTTTTTGACGAGGAAAAAAGTCAGTTGATACTGATTCCCGAAAATGCAGGGGACGATATTATTGTGGTTGACTTCAATACAAGTTCAGGGAATTTCGGGTCTTCTACTTCGATAAGTCAATCCGGTGGCTCCGATCCAATTGAAGGAGCGGAATTTTCTCCCGATGGGGAGTTTATCTATTTCTCCAGAGGAAATCAACTTTTCCGGGTTCCAACCTCAGATTTATCCTCAGCTCCGGAAGAAATCCCACTTACGGCTGGTTTGAATTCCGTCTATGACATTAAAATAGGTCCGGATGGAAGTTTGTACTACATCTACGAAGAAGTAGTCGGCGGGCCGCAGTTGATGGGAAAGGTAACCAACCCAAATGAACCCGATCTTACCTTAGTTAATATCGATGAAGATCCTTTCAACGGAACAGATTTTTGCGGTACCATCTTCCCTGTTTTCGCACCAAATGCAGACATCACGCCATCGGTAGATTTTACCTGGTCGCCTGAGGAACCTTGTGCCAATAACCCTGTTCAATTGACCAGCGAAATCACACCGGAAAATTATCGACCGGAAAGCTTTAGCTGGGAATTTGACCCACCATTGGTTGATTCTGACGGCAATCCTTTACCGGCTGATTTTAATCAGGAACATTTCCTAATTCCGGGAGATGCTGCACAGGGTACAAGCGTTAGTGTAACCTTGACTTTGACTTTTGCAGACAGTACTACCCAAACTGTCACTAAAAACATTCCGCTGACGGAGAATAATCTGGAGGCGAATTTTACTCCATCTGACACCACGCTTTGCGAGTCCTGCATCGATATTGGACCGCTTTTGCAAGCACAGGCTGCCCAGGGTGAACAAGGTGGAGAAGCACCTCCTTCGGGCGGCGGTGATAATTATGAATACTTCTGGTCAAACCTTCGGGATCAAGGCTGGATCACTACCAAAGAAAATTTAGTTTGCTTACCGGGATTGTACTGGGTTTTGGTAAGAGAGCCGGGATCCGAATGCTACGCCTATGCTGAGATCCGGATTAAGATGTGGGATTTACCGGATCAGACCAATAATATCTGGTATTTCGGAGATGGTGCCGGGCTGGACTTTAATCCGGATCCGACCAACCCGGATGCTCCTACGCCAAGACCAATTGCCAGTGCTCATCCTCAGGATATTCCTGCCGGTACGACCACAATTTCCGATCAGACGGGGCAGGTTCTCTTTTACACAGATGGCCAAGCTGTCTGGGATCTGAACGGAGACCTGATGGCAAATGGAGATTCGATCGGCGGGGATAACACAAGCAGTCAGGGAGTTTTAGCTGTGCCGGTGCCTGAAGAAGAAACTTTGTTTTACCTTTTCACCACCCAGATTTCTGCCAATGGCACTAATGAAGTCAAGTTTTCGCTGGTGGACATCAAATCTGAAAACCAGACCGGAGTTGGAAATGTCGTCACCAAGGATAATTTCCTTTTCAGTCCCTCCACAGAAAATACAGCAGCTTTAGATGCTGGTGATACGACTTGGGTTATGTTTCATGAGTTAGGAAACAATACATTCCGCGCTTAT
>JBILPR010000144.1:0-10234 GCA_044373795.1 Algoriphagus sp. | reverse complement strand
TTTGATTTTACGCATCCTTTTTAAGGAAATAAAAGTTATAAAGGGTTTATTTAAGTCTGCAAAAGTAGGGAAAAATGCCCGAAAACACGTCAGAGACCTATTTTGAGTTTGGGAGCGCAAAAACCGGGTTTAAATTGAATAGGGCTATACCAGGTTTGAAATACCAAAGAATTGGAATCATAATAAGCGCCTCCTGAAATTGAAATCATTTGAATAATCTTCTGTTTTCCAAATGATTTTTTGATTTTGATCTTCCGGTTGTTTCAGATTAAGGCTCTTTTTCGATATTGGCCTTTCTTAAAATAAGCCTTGCCGTCAATGACTCTTTATTCCAAACTCCCGCACGTCGGAACGACCATTTTCACCGTCATGTCCAAGCTTGCCACAGATACCGGTGCAATCAACCTTTCTCAGGGATTTCCCGGATTCAATTGCGATCAGCATTTGTTGGATTTGGTGACCAAGTACATGGCTAAGGGTTTCAATCAATATGCTCCGATGAGCGGTGTTCCCATTTTGAAACAGCGATTGGCGGAGAAAACAAAGTTTGTTTATGGAGTGGAGTACCATGCTGAAGATGAAGTGACCATTGTTTCCGGCGCGACGGAAGCACTCTTTTCGGCAATCACCGCTATGGTGAAAGAAGGGGATGAGGTGATTTTGCTCGAGCCTGCCTATGATAGTTATGCGCCGGCTGTGATTTTGAATGGTGGAATACCGATCTATATTCCCCTGAGATTGCCCCATTTTTCAGTGGATTGGGAAAAGGTGAAATCAGCCATCAATCCCAAAACCAGATTGATCATGGTCAATACGCCGCATAATCCAACTGGCTATGTCTGGTCGCAGGACGATGTGAATATGCTGGCCACACTGATTCACGATACCGATATCTACGTCGTAAGCGACGAAGTGTATGAGCATATTTCATTTGACGGGCAAACTCACATTTCATTGATGACTCACCCGTTTTTGAAAGAAAGGACTTTCGTTTGCGGATCTTTCGGAAAGACTTTTCACGTCACCGGTTGGAAAATCGGCTATTGCCTCGCTCCAAAAGAATTGACATCTGAGTTTCGGAAGATTCATCAGTTCGTCACTTTCAGTACCCCAACACCTCTGCAATATGCGCTTGCAGAATATCTGGAAGAGCCTGACCATTATCTGTCGATACCTGATTTTTACCAAAAGAAGCGGGATCTTTTCTGCGAAGGACTGAAAGGAACTCCGTTTCGGTTCGTTCCGGCACAGGGTAGTTTCTTCCAACTCGTATCGTACGGTCATCTTTCGCAGGAATCAGATTTTGAACTAGCAGTCAGGCTGACCAAAGAAATTGGGGTGGCCAGCATTCCTATCTCAGTCTTTTTCCACGAAAAAACAGATCCTAAAATTCTGAGATTTTGCTTCGCTAAAGAGGATTCAGAGCTTGAACAGGCACTCGAAAAACTCCAGAAATCCAAATTATTTAACTAAAAATCAACAGGTTAAAATCAGGGTGAAAAGACAATTGACATTAACCCTATAAAAATTATAGGGATTATAGGAAAATTGAAAAATGAGTTTTACTTTTGGTTCGTTGTTTCATTAAAACTCCATAAAACATGAGCGCAGTTTCTCAATCTACACTTCCTGCTTACGAATCAAATATTGGTTCAAAGCCTCTTGCTCCGGGTTTCACCAAAATAGGGGATGACCAAAAAGAGATGCTTCAGTTTTTTTCTCAAACCTCAGGGAATATGATTCAGGGAATGTGCCGTTTTGAGAAAAACTTTGCCTTGTTGTTTCCGCTTTTCAAAGGCTTGGTCAATTCAGGAAGACCAACAGAATTGTATCTGACCTTTTCAAGTGAAAAGAAGGAGGCATTTTTCTATTATCCTGCGAAAAGCAAAGAGGAAGTTTCTTTATTTTTCAACCGGGTTGTTGCTCTGTTAAAGAATGAAGTCAAATTCAAACTCATTCTGAAAGAGGTAATTGCAAACAGAATCCGATTCAAATCAGAGCAGGTATTGCTCCAGCAGGCATTATTTGACAAGACAACCAATTAAGAAATAATTACGGCAATTTTAAAAAGGGGACGGTCTTCAGGGATTTGTCCCCTTTTCATTTGAATTCCCCTAATTAAAAGCAATTTTTGCATCGCTTTTAAACAGAACAAACCAACGGCAAATGAACAGATACATTGACCTCATACAGCAGACTTTTGACTTCCCGACAAAAGAGTTTCATGTAGAAAACAATGAATTATTTTTTAACGGAGTAAACTTGATGGATATCATCGAGACGTATGGTACTCCGTTGAAGCTGACCTATTTGCCAAAGATTTCTGATAACATTCAGAACGCAAAGACCTTCTTCAACAATGCGATACAGACGCATGACTACAAAGGCAAATACACGTACTGCTATTGTACCAAGTCTTCACATTTCAGCTTTGTGCTCAATGAAGCCCTGAAAAATGACATCCACCTTGAGACTTCTTCGACCTTTGATATTCCTTTGGTTAGAAGTCTTTTTGCCGAAGGTAAAATCACCAAAGAGACCTATATCGTCTGCAATGGTTTCAAAAGAGAGCTTTACAAGCAATACATCAGCGAATTGCTAAATGACGGATTTGTGAATTGTGTGCCCATATTGGATAACCTGAGCGAGATCGATTATTACCTAGAGCATGTGAAAGTACCATTCCAGGTAGGAATCAGAATCGCATCAGACGAAGAGCCAAAGTTTGGTTTTTACACTTCAAGATTGGGTGTCCGCTACAATGATATCATCAAATTATACGAGGAAAAAATCAAGGATAATCCGCAGGTGAGCCTCAAGATGCTTCATTTTTTCATCAACTCGGGGATCAAAGACACCGCTTATTACTGGTCTGAACTAACTCGTTTTATCCAGAAGTATGTGGATCTGAAGAAAATCGCACCCACTCTAGATACCATGGATATCGGTGGTGGCTGGCCGATCAAGACCAATGTGTTTTTCGATTATGACTACCAGTATATGGCCGATCAGATTGTGAAAAACATCAAGTGGATGTGTGGCAAAAACAACACGGAGGAACCGAATATTTTCACTGAGTTTGGAAGCTATACAGTAGGAGAGAGCGGTGCGGTTTTATATTCGATTTTGGAAGAAAAGCTCCAAAATGACAAGGAACTTTGGTACATCATCGATGGCTCGTTCATCACCCAATTGCCTGATAGCTGGGGTTTGAACCAGAAATACATCATGTTGGCCGTGAATAACTGGGATGAGACCTACCAAAGCATTTCCTTGGGTGGATTGACTTGCGACAGCATGGATTACTACAACTCAGAGGCTCACCAATTTAATATTTACCTTCCGAAAATAGAGCCCGGACGTAAGCAGTACATTGGTTTCTTCCACACCGGTGCCTATCAGGAATCTCTAGGAGGCTATGGCGGGATCCAGCATTGCCTGATCCCTGCACCGAAACATGTGCTTATTGATCGGGATGAAAACGGAGAAATCACCCATCGGCTTTTCGCCAAAGACCAGACTCAGGAAAGCATGCTCAAAATACTGGGCTATCAGGAATAAAAATCAAAACCGCTGCTAAGCGGTTTTTTTTTGTTCTCTGCATTCTAATTATTAAACCAAAGTGGTGAAATTGCTCATCCCCCTGTGCAATTGGAGTTGTTTTTTGGACAACCGGATGTGTTTAAAAAGAGAGAACAAGAGAATGTCAAAACTGACACCTGTCCGTCGTAACCCCAACTGACAAAAAATATCCAGCTTCTGGAGAATCAGGACGACTGAAGTCTGATTAGTGTAACTGATCACTTCTTAATCTCCAAACTTCCAACTTCCATCCTGCGGCTGATCACACTACCACTTCCTCCCAACATTCCAACCTCCAATCTAAATAAAAACTCCACTTCAGGTAAGCACAGGTCACGCGTTTAAATTAATTCCGCTTTTTTGTAATATAGGTTTCGAAAGCTGGACCGAAAAGAATCGGTTTTCAGGCAAATAGAACCTGATTGAATTAAAAATAAACCCTATGCTCACCATTTTCCTCTCAAGATTATTTCTCATCCTTGGCTTTTTGCAACCCGAAACCCATTCAAATCCTCCGAAGCTGACGATTTTGAATTCAGGGTTTATTTATGAAAAAGCGCCCTTTCCATCTTGTCATGCCTCAACACTTGTGGAAACGAGCGACGGAATTATGGCGTCGTGGTTTGGTGGAACGCATGAAAGACACCCGGATGTAAGCATTTACACTTCAGTTTTGAAAGGTGGCAACTGGTCTGTTCCTGTGATGGTAGCAGATGGCGTCGAAAATGAGAAGCTCAGGTATCCGACGTGGAATCCTGTTTTATATAAAAAGGAGGATGGTGTTTTGGTTTTGTACTACAAAGTCGGACCAAGCCCGCAAGAATGGTGGGGAGTTTACAAAACATCCAAAGACGAGGGAAAGACTTGGTCAAATGAGATAAAAATCCCGGATAACCTGCTGGGTCCAATCAAGAATAAACCTGTGAAATTGGCGGATGGGACTATATTTTATCCAACAAGCATCGAAACAAAAGAGAAGTGGACTCTTTATGTAGAGACGTCCGATCAGAATCTGGAAAATTGGAAGAAAGCAGAAATTGACAATAAGAACTTCAATGCGATTCAGCCTACGGTATTTTTTCACCCGGATGGAAAATTACAAATGCTCTGCCGGACCAAAGAAGGAGTAATCGCTTCCACCTGGTCATCTGATAAGGGCAAGACCTGGACACCTCTCGAGGCTTCAAATCTTGTTAATAATAATTCGGGAATTGACGGAGTGACTCTTCAGAATGGATATCATTTATTGGTTTGCAATCCGCTTAAAAAGGGAAGAAATAAATTATCCCTAATGGGTTCAGAAGACGGAGTCAAATGGGAGGAACTGGCAGTTTTGGAAGATCAGCCCAAAGGGGAATTCAGCTATCCGGCAATCATTCAGGCAAAAGACGGAACAGTTCATATCTCCTATACCTACAACAGGGAAAAAGTGAAGTATGTGGCGGTTAAGATTTGATTAAAAAAATGTTTTAAGATTAAATGTTTAGCGATTTAAGATTAAGGCGAATAGTCCATTTGAAGTCGGTAAAGCCATCAACTTTACTCCTCCATCAGTCCTCAATGGTAATAAGTATTGCAAATAATGAGACCTCACCTTAGTTGAGGTGACGGTTTCCAAAACACCATTCTCCAAATCTCTAATCTAACAGATTGCTTCGCTTCGTTCCTTCGCTCGCAATGACGTTCCCTAATCTATCAATCCCTATTCTCCATTTTCCTAATCCCCAATCCCTTAACCTATGAACCTTCCAACGCCTCTACGCGGAATTATCCCTCCTTTGATCACCCCTCTCAATGCTGACAGTTCGCTTGATGTGCAAAGTCTGGAAAGAATGCTTGCCCATGTTATCGGCGGGGGAGTTCACGGTGTTTTTATTTTGGGTACTACCGGTGAATGCTCAAGCTTGAGTTATGCAGTTAAAAACCAACTAATCGAGGCAACCTGCAAGTTTGTCGGCAGGCAAATTCCGGTATTAGTAGGGATTACCGATTGTGCTCTTCAGGAAAGTTTGAATCTGGCAAATCAGGCAAAAAGCTCAGGGGCTGATGCGGTTGTCGCTGCTCCGCCTTTTTACATGAATCTTGGGCAAGAGGAGCTTTGCAAATATTTTCAACGATTGGCCGATGAAGTTCCGCTGCCGCTGTTTTTATACAATATGCCCTCTCATACCAAAATTGGGATTGAACCGGATACCGTGCTCGAACTTGCCAAACACAAAAACATGATCGGCCTGAAGGACAGTTCGGGAAACGGGGTTTATTTCCAAACCTTGCTCAACTCTCTTGCTTCCCGAGTGGATTTCACCTTGACTGTAGGACCTGAAGAAATGTTGGCTGAAACCGTATTGATGGGAGGACATGGAGCTGTTGCCGGCGGGGCAAATCTTTTTCCTTCCTTATATGTCAGACTTTATCAGGCAGCACTCGCTCGTGATTTTGAGAAAATTCAAATGTATCAGAAAGTTGTGATGGAAGTCAGCTCCAAACTTTACGGACATGGAAATTGCAAATCAAGTTACCTGAGAGGAGTCAAAGCCACCTGTGCATTTCTTGGCCTTAGCCAGGGATATCTGGCTTCCCCGCTTTATGGATTTTCGGAATCAGAAATGGTCGAATTCAGGAAGAAATTCGATCATGTAAAGGCTTTGGTTGAGGCTGTGGGGTGAAGCTCTACATGAAATCAGAAGTCAGAAGTCAGAAATCTGAAATCTGAAATCGACACATCATTGACATCAAACATCGGTCATCCAACATCCGCCATAAATTCCCCTTGCCCCCTTTAATTATGATTTCTTTTTCAAGTTGTGATTGAAAACAAAGGGGGAGTTGCCGCTACTTCCAACCTCCAAACTTCCTACCTCCATACATCGGTCATCAAACATCGGTCATCCAACATCCAATATCCGTCATCCAACATCCAAAACCAATGTCCCTCCCAATCATCGATTTAGCAGTTTTTTTGATTTACATGCTTGGAATCGTAGGTTTCGGGATTTCATTTTCTTTCAAAAAAAGGACTGCACTCGAGTACACCACGGGAGGAGGAAGGCTGCCTTCCTGGGCAATCGGGATGTCGATTTTTGCCACTTTCGTGAGTAGCATCAGCTTTTTGGCATTGCCCGGAAATGCCTATGCTACCAATTGGAATGGGTTTGTTTTCAGCCTTTCAATTCCTTTGGCCGCCTTGATCGCGGTTAAGTATTTTGTCCCATTATACAGAAATCTGAAATCAGAATCCGCCTATTATTTTCTTGAAACCAGATTTGGGGCTTGGGCAAGAATTTACGCTTCGGTTTGCTATCTGCTTACCCAACTCGCCAGAATGGGTGCAATCATGTACCTGCTTGCCTTACCCATGAATGCACTGTTTGGCTGGAGTATTCCCCTGATAATTGTGGTTACCGGGATCAGCGTGATCATTTATTCTATGTTAGGCGGAATAGAGGCCGTCATCTGGACCGATACGATTCAGGGAATTCTGCTCATTTTTGGTGCACTTGTTTGTCTTGGAGTGATTCTTTTCTCGATGCCAAACAGTCCGGGAGAAGTATTCTCAATTGCAGCTGAATCAGATAAATTCAGTTTGGGGAGTTTTCAACTCGATTTTACGAAATCTACTTTTTGGATGATCCTGGTTTACGGCTTGTTCATCAATCTTCAGAATTTCGGAATTGATCAAAGCTATGTGCAGCGGTATATCAGCGCCAAAAATGAGAAAGACGCGGTCAAATCAACCTGGCTCGGAAGTTTATTGTATGTGCCTGTTTCTTTTCTGTTTTTTCTGATCGGAACATCTCTTTTTTCCTATTACCAGGCTATGCCCGATCTCCTTCCTGATCACCTGAAAGCGGCGGGAAATGCAGATAAGGTATTTCCCTATTTTATTGTTGCCGGACTTCCAACAGGGGTGACGGGGTTGCTTATAGCCTCTATTTTCGCTGCAGGAATGAGCACCGTTTCCACGAGCATCAACAGTTCAGCCACGGTTTTTCTTTCGGATCATTTCAAAAAATATATCCACCCAAACCCATCAGAAAAGCTTTCGATGAGGGTACTTTTCATTTCTTCCTTTGTGATGGGAGGGTTGAGTATTTTGGTTGGGCTGGCATTTAGCGGAGTGACAAGTGCGCTTGAAGCTTGGTGGGCACTTTCATCGATTTTCAGCGGGGGGATTTTAGGTTTATTTCTTCTTGGATTCATTTCCCGCAAGACACGAAGTAAGGAAGCCGGGATTGGAGTGTTAATCGGGGTACTGGTAATTGGATGGATGAGCCTTTCTCCTGATTTGCTGGCAAAGGGAGAATGGACAAAATTTCAAAACCCGCTTCATGCAAATATGACCATAGTTATGGGGACGCTTACGATTTTTATTGTGGGATTTATTATGACCTGGCTGGCAAAAAGGCAAAAAAGTTAATGCTATGGAGGTTCATGTCGATGGACAGGAGGTTTTGGGAAGTACTCACCTGCTGTACAAGTTTTTCCTCAATTGGTGGAGTAATGGGATTAATTGTATATAAATCGCTTTCGTATCAGGAAAGCGGAAAATCTTTCTACGTAAAGTTTCGGAAAAAAAATTCTCAAACTCTTTTTAAAGAAAAAAATCAACACCAAATACCTTAAATTCTCATTTTGGCACTTGTTTTTTTGTAAATAACCACGGGTTTTACTGGAAAAATTTAATTCTAAAAAAATCCAAATCAATCCCTTTTTCAGGCCTTCAGGCAAAAAAAATCAAGCCATTTTTAGGGATTTTATATAGATTAGCCCAGTTTTTGAACAAAATGGATAAAGTTAATAATATGCAGAAATGCCGAAATTGGATTGCCTTGTCGTTTATTTTTTCAATCGCAGTTTCCTGTGTTTCCAACGAAAAGATCATCTACCTCCAAAATCTTGAGGATAATAAGGTGATTTCAGATGGAGAATTGATCTCCTATGAGATCCCCGAGTATAAGCTTCAGTTTAATGATATCATCGATGTAAACATACAGACGGTAGATGATATGATCAAGAATGGATTCAATAACAGCTATGCAACGGGAAATAACCAGCAGATGCAAATGGCCGGTCAAAGTGGAGGAGATATTTATTACATGACGGGTTACTCTGTGGATAAAAATGGAAATATCCGCCTTCCGATAGTTGGCGACATTAAAGTTCAGAACAAAACTATCGAAGAAGCTCGACTGGAGATCGAGTCCAGGTTAAGAGAATACGTTACTTCCGAGATCTACGTGAAAGTAAAATTGGGAGGAATCCGGTATTCAGCTTTAGGAGAATTCAGAAGACCCGGGAAATTTGTTGTCCTTCAGGACAGAATGACCATTTTTGAAGCAATTGCAAACGCAGGAGATTTGTCTACAATAGCGAAAAGAGATGAGATTTTGCTGATTCGCCAGTATCCTGAGGGGACCAAACTCCATAGAATCAATTTGAACGACAGGATGGTAATTAACTCCCCCTTTTATTTTATTCAGCCAAACGATCAGCTTTATGCAGAACCGATGAAGGTTCGAGAAATTGGGGCGGGTGAAAACGCTGCTCAATCTATTCTGCTGATCGCAACTACCCTTACCACAATTCTGCTGGTAGTCAATTTATTCACCAGTAATTAAGTATTGCCATGCAACCGAATTTCCCACAGGGTTCACCTACTCCTGCAAACCCTTTCATGGTTTATAAAGAGGATGAAATAGATTTGAAAGTAATACTTTTTAACTACCTGCAATACTGGCCAATTTTGCTGGCATGCTCTTTTTTGGGATTGATTTCTGCCTTTTTTATCAACAGATACACTACTCCGGTGTACAGTGTTGAATCAACCGTGATCATTAAAGATGATAAACCAACTCTGGGCTCTGATTTGTTTGAATCGGCAGGATTGGGTGGTTTACAGGGAAAAAACAATATTGAAAATGAAATCGGAATCCTCAAATCCTTTAGCCTGGCCGAAGAGACAATAGGAAGCTTAAATCTGAATGTTCAATATTTTGAAGAAGGATTTTTCAAATTCAATCAGATTTACGGTAATTATCCTGTTTTTATCAAACCAAATTGGAATAGCGAACAAATCGTCGGTGGCCTGATCAAATTGGAAGTGATAGATGAATCCAGTTTTAGTATTAGCATAGAAGAAAATGAATTTCAGATTTTCAACCCCAAAGATCCTTACTACAAAACTAAATTAGAAAACTTTGAACTGACTCAGGGAATCTTCCAATTTGGAGAACCTGTAACTGGTGAATTTTTTGATTTTACGGTCGATAAGGTCTCTGTTATTCCGGGTGAAGTGGTCTTCTTTCATTTCATTGACACGCCAAGTCTGGCCATGCAATACAAAAATCAAGTGGCTGTGGCGCCTTCCAATAAGCAGAGTTCGATACTCAATATTAGCTTGGAAACACCGCTCAGAAGATTAGGAGAGGACTATCTCAATGAGTTGATGGAAACATATCTTCAGCGCGAACTGAGTGAAAAAAACAGAACCTCAGAAAATACCATCCGGTTTATTGTAAATCAATTGAGTGGGATCACTGATTCATTGGAATTTTCTGAAAATAAGCTTCAACAGTATCGCACAGAAAACAAAATATTCAATCTTTCTCAGGAAGGTTCTGTCATATTTGAAAGATTACAGGAACTGGAGAAA
>JBILPR010000483.1:0-2930 GCA_044373795.1 Algoriphagus sp. | reverse complement strand
GCCGATTTAATGATCAACAAATCCCCAGGCCGAGGATCATTGGAATTGGTATTTTGATTAGTTGAGGTCATATTTTTAGGCAATAAGTTTTCGACTAGCATTTTGTCTAAAATGCTACTTTCACTGTTTCGTAAAATTTTAGAATCGATCCGATTAGATATCAGCAGGATATCAGGATCTAACCTTGAGTGTTGTGAGGATGTAAAAAGTTTAATGAACCGTCTTGCCTAGGTTGATTTTGATCAAAAGATTGTTCAAATTGGAATATGATTTTAATTTTGTGAAGGTTAAAAGCAAACCAAGGAACTGCCCACTGAGCATTTTCAACAAAAGGAAAGGACGGCCATCCTTTCCTTTTTTAGTTCTCAAACTCTCCCGCAAAAAATCTATCCACCTCTCTCTGGTGAATAAATCGTCTTTTTCCTCGGTACATGGAGCGAAACTCCTGCCCCTTTGACTCAGAAATTGATTCCATTTTTGAGATCGAATAATGGGATTTCACCCCAGTTGCTTCCATGAATTCTTGAAGGGACAACCATTCATCTCTAATGGATTTGCTAGCCGGACTAATACTTGAGATTTTTTCTTCAAGATTCTTGAATTTCTCTTCCAGCCATTTTTGGCTAACCGCCGAAAACGGAATAAAAGTGTCTTGGTTCATCGTGATTTGAGTTTGATTTACTCAAATATAAAAAAAAACAATATATCGGACACTGGTTCCCTATTTTTTTTCACTCTAATTTAAAGGCCTAAGATCATGAAAATGACGCATCTCGGCATCAAACTTATCATCGAGCCACTGTTTCATGCCAACAACATTTTGATCTTCACTTATTTCTGCCGTACGAAATTGGAGTCTGTTCACTTCGGGCCAATTCAAAGATTTATAAATCTTATAAAACTGGAACACCTGCCCAACCTCATCAATTTTCATTATTCTTTGGAAAAGACTTGAATCGAGGTGTTGTATCCCTGACAAAAAGCTTGTGGGGCCGGCTGCATCCAAAAGATCTATCAAGTCCTGATTGATTTGTCCAAGAATCTCTCTCAAATCCTTTTCCTCAAAAATTTGATCGAAGTAATCGACCACCTTTTCCAAAGATGTATTTTCATAGACTTCGCTTACCACAATGGAGGGAGTAAAGTCAACGGCTAAAACATCCTCAAAATAGCCCCGAAGCATCTCAATGTGTTTGACTTCTGCTTCAATGATGCTGATAACTTCCTTGTTGAAATTGCTCAATAAAGACGCGTCACCTCCATTTTCATTCACAAATCGGATCCCGAGCCTAGATGCAAATTTTGTTTTCACATTCTTGTACCTCACCATTACATACAATGGAAAACTAGATACTGATTTCCCAATCTTCTCTAACTCCTTACCGTGATAATGCTTGATTGCCAGTTTAGTTTTCTTTTGCATACTTATCGCTGAATGAAAGAAAGGATCCTCTTGTAGGTTTCTATTGTTTTCCTTTCGGTGTAGTATTTTTTTAAAACCGATCCTGGAGAATGCCCAAATATCATTCTAATATCATTATCATCCATCCCTAATCGATCTGTCCACGTCCCGAAGGTCTTTCTTCCCACCTTATTGGAAAGCACATCGGGAAATTTAATTTTCTCAGCTAGCAATTTTAAATTAAGGTTAAACTTCTGCTCTGATATAGCTACATCTTTTGGGAATAGTAATTCTCCACCTTCTCGAAAGTAATTTTTGATGATCCTTTTGGAGGTATCGTTAAGTGGAATCCAAAACTCCTCCCCATTCTTTTTTCGCTCCCCCTGAAGCACCAAGTGTTCTGGATCTTCTTTCAATAAGTTCCAGTCAAATCCATTTTCAGAGCGAATTCCGATCAAATCATTATAGTAGAGCGCAGTATTACAAAGCAACAGGAAAAGATCCCTGGTGATTTCAAGCCTTCTTTCCTCCGGGGAAAACTTCATTTCAGAAAGCAATTCATATTGTTTGTCATTAACATATATGATTTTATCAGGCCTTTTGGTTGACTCAACATCGAGTCTTTCAAAAATTCTTTTTTTAAAGAGGATCCCATACTGATCACAATACTCCCGATAGATCACTTTGAGCCGGTCCACATATTTTGCGACAGTGGTGTCAGAATTAATATCCGTTGCATCGCTCCGCAAGAAATCTATAAACCCTAAAACAAAAGCTTCATCTAATTCAGCCATGACAGCCTGGCTTTTGAAACTTCCGACCAAATTCTTTAAGGTAACATAAACCTTTCTCGTTCCGACTACCTTCTTTGAGGTTGACCCAAAATTGAGGGAATAATCAATATAGGATGAAATTTTATCACTTGCGCCGGGAGCAATAGCCCCGTTGACACCTTTTATTCTTTTACCCTGATGTTTTACTAGATAGAAGTTTTTCAACTTCTCAGCGGTCAAGATCTCACTCCGCTTAAAAAAATCCTGAATGATCTCTTTGAGATGATGAATTTCCCTTGCAATTACCCTGTTATGAAAATCCGCGTATTGGTACTGACTATTCACCCATTTGAGAGATTTTCCAGACCAAGCGTTTTTGGGGATTTTTTCAAGATGTAGATTAATGTAGTGTCTCCCATTTCGATTAATGCACAAATAAATCACTTCACCCTCCGAGGATTTCTTGCCCTTCGGATTCAAAACCGCGGTAATTTTGAAATCTATCATGATTCAAAATACCCACAAAAAGTAAAACGGACAATAAGGGGGACAAAAAAGGGGACAAAAAGGGGGACAAAATCATTCGAATTTATCAGAATCATCTAGATTCGAAATACTTCTAAATGCCTGAAAATCAAAAAACTCCGAACAATTTTGACATTGTTCGGAGTTGAGAAGTAGCGGGAACAGGACTCGAACCTGTGACCTTCGGGTTATGAGCCCGACGAGCTACCAACTGCTCCATCCCGCGATAT
>JBILPR010000143.1:0-10262 GCA_044373795.1 Algoriphagus sp. | reverse complement strand
ATTCTGAAAAGCTTCAGGTATTTGCCGACCAATATTCTCTCGGACAAGGATACACTTTTGATTTCCGACTTTCCAAATATGACTTAGGTCAAGGCTGGATGAGTTCAGTGATAACAAAAGGAACCACAAAACAAATCATCTTCAACCAACTCGGAAGTCCCCGAAATACAGGCTCCGCCAGACTTGAAATAGGGCTTGCGGGCAGGTCAAGCAATCAACACGCCACCAGAATCCTGGCCGGTCCCACCGCAACTAATCAGAGATTAGTATCCACCGTGCCATACTTCGGATTTAACTATCCGCAACTGAAGATTGAGCTTGCGATGACAGATTTCAATGCAGATGGAAGCATTGTGATAGGAGTGCAGTCCTCCGGAGCCGAATCAGTTGATAATATCTCTGTCGCTTACGCAAAAATCACTTTCCAGAAAAATGTAAGTGCCGGAAATTTTGCATCTGAGCTTTTCATTCTTCCTCCGGGAAATCAAAGAATCCAACTCAATCAAACCAGCGGTGCTTACTTAGCGATGGATGTTTTTGATCCGGTCAATCCTAAAAAAGTAAATCTTGCGGTATCTGGTTCAAGTCTGAGTTTCACAGGTTCTGTCGGCTCAGATTCCAGTAAAGTATTGGTTCAAAATACCGCTCAGGTAAATCAAGTAGCAGCATTGAAGCCGGTAAGATTCAGGGATTATGTGTCTCAGCCGGCTAATTTTATCTTAGTCGGACATCGAAAACTTGAAGTGCCCTCTAAGAAATTTACTAACCCTCTCAAAGCGTATGCAGAACATAGGGCCTCTCCTTTGGGTGGAGGATTTGATACGTTGACTTTGCGAATGGAAGAAATTGTGGATCAATTTGCCTTTGGTGAAAATTCACATGTAGCGCTTTATGAGTTTTTAAGAACTTATTATCCTGTTCATAAGCCTACTCATTTGCTTCTCGCAGGTAGATCACTGGCCATGTTTTCTACGGTAAGAGTAGGCGGAGTTACGTATTATTATAGAAATAACCCCTCCGTCTTTCCATTTCAGGATCTGGTTCCTCCGGGTGGTTATCCTTTTTCAGACAATATTTTCACCATCGGGTTAGATGCATCGAAACCGGATGTTCCCACGATGGGCGTGGGAAGAATCCCTGCAAAAACATCAGAGGAATTAGCTGGGTATCTTGATAAGGTAATTGAAAAAGATGAAGTTGGACTGTCTGATTCTTGGCAGAAAGAATTGATACACCTTAGTGGAGGCGTCTCTGAATTTGAGCTGGAGCGCTATTTTAATTTCCTCAATGGATTCAAAAGCATTGCAGAAGGTCCCTACTTAGGAGGAAATGTCTCGACCTATCGGAAGAGATCTAACTCTACTATTGAGGTGATTGATATCACGGGTGATCTTAATGAAGGAAGATCTATGGTTACATTTTTTGGACATGGTTCGCCTACTGTAATTGATATTGAGATTGGGTTTGCTTCAGATCCAACTTTGAATTATCAAAACAAAGGGAAGTATCCGGTCATGCTTTTCAACGGGTGTGATTACGGAAATGCATATGGACTAGGCTATACCCAAGGGGAAGATTGGGTGATAACACCTGAAAAAGGAGCTTCAAGTATCATGGCAAATACTTCAATAGGAGTAGACATTTACCTAAGAAGATATTCAGAGGGCTTTTATTTGAAGGCATTTGCGGATAGTACTTTAATCTACAGGACGATTGGAGAAGTAAAACAAGAAGCCGGTGATTATTTCATTTCACGCTATGGTAATAGTCCTCTTAGCATGTCCCATTTGGAGCAAATGGTCTTGCTTGGTGATCCTGCCGTAAGAATTTTTCCGGCAAATAAGGCAGATTACGCCCTCAAGGAAGAAGAAGGCTTTTTAGAAAGCTTCGGTGATGAGCCGTTGACGTCCCTTTCAGATAGTCTGAAACTGACGTTTGTAATTCGTAATATCGGTCGGGTAGATACAGATTCTATCAAATACAAAATCAGTAGGAGGCTTCCTGATGGTACTCAGCTCACCTATCCTGAGATAAAGATTCCTTACATATCCCGGGTAGATACCATCGTCTATTCAATCCCTAACAGCTCGGTAGCTTCCGCTGGGGAAAACACTTTTACAATCGAAGTGAACTCAGGGAAAGATGTGGAGGAAATGACCTTTGCCAATAATATCATCTCCTTCGGAAAGTTGATTCAGCTGAGTGGAACTCTGAATCTAAGCCCGCTTGAATATGGGATTACTACTACACGAGATTTGACTTTGGTTGCTCAGGTTCCCGGAAAAGCCTCAGAGGATCGGGTAATTCTTATTCAACTTGATACCGCTGCAAATTTCAGTTCTGCTTATAGAAAAGAGATCCGAATTAACACAAGAGGACTTGCAGAATGGCCGGTTTCTTTGCTTTCTGCAAACGATACGGCAACTTATCATTGGCGGTCAAAGTTTCAGGAGCCCAATCCTGGAGAATCTGACGCCTGGACAACATCCAGTTTTTCATTTATTCCTTCCGGACCCAACGGCTGGACCCAGCGAACTCAGGATCAAATGGCAGAGAATCAACTGACCAATCTGGAAATCGATCCGTCTAACAAAACGTGGAAGTACAAGGATGTGAAATTAGGGTTTGAAGTTTTTACCATCGGTTCTGCAGTGGACACCCTCTCTTTCAGAAATACCCAATTCTACCTGGATCAGATTCCTCAGATTATTGACAATGTAAACAATGCGAACAGCAGGCTTTGTCCAAACGGGTCGATTGGGCTGGTGGCGTTTGAGCAAAAAAGCCTGATTCCCTATCTTGCAATTCCCATTCCCGGCTTCGATATTCTGGATTCCAGAGCCTGTGGCCGGGTACCGCAGATGATTCAAAGCATTCAAAATGCATGGATCACAACTCCGGGTCAAACTATCTTGATTGACTATGTCAACAATGTACCGCTTGGAGATTATGTGGTTATTTTCTCCGTTGGGAATGTAACCTTCGAATCCTGGCCGGATGTTGCTATTGAGAAAATAAAGGAATTGGGAGCAAGTGAGGCAACCATCCGGGCTTTGAAAAATGGCGATCCCTACATTCTTTATGGTAGAAAAGGAATGAAACCAGGAGAGGCAATTGAAATAATCGGGACCAAAAATCCTCTTGTTCCGTCCAATAAACAGACATTAACCTTTTCGGCTGATCTGAAAGGGTACATGACTTCGGGCACTATTCTTACTCCCAAAGTAGGTCCTGCAGCATCTTGGGAGCGGTTTTTCCAAAATGTCAAATCCAGAGAGTGGATCAATGAAGAGGAGCAAACTTTCTTTGACATCATCGGGGTGAAAGAAAATGGAGTGGAGGAATCCTTGTTGACAAATGTGTCAGAGGAGGAATTGGATTTGTCTTTTATCGATCCTAAGATTTTCCCCCAGATTCGACTTCGCTATTCGATGGACGATCCCCGATCTACGGCACCTGCTCAGCTCAATCGTTGGCAAGTCAATTACACCGGCGTTCCGGAAGCTGTATTGGTTTCGAAATCAAATTTGGAACAAGTGAATTTGAAAGAGGGACAGAATGGTTTGCTTGAATTTCAGTTCAAAAATATCTCTCGATACAACTTCCTTGATTCTATTCGGGTGGATTGGAAATTCACCAATACCACTTCCAGAAAGGTTGAAAACTTCTCCCGAAAATTCCCCGCTATGAAGGCCGGTGAGTCTTTTGATTTTACGATCCAATTCAATTCCGAAGGAAAATCCGGATTGAATAACCTGGAAGTATTTGCTAACCCTAAGCTCCAAATGGAGGAGACCTTCCGAAATAACCAACTGGATATGGGGGCTTATTTTGTGGTGGAAGGAGATAATTCCATCTCGCTTTTGGATGTCAATTTTGACGGAATCTACATTATGGATGGAGATATTGTCTCTCCAAATGTGATGGTGACAGCCTTGCTTAAAAACGATCAAACCCTGCTGTATAAAAAGGATACGGTTGGGATGGAGATCTATGTCAAGCAAAATTGTGAGAAATGCCAATTCAGCCGGGTTAATTTTTCCAATCCAAACTTGAGTTGGTCGCCGGCAAGCGAAGATTCTGAATTCAAGGTTTCGTTTATTCCAGGCCCGTTGGAGGACGGGATTTATACGCTTAGAATTGTAAATGAGGATTCTCCTCAGCCATTCGAAATCAGTTTTGAAGTGATCAATGAATCCCAGATCACCAATTTTTACCCCTATCCAAATCCTTTCAGCACCAGTGTCCGGTTTGTATTTACCGTTACCGGAATGGAAGTCCCGGATGAAGTGAAGATTCAGATAATGACCGTGACAGGTCGGGTCGTTCGTGAGATCTTGCAAAATGAACTTGGCCCGATTCGAATCGGCAATAACATCACCGAATATGCCTGGGATGGGCGGGATGAGTTTGGAGATCAGTTGGCAAACGGCGTTTACATTTACAGGGTTTTGATCAGAAAAGATGGCCAATTCATGGAGCATAGGCCTACCGCCGGAGATCGGGCTTTCAACAAAGGTTATGGGAAAATGTACCTTTTACGTTGATTTGGGCTTTTTTTTGATGTATTGATAGATTCCAAAAACGCCTGTAATTAAAAGCACGAATCCGATTGCCCATTGAGCGGGAGAGCTGAGAGAATCTTTTGCCGCAAGGAAAGAATTGGCAAAGACACCTGTGCCGAAAGCAATTAAGGTTCTCGGAAGCATTCCCAAAATCCCGAAAATCAGCACTTTTTTCAACAGGATTTTCATCGAGGCAAAAAGGAAATTGGATACCGCAAAAGGAATGATGGGGCTGATTCTGACGAAAAAAATCAAACTCATTTCTTTTGATTTACGTGCTTCCAATTCCTCCTTGAGCTGGGGATGTTTGAGGAATAAAACTTCAAGGAGAGAGGCGTTTGCTTTTTGACCGATTTTATATCCAAGCAGGGTCGCCAGTGCGTAGGCTATCACCAAAAAAGGGAATGCAATCCATCCGAAAAAGAAGCCCGAAGCGGGTGCAATGAAGGTAGTTGGAAGGAATGCCAATCCCATCATCAAACCAGCGACACCAGTATAAACCAGGATATTCAAGACAGAATCAAGTCGAATTCCTTCCAGTATTTGATAGTTCCATAGAAAAATCAAACTTCCCAAAGGTGGCATCAAAGTCACCCAAATCCAACCCAAAACTCCTATCGGATGCTGGTTGAAGTACCCGGCAATTGTCTTGAAAATGCTACCCTTTTTTATCATCTTTGGCCAGCTCTTAAAGCCGATAAGCTCACAAAGCTCTGCAAGTTTAGCACGCTAAGCTTGAAATCACCTGAAAAATCGAAAAAGGTTTCTTTTAAGTGCTACCATCTATTTAACAAAACAACTTCTATCATGAAATTTGGTACTAAAGCCATTCATGCCGGAGTCACTCCAGATCCATCTACGGGTGCGATCATGACTCCGATTTATCAGACTTCTACCTATGTGCAGCGCTCTCCGGGCGATCACAAGGGCTATGAATATTCCCGAACCCATAACCCAACCCGCACTGCACTACAGGATAACTTGGCGGCTTTGGAAAATGGAAAACATGGAATCTGTTTTTCATCTGGTCTTGGCGCGATAGATTCGGTGATCAAACTCTTCAATCCCGGTGATGAGATCATCAGCACCAATGACTTATATGGCGGGACTTATCGGCTTTTTACGAAGGTTTTCGAGCGATACGGGATCAAATTTCATTTTGTTCCGATGGGAGAACCTGAATCCATTGTAACTCTGATAAATGAGAATACCAAGTTGATCTGGGTGGAGACGCCAACCAATCCGATGATGAACATCATTGACTTGGTAGCAATGGCAAAAATCTCCAAAGACCATGGCTTGTTGCTTGCTGTGGATAATACTTTTGCTTCCCCTTTTCTTCAAAATCCGCTGGACATGGGAGCAGACATCGTGATGCACTCCGTCACCAAGTATCTCGGAGGTCACTCTGATGTAGTGATGGGAGCTTTAATTGTCAAAGATGATGAACTCGCTTCTCGTTTGGTTTTCCTTCAAAATGCGTGCGGAGCGACTCCCGGACCTCAGGATTGCTTCCTGGTTTTGAGAGGAATCAAGACACTTCATCTTCGAATGGAGAGGCATTCCCAAAATGGTAAAACCATCGCTGCATACCTGAAAAATCACCCAAAAGTGGAGAAAGTTTACTGGCCTGGTTTTGAAGATCATCCAAACCATGAAGTGGCCAAAAAGCAAATGAGAGATTTCGGAGGAATGATTTCTTTCACTTTAAAAGGCAACAGGATAGAGGATGCCAAGACCGTGATGGAAAACTTCCACCTCTTTGCATTGGCAGAATCTCTGGGCGGTGTGGAGTCTCTTTGCGGACATCCGGCCACCATGACTCATGCAAGTATTCCCAAAGCTGAAAGAGAAAAAGTAGGGCTGGTTGATTCTTTGATCCGACTAAGCGTGGGAGTGGAGGATGCTGAAGACCTTAAAAACGATTTGGCAAACGCACTTTCTAAAATCTGATCAGATCAGGATTTTGCTAAAAAGCTGTTGAGCCTGTTTTTCCACCTGGGAAGACAGGCTTTTCTTTTCGTCTCTCAGATCCTTGACCCATTCGAGGTATTTTTTCTGCACATCTTCCTTTTCTCCCAAAAACTGGGTGAGTGACTGGAGTGCCAAATGATTGGAATACCAGGGCTTCATATTTTCCTTGAGCCCGGATATTTCCTCATGAATACTTTCCACAAAAATCGGATTGAAGCCGAGGTGAATCAGGAGATTTTCGAGCATGATGATCATCCGCATTCCCTCGAAAACGTCCCGGAGCACCCGGCTGTCCATTTGGGTTTTTTGGTTGATATGAAGGAATTCCAATTCTTCCTGAATAATCTGATTGATTGCGGTATTGATCATCAGAGGCTTGATTCCTTTGCTTGCCTGATGGCATTTTTGAAGGAAATCATCCCAGCTTTTCAGCGTGCTTCCCACGATCAAATCAAAAGTTTCGATGTAAAGCGCTTTTTTGTGATTCTCCAGAAACTGGCGATAGCTATTGAAGGTCAGTCCGGTTTTCAGCTCACGAGATTTGAGGCTTTTCTCCACCAGTTTGAAATGGTGAATTTTCCGCAGGTTCTTTTGAAGTTTCTTGAAAGGAGAAAAGGCATCCATACCGGTACCTTCTTTTTCGAAATGAATTTTGGCCATCAAATCTGGATAAAGCTCCAGAAATGCCATTTTCCCGGATAGCTCAATTACTTTTTTGGATTTGATCTGCTTGCCCAAAGCCAGAAACAGCTCCTTCGCTTCGCGATGCTGCTGCTCAAAAATCTGGAAGACAGGAGAAATTTTGACCTGCATGGTTTAGGATATTCTCACCAGCGTGGCGCCATAGCCCCACTGGTCTTTTTGAGTATCTTGAAAATACTTAATATTTCCCAATTGACTTAGGCGCTTATGAATTTCTTTTCTCAGAACTCCATTTCCAACCCCGTGAATAAAGGTGATTTCGTCCATTCCGGAGGCGATCGCCTGATTCAGATTTTTCTCAAACACGTCTAATTGAGTTCTCAGCATTTCAGAATTACTCATTCCTTTTGCGTCTTTGACGAGTTGCTCGATATGCAAATCGATGGATTTAGCAGGCTTTTTGACAGGAATTACTTCCTGTTGAATTTGTGATCCATTCAATTCCGCATTGAGTGCGCGAATGTCTAGTTCCTTGGTTGTTTGCTCAAAAGCAAAAAGATAGGCCGTTTTTCCAAGACGCGGAGCTTTGCTCAGATGCTTGAAAAACTGAGTAGGTTTCATTTTCAGTTGGCGCTCAAAAGCCGGAATGGCTTTTTCCAGTTTGTTTTGAATCGGAATAAATCGGAACAGAAATGCCGGCCATTCATCCATTTCTTTCAACAGGCGATCGTCAAATTTCTTTGCTTCGCCTGAATTCAACGTGCCTCCAAGCAGAGTTCGGTGATTATTTCCAAATACCTCAGATACGTGGGCCACATAAGCTTGTTGGCTATCGTTGATCAGGTAAAGGCTAAGATTCTGATCATTGATCGGAACGAAAGCCAGGTAAAGTCCCTGGTCTTTTGGTCCCGAAATGGGAGTTGGGGTTTCGACTTGAATCTCGGAAGACGGCTTGTCTCCAAAGTATTGCTTTTCGGTATCGTTGATGAGCACGACTTCTGATTTCATTGCTGGAATCACAAATCCATCCTCGACTTCTATTTCAATTCTACCGCTGGAGGATATCTTTTTGATAATCCCTTGTTCTTTTCCATGGAGAAGTCTTACTCGATCACCGATGTTCATTGGTTTAGTGCTTGTTTATATGTCTCCAGAGCTCGCAGCCTGGCAAATTTATGATCTACGATCGGTTTTGGATATTGACTCGTACCAAATTCAGGGACCCACTTTTTGATGTATTTCAGGTCTTTATCAAATTTCTCGGTTTGAGATTCGGGATTGAAAATCCTGAAGTAAGGCTGTGCGTCAGTGCCTGTTCCGGCAGCCCATTGCCAGCCACCATTGTTTGAAGCTAACTCAAAATCCATCAACTTCTTTGCAAAATATATTTCACCCCATCTCCAATCAATCAGAAGGTGTTTTGTAAGAAAAGAAGCAACGATCATTCTCACACGGTTGTGCATATATCCCGTGGAATTGAGCTCCCGCATGCCTGCATCGACAATCGGGTAACCTGTTTTTCCTTGGCACCAGGCTTCAAATTCCACCTCATTGTTTCTCCAGGGAATATGGTCGTATTGAGGTTTAAAAGCCCGATTCACTACCTGCGGATTGTAAGCCAAAATTGTCATATAAAATTCCCTCCAGATCAATTCATTTAGAAAAGTATCATTGAGTTTGGAGGCGGTCAGGGCAAGTCTGCGAATAGAAATCGTCCCGAATCGCAAGTGAATACCCAATCTTGAAGTTCCGTTTTGGGCGGGAAAATTCCTCGTCTGATCGTAGTGAGCGATGATATCCTCATCCGCTTTGATGGGAGGAATGTTCAGATTGGTCTTCTCAAATCCCATTTCTCCCAGAGAAATAAGGGGGAGAGGGTTGGTTGGAAAAAGATTTTTCCATTGGTAATTGGAAAGGATCTGGGTTTTGGTGTTTCTGAATTTTTCAAGCCAAATCTTGCTAAAAGGAGTGAAGACTTTGTAAAATTCGCCCGATCCGTTCAGAACTTCTCCCGGCTCGAAAATCATCTGATCCTTGAAAGTCAGAAAAGGGATACTCTTTTCCTTCAGCAATTTCTCAATGGAACCGTCCCGGTCTTTGGCGTAAGGTTCGTAGTCACGATTCGTGAAGACTGCCTGAATGTCAAATTCCTTGAGCAATTCCTGGTAGATTTCTTCCGGATTACCATATTTTACCAAGATCGAACCCCCCTTATTGGCAAGTTCCTGATGGATTGACAAAAGCTGCTGATGGATGAAATCCACTCTTGCGTCTGATTTGTCCTCCAGCTTATCGAGGATGTTCTTGTCAAAAATGAAAAGGGGCAGCACATTTTCCTCTTGCTGCAAGGCATAATACAAGCCTGTATTGTCCTCAAGTCTGAGGTCTCTTCGAAACCAAAAAAGGGTGATTTTTTGCATGATTATGTTTTCTCAAAGAAGAACCTCCGGGATTAAATTGTTTAAAAATTGTCTTTTTCAGGTGGTCGGGACTTTTGAATCATTTGAATAGAATCCATTCTTTCTTCCAGATTGTCCAAATTGATGGGAGTCCATTTTTCACCGTTTTCATAATCTTCTCTTAGGAAATCATCTGTATCGTTGATCCTGAGTTTGGCTTCCTTCTTGCCAGTGATTTTCTTGAATAGTTCACTGAATGAGTTGAATGATACATTTTGAGATAGGGAAACGCCATACGTGGTCACGTTCTTAGAGGTGGAAAGTGAGGTTAACGTATTGAAATTATTACGATTGAAGATTCTCACTCGGTACACTCCGTCAGGTGAAAGCTGATATTCAGCTTGCCAGTCTCCAATGATAGAAGTAGCAGCAGCATTTCCCCGGTTGTCAGTGAATCCACCATCCCGGGATACCCTAAGTCTGCCACCCAGAAAAGTATAGGCTACACTCAGCTGGAAGTTCTCCATAGTATTTTGGTCCAGAGAGGCTAAATCAATCTGAACTTCCAGGTTTTGATCAATTTGACCGATAAAGCTGTTCAGCTGAGAAGAGAGCAATTGTCCTAAGCTTGAGGAAATGGAAGTGGCTCCAGAGAATTGACCTTCGGGAGAGAATGAACGGG
>JBILPR010000142.1:0-10291 GCA_044373795.1 Algoriphagus sp. | reverse complement strand
GGATTACCTTTTTTAATAATCCAACATCTCCTACCGCTGAAAAGCTTTATTCATTAATTGAAGAAGATCGGATAATCATCTGTCCTCCTATCTACCAGGAGATTCTGCAGGGAACAAAAGATCAAAAGAGTTTTCAGACGCTGAGTGAAAAATTAAGCAGCTTAGCTCGATTGAAAGCTGACCCGTATATAGCTGCCGAAGGTGCTGCCCAAATTTATTCGAGCTTGAGACAAAAAGGAGTTACCATCAGAAAAAGTAATGACTGCCTGATTGCTTGGTATGCAATCAAACATAACGTCCCAATATGGCATCAGGATAGAGATTTTGATAAGATCGCTTCCCAAGAAAATCTAATAATCTTCCCGTTCCCCGCAACGTAATTTGCCAATCCGCCGAAGTGGAGAATTGATTTCAAACCTTAAATCTTGCAATGACCAAAACCTGGGAAAATTATATCAAGCAATTTCGCCATCACCTCAAACTGGAACGCTCGCTGAGCGAAAATTCCATTGAGGCCTATACGAGCGATGTGGAGAAATTGGGGAATTACGCAGAAAACCATTTTCCAGAAAAATCTCCGCTCCAACTCGAATTAGAGCATTTGCGGAGATTTGTCAATGATCTCGCCCAACTCGAAATCTCTGATTACACCCAAGCTCGGATCATCTCCGGGATCAAAGCTTTTTACCGGTTTCTGATGTACGAGGACAAACTCACCGAAGATCCCGCCCAACTCCTCGAAGCGCCAAAACTTGGACGAAAACTTCCGGACACGCTAAGCTTCAATGAAATCGAAAAATTACTGGAAGCGATTCCCCTTGGGGAATCAGAAGGTCATCGCAACCGTGCCATCATGGAAATGCTCTACAGTTCGGGATTGCGGGTTTCCGAGCTCACCGAACTCAAAAAAGGTCAAATCTTTTCAGATATCGGATTCCTGAGAGTGATTGGAAAAGGCAATAAAGAACGGCTCGTCCCGATTGGAAAAGATGCTTTGAAATACCTTCGGATCTATGAAGAGGAAGTTCGGGTGCATCAAACTCCCGCCAAAGGTCACGAGGAATTTGTCTTTCTAAATCGTCGAGGCAAAAAACTCACTCGGGTGATGATTTATCTGATCATCAAGAAAACTGCCGAACAGGCCGGGATCCAAAAGAACATCAGTCCGCACACATTTCGGCATTCATTTGCCACACATCTGATCGAAGGCGGAGCGGACTTGCGGGCAGTGCAGGAAATGCTCGGACACGAAAGCATCACCACAACGGAGATTTACACGCATTTGGATCGGGATTATCTGAGGCAGGTTTTGACGGATTTTCATCCGAGGAAATAGGGAATTTCGGATTTCGGATGGGGGATTTCGGATTTATGATTGGGGAATTCTGAAAAACATCAACTAACCGTTTTTTTTTTAGCCAATAATATTCATCTTGCAGAAACTAGATTTTTAAACCGAAAAGAAATGAACAAGCGCAGGAAATTGATGATTTGGCTTTTGGTGATGAGTTTTTGGGGTGCAATACTTGGAGGATATTTTAAAATCAATGATAACCCGAATGCGGTCTATATACTCGGTCTTGCTATTATTTTCCAAATCGCTGGGATCATCGGCTTGCTTAGCAAATGGTCCACGTATCTAACCCAAAGTGAAGCCATCGCCATTAAAAACCGACATTAATCTAGCTTAGAATTTTTACCTCCTCCATGAGAAACTTCCTTTTCCTTCTTTCTTGTGCCTTTCTGATTTCCTCCTGTACCAGTTCAAAAGTTTACAATCGATTCTCCTGTCACATCTGCCTGAGCAAATCGGATGGGGTTTTGTTGCTTCCCTTGGCATGGGATCCGAGCTTTCAGCGGCTGAGTATTGTGGAGCAAAATCAATTGGAAAGCCAGATTCTGACCGACTTGAAAGATCAGGGTTTTACAAAGGTGGAGCTGTATGACAGATTGGACTACGAATTACTTTCAGCAGGTATCAAAGATCTGAATGACTCCACCCAGCGAGCGAAAGTCAATTCGTCTCTCGGCTATTCCTATCTGATCGGAATCTCCCTCGGAGAAATAAAGGACTCCGATGGCTGGGATTATCAGCGACCGGAGGAAGTCAATGCGATCTATCCGGAATACCGCGAACCACTAGAAATATCCGCAACGCTGAGGGTGGCTTTAATCGAAACTTCCACAGGGGAAATCGTCTCGGATAACACGGTAATTACAGAAATCGGGGAAATCGGAATCCCGGATAAAGATGGCGGCAGCGATTACTGGAACTTCGGCACGGTCAGCAAAGCCATTCGTGTCGCAACAGGCAAAGGCATAAGTTTTATGGTCAAGGATTGCGGTTGCTGAGAGTGGAAAAAGCTTTCGAGTAAGAAAACCAATTTTTCAATCTTCCCCCATTTGAATTTTTCAATCCCTAACTTTGGGAGACAAACAGAATCACCACCCCCGTGTACAAATCCATTCTTAAACCGCTGCTTTTTCTCAAGAAACCTGAGGACGCTCACCACTTCACCTTTGACCTGACGAAGCTGAGTTTTAACCTTCCGATTGTCGGATCGGTGCTGAAATCTATTTATGATTTCGAGGATCCAAAGCTTGAGCGCGAGGTTTTTGGGTTGAAATTCAAGAATCCCGTGGGTTTGGCTGCAGGATTTGACAAAGACGCAAAGCTGATCGATGAGATGGCGATGCTGGGTTTTGGGTTTATCGAGATCGGAACGTTGACGCCAAAACCTCAGGAGGGCAATCCGCTTCCCCGACTTTTCAGACTTCCGCAGGACGAAGCGCTCATCAATCGAATGGGCTTCAACAACGGCGGCGTACTAGATGCAGTGGAGCGACTGAAAAATCGGAAATCCAACGTGATCGTCGGTGGCAACATCGGGAAAAACAAAATCACTCCTAACGAAAATGCGGTCGACGATTACTTGTTTTGCCTGGAAGCACTTCATCCGTATGTGGATTATTTTGTAGTGAATGTGAGTTCGCCCAACACACCAAATCTTCGTGATTTGCAGGAAAAAGAACCTTTGAAGCAACTTTTGCAAGCTGTAAAATCGGCAAACGATCTGAAGCCAAATCCGAAACCGATCCTGTTGAAGATCGCTCCGGACCTTACCGACGGGCAATTGGATGACATTGTGGAGATCGTACAGGAAACCGGAATTGACGGAGTGATTGCGACCAATACGACCATCGATCGTTCGCAACTGAGCACTTCTAAAGTGGAAGTAGAAGAGATGGGAGCAGGCGGAGTCAGCGGAAAAGTACTGGCCAAAAGAAGCACGGAAGTGATCCGATATCTGCATCAGAAGTCAAAAGGAGCATTTCCCATCGTAGGCGTTGGGGGAATATTCTCCGCCGAAGATGCGATCGAGAAGCTCGAAGCCGGAGCAAGCCTGATTCAGGTTTACTCGGGCATGATTTATGAGGGACCAGCTTTGATCAAGAAAATCAAAAAGGGATTGTTGGCTTATTTTTCGAGGTAGTTTGCCTTTCTTGACCCTTTACGCTTATCTTAAATACGGATTTGAATCTCATACATGGCCACCAATACGCCCAAGACCAATACTTTTCGAAAGAAAGCTGAAAACACCAAAAAGCAAGCCCCGGAACCTAAAGGCCCTGGTTTTTCTATTGGGAACGTAAGTAGCCCTAAATTCGCATTGACATTTGGGATCCTGTTGATTTCAATTTCCTTTTTTCTCTTCATTGCTTTCATCAGCTACCTGTTAAACGGCCCGTCGGATCAAAGTCTGGTCATGAACAATCCCGATCAGGCCATTCGTGACTCTGCCCGAGAATCTCAAAATTGGTTGGGGTATTTGGGAGCTCAGGCTTCCCACTGGATAATTTACCGTTGGTTTGGGATCGCAGCATTTTTGTTTCCTCCTTTCATTTTCCTGCTTGGATTCAAATGGGCGTTTAAGCTTTCGCTTGTCTCACTCACCCGGTACACCACTTTTGCTTTATTCTTTACCTTCTGGTTGGGTTTGCTGACTGGATACGTAGTGATTTTGATCGAAGGATATTCCTTCTGGAGCTTCCTTTCCGGAGGTTTTGGATATGAGCTTGCAAAACTTTCAGCAGATTTTCTAAGCTGGGGAACGTTCATTCTGCTTGCCGGCTCGTTGTTGATTTTTGTGATCTTCTTTTTTGACATCAATGAACTTCGCTGGTTTGCAGCAAGTCTTTCGGCTATTGAGGATGAGCCTGAGGTCAAAGCAGCAGTTGCGCCAAAGAATCCTTTTGGTAAAAAAGTGGCTGACGAACCAGTGATTGAGGAGAAAGCACTTCCTGAGGAAGAGGAAGAAGAATTTGAGGACGATGGAACCGACTGGTTCGTCAAAAAAGAAGGAGACCTCATGATGAAGCAAGAAGAAATTGAAGAGGAAGAAGATGACCTCTTTGACGTGCCTCAAATTAATCTTCTGGATGAAATCGCTGAGAAACCTGAATTGGTCGGGAAGAATTTTTCGGTTACCAAACCTGTTGGAGAAAAGACTGCGCAGGAGGTAGAAAACCTGGATCCATACGATCCAACGCTGGATTTACCAAAATACAAGTACCCGACACTGGATTTGCTGAACGAATACGATGTTCAGAAAGTCCCCGTATCCCGTCAAGAGCTGGAAGAAAATAAGAATAAGATTGTCGAGACGCTCGTCAACTTCAAAATCGGAATTCAGGAGATCAAAGCGACCATCGGTCCAACTGTAACCCTGTATGAAATCGTGCCGGATCCGGGAGTGAAAATCTCCAAAATCAAAAATCTGGAAGACGATATTGCCTTGAGTTTGGCGGCTTTGGGTATCCGTATCATTGCTCCAATTCCCGGAAAAGGAACGATTGGTATTGAGGTTCCCAATAAAAATCGAGAACTGGTACCTGCCCGATCCGTCCTTGGAACTGAGAAGTTTCTGAAGTCAGACAAGGATCTTCCGATTGTGCTGGGGAAAACCATTTCCAATGAAGTCTTCGTGGCAGATTTGGCGAAAATGCCTCACCTATTGATGGCGGGTGCGACTGGTCAGGGAAAGTCAGTTGGATTGAACATGATCCTGGCTTCTTTGATCTACAAAAAGCATCCTTCGCAGCTGAAATTTGTACTGGTCGATCCCAAAAAAGTGGAATTAACCCTCTTTAACAAGATCGAAAGACATTTCCTGGCGAAGCTTCCGGGTTCAGAAGAGGCCATTATTACAGATACCAAAAAGGTCATTCACACGCTGAATTCACTTTGTATGGAGATGGACAATCGGTACAACTTGCTGAAAGAAGCAGGTGCCAGAAACCTGAAAGAATACAACGCAAAGTTCATCGCCCGAAAGCTAAACCCGGATAAAGGGCATTATTTCATGCCATATATCGTACTGGTAATAGATGAGTTGGCGGACTTGATGATGACTGCCGGAAAGGAAATCGAAACTCCGATAGCACGACTTGCTCAGCTTGCCAGAGCTATCGGAATTCACCTGGTGGTGGCTACTCAGCGACCTTCGGTCAACGTAATTACGGGTACAATCAAAGCGAATTTCCCGGCAAGACTTTCTTTCAAGGTAACTTCGAAAATCGATAGCAGAACCATTCTGGACGCAGGAGGAGCAGATCAGCTGATCGGAATGGGTGATATGCTGCTTTCCCACGGATCTGAAATGACCCGAATCCAGTGTGCATTCTTGGATACCCCGGAAGTCGAGGCTATCTGTGATTGGATTGGCGCTCAGAAAGGATATTCTGATGCTTATTTGCTGCCTGAGTTCGTCGGTGAAGATGGCGAAGGATCGCTTTCAAGCGTAGATCTTTCCGACAGGGATCCACTTTTTGATGAAGCTGCGCGATTGATCGTGATGCATCAGCAGGGAAGCACTTCTTTGATCCAGCGGAAATTGAAACTCGGCTACAATCGGGCAGGCCGAATCGTGGATCAATTGGAAGCAGCGGGCATTGTTGGTTCTTTCGAAGGGTCCAAAGCCCGTGAAGTCCTCGTTCAGGATGAGGCTAGTTTGGAACGGTTATTGAACAGTCTGTAAAGGCTACTCCGGAGTTCCGAAGTCCAACCTTTCATGAAAAAACTAACCCTCGTTTTTACCTTAGTTCTAACATTTTTGTACGTGGCAGATGCTGCCGCGCAAAAAGATCCCAAAGCCAAAGTAGTGCTGGATGGCATGAGCCAAAAGTTCCAAAGCATGAAAGGCTTTACTGCCAACTTTGACTTTACCTATCAGGACGGCAGCGGATCAAGTGACCGCCAAACCGGTGATATCGCAGTGAAAGGCAATCAATACCGACTCAAACTTCCGGATCAGGAAATCTACAACAACGGAAAAACCGTCTGGACATTCATCCAAACAGATAGTTACAAAGAAGTTACGATCAACGACGTCTCCCAGATGGAAGGAGAATTGACACCTTCGAATATCTTCCGCATGTATGAGACGGGATTCAGCTACAAGCTTTTGGCAGATAAGACATTTCAGGGAAAAGCCGCTCAGGTAGTAGAACTAGTCGCGGAAAAAGCGAATGCTCCTTTCCAGAAGGTCCGACTGATGATTGATAAAACAACGAAGGATTTACTGGGTTGGGAAATGTTTGACGGACAAGGCGGCTTGTTTTCTTACACCTTTAAAAATCTCAAAGCTCAGCCAAGCCTTCCTGACACCTATTTCGCTTTCGATGTGAAACTGCATCCCGGAATAGAAGTGATTGATTTGAGGTAGGTCTGTTTATGGCTGGAAGACCGATGACGGATGACCGAAGAAGTCCAAAATCAAACATTTTTCCGGTTATTCAATTGCCATAAATAATTTAGCGGCAAGAAGGCGGTTAAACATGACCCCTTAAAAATACCTACGAATTACTTCTTCTGAGCAAGGCGAAAAACTGGCGAACTGAAAATCAATCTCCGGATATGTTTCTTGGAAGAGCTTATATTTTGCCGGCTTGATTAACTGTAAATCGAATTGTGCCTCCAATGCAATTGGAGAAGTGATTTCTGGCAACACAAAGTCTACTTCCTTTCCATCCGCTGTTCTCCAAAATCGGATTTCTTTTCGCCCAACTAAGTGCCCTCCATGAAGTACCTTCCTGATATCACGGGTAAGCCTCCCAGTCCTGTGATTTTTGCAAGTGATGTGAATCCTGACCGGTTAACTGTTTACTGGAATTCACACGAAAAAAGATCAAAAACCATCAAAAAATACCCAATATAGGGTATTGCGGGCATTATTTTTTGTGTCTAATTTTGTAGGAGTTATCATTGATACACTTCAAACCCACCAGCCAAAGCGATACTTATTCAATACATCCCCAATTATATTAAATTACACCTAAATAAATAGAAAATGGAAATAGTACTAAAAAACGTACCGAATTCTACCCAAAAAATCCATCATGAATCTGGAAGGAGACTGACCCAAGTAAACCTCAATATGATCTTCCGTGGTAGAATTGGTGGGTCAGAGGCAGGGTTCAACGCCATTCCTTTTGAATTTAGATTAACTCCCATTAGCCGATAATTAAAATGAAAGAAAAACTAAGTACACCTGTTATTTTATTGATTTTACTTCTGTTGAGTACTCACGCCCATAGCCAAGACAGTAAATGGTCTTTAGGATTTCAGGCAGGAAGAACACAATTGGTGGGGTACAGCGGCATTGCTTTTCAGCAGATTGAAGATTTTGAAGCCCAAGGTATGGGTGGGGTAAATATTCAATTGTATGGGAGATACAACTTCTATAAAAAGGTTTCAGTATTTGCCTCTGGGGGCATCAATAATCTTGTTTCCGGGATGAGATTTCAGGGCGAAAGAGGCAGAAACTTTCAAACTAGTGGAGTTACCCCTCAATTCTTTGTAGGAATTGATTACGATATACCATTTGGAAACTCAGGGTTTGGCATTATTTCAAAATTAGCTTTTGGGCTGACTGGCAGTAATGCAAGGGATAAAAACCTTACGCGGTATACTTTAGAAGATGAAGGGTTTCCTGTAATTGGGACGATAGCAGTGCATCCGCTGACTGGTGAACAGGAAGATCTTTTGGTGTATATAAAGGATGTACAGTTATCTGCTTCAGAATATAAATTCATATATCACTTTCGCCCTGAGTTGAGCATTTATAAGAAATATGATCGGCATCAATTCTCAATATCAGCAATCTTTGCATTTGCCCCTGGAAGGGATTTTTACACCGAAAATTTTTACCTCCTAGAATACAAAGGAAACTCCCATACAGCTTACCACCATTTCGGTGGACACTACACCGCCGTGCTCTTTGGATATGAATTCCGGTTTTAGATTCACGACTGCCAGGTAGAAATAGCTGGCAGTCTTTTTCTCTCTCCGCGATTTTGCCAAAAGAGCGCACAGGGATCGTGAATGGTTTAGTATTTTAGATTTTATGGAATTTTTCAGGTCAGACCTAGCTCAAAACTTGGTCCTGCTCGGCCAAGTTTGGAGCTCAAAAATCCTTCCTCAATACCTCTTCGGTCCAGGGATTGAGGTTGACAAAACGAAATGGGATCGACGGGTAGCTCTCGATGAAAAGCTGGTACTTGGAGGGGTGATTTGATTTCTCGTCCAGCTTGACTTCCAAGGCCATTGGTTTATCCGTATCAGGCAACACAAAATCTACCTCTTTGCCATCTGCTGTCCTCCAAAACCGGATTTCTTCAGGCTCATATTTATCAGCCAACGCCCTGAAAATCGCATTCTCCCATAATTCACCTCGATCCAATCGTTGGGAAATGGGCTGAAAGTTGTTGAGAAGGCTATTTCTCAAACCAGTATCCATGAAATACATCTTAGGCATTTTCATCAATTCTTTTCGAAGATTTTGAGAGAAAGGCCGAACCGTCTCGATATGAAAACAGGTTTGCATTATCCTTAAGTAATTTTGAATTGTCTCTGACCTTACTCGCAGTGTATTACTTAGCTCATTGATATTGATCAATTGACCCGTTTGTTCTGCAAGAATTTTGAATAAACTGAAAAAAACAGGCTCATTTTTAACTCCGGATTCTAAAATATCACGCTTGATAAATGAATCCCTGATGTCTTTTAACACCAGTCTTTTTTCCGCATCATTCGCTTCCCGAGCCACAGCAGGATATCCTCCAAAAATCAAAAACTTCTCAAGCTCTGCCTTCAGGAATGTAATTTTTATTGATTTGAATCCTGGGTTTTTCTTTATTTTCAATACTTCTTCCCAAAGATCATGTTTCTCTTGAAGTAGCAAGAATTCTTCAAAATCACAGGTATTCAGCCTGAATATCCGCTTTCTACCCACTAAAGAATCTTTGAATTTTTGATCATGGTAAAAAGCACTGCTTCCACTAGCCACGAGTTTTACCTTCTCCTTGTGTTCGTCAAACAATAATTTGATGAAATTGGATGGATCATTCAAATACTGAATTTCATCCAGAAAAAAAGTGGTTTTTTCTCCAGGATTTGGAGCAAAAGATAGCAGATTCAGTGGACTAAGGTTTAGCTCAGCCAACAGATCTTTATTTTCAAGATTAATGAAAACGGTCGGAATCTGATCCTTTTTACTTTCGGTCTCCAAGTCCCGTAGCAAAGTTGATTTCCCAGTTTGTCTTGCACCAAATAATAAAGTGGCTTCATCTTTTTTCAGATGATTATATAGATCTTTAAAAAGTTTCCTTCGCATACTTCAACGGGTTGGAGAGTTCATAATAAATTCAAACTAGCGAAATTATCGGATATTTTCCCTAGTCGACTAGTGAAATTATCGGATATTCTTCCTAGTGCACTAGTGAAATTATCTGATGCTCTTCAAAACCCACTCCTTCACAAGCTCCAATCCATACTCGGTCAAATGAGCTTCCGGGTGATATTGTATCCCTAAAATCGGCAATTCCCGATGGGCCATTGCCATGATTTCACCACTTTCAGTTTCTAAAATTACCTCAAGAGATTCAGGTAAATCTTCTAATTGCAGCGAATGATAACGGGTGACATTAAACTTATCCGGAAGTGAATCGGTGAAAAAATGGGGTTTAGTTTTTTTGACAGGAAAAACCTTTCCATGGACTGGAACGGGACTTTTTACCAGCTTTGCTCTAAAAAACTCGCCAATGGCCTGATGACCCAGGCAAACTCCCAAAACTGGAATTTTGGTGTGATATTTTTCAAAAATCTGCATCAAATTCCCGGCATTTTCCGGCCTTCCCGGTCCCGGTGAAAGGATCAATCCTTTGAAATCAATCTGCTCCAACTCTTTTAAGGAAACATCATTTCTAAGAATAAGCAATTCTTCATCGGTCT
>JBILPR010000141.1:0-10329 GCA_044373795.1 Algoriphagus sp. | reverse complement strand
CGTCTGAGTTCACGATCATCGGGAAGAAGTTGTGACCCACTTCATGGATGATCACGCCGATCATTCCGTATTTGACTGCTTCGGAATAGGTACCGTCCGCATCAGGTCGACCATAGTTGAAGCAGATCATTGGATATTCCATTCCGTTGCTTGCCTCTACCGAGATAGCAGTTGGATAAGGATAATCAAAGGTGTGGGAAGAGTAAGATTTGATGGTATGCGCCACTACTTTGGTGGAGTATTGCTCCCAAAGCGGATTGCCTTCCTTGCCATAATAGGACATCGCCATCACGTCTTTTCCGCCTAGCTTCACTGCCATGGCATCCCAGATGAATTTTCTGGAAGAAGTCCAGGCGAAGTCTCGGACGTTTTCGGCTTTGAAAACCCAGGTCTTTTTGCCGGAGGCTTTCTTTTTCTCCAAAGCTTCAGCTTCTGCCTGAGTACGGATGATTACCGGTTCGTCGTAGGTCTTTTTCGCAGTATTCCATCTGTTAAGTTCAGTTGAGGAAAGTACTTCCTCCGGATTTTGAAGAACACCAGTTGCTCCTACCATATGATCCGCAGGAACCGTAATCCGCACTTCGTAATCTCCAAAAGTCAGGGCAAATTCACCTGAACCCAGGAATTGCTTGTTTTGCCATCCCTGAAAATCGGAATATACAGCCAATCTCGGGAACCACTCTGCCATTGTATAGAGGTAGTTTCCATCCTTCGGGAAAAACTCATAACCCGGACGCCCGCCGATGAATCCAACACGGTCGTGGATATTGAAACTCCAATCGATGGAGAACTTGAAGCTAGCACCCGCTTTCAAAGGCTGAGGAAGATCCACGCGCATCATTGTTTTGTTGATGGCGATATTCAACGGAGCACCGGAAGCATCTTTGATGGAGGAGATTTTCACATCGTAGTCGTCCGAGTGCCAAAGGATACCTTCCAGTTGGCGGAGGTTCATTTGCGGATCTATGCTGGATTCAGTCACTTTAGGGGTGTCGGAGTCCTTACTTCTGTTGTTTTGATCGAGCTGAATCCAGAGGTAGGTAAGCTGATCAGGCGAGTTATTTACGTACGTGACAGTTTCAGATCCTTTGATGGACTGGTTGTCATCGTTGAGTTCTACCTCGATCAGATAGTTTGCTTTTTGCTGCCAATATTCATGACCCGGAGCTCCCGAGGCTGTACGATAGACATTGGGAGTGCGGAGCATTGTTCCCAACTGCTCAAATCTCTCTGCGTGATTTTGCTCTGCCTGCTGCGCAAAAGCCTGAACCGCTCCAAAAAGCGCCAGACTCAGCATTAATCCGATTTTTCTCATTCTTATTATCTTAATTTTTACCAAAACTTAGCTTCTAATAGTAACATTAGGGACACTCCCAACACAATTGAGGATATCACAAGAGTCCATTCTTTCCGATTGACCCCCGCTATTCCGACAAATAGGGAGGAAAGTAATAAAAATGCCCCCACGATTACAATCTGACCTACTTCCAATCCAATGTTAAAAGACAATAAAGGTTGCCAAAGGCTCGCTTCTTTGCCCAATAGTTGCCTCAGGTAATTGGAAAAGCCCAAACCATGAATCAATCCGAAGAATATCGCAAATACATAATTCAGCTGAACTCCTTTTCCGGTACTGGGTCGGGGTTTCAGGATCGTTACGAAAGCGGTGATTGCTATGGTGAGCGGAATCAGAAATTCGATCACGTCGGCGCGCACATTGACAATATTAAAAGTGGCCAGAGCCAACGTGAGCGAGTGACCTAACGTAAAGGCTGTAACTAAGATGAGAATTTTCTTCCAGTCTCTTGGAATAAAAACAGCACAAAGTGCCAACACGAAAAGGATATGATCGAAGCCCTGAATATCGAGGATATGCTGCCACCCAAGACGGAAATACAATTGAAAGGAATTCATAAATAGGGTGAAATACTTCGAAAGAAGTAATTTGGCGCAATATTACAGGTTTATCAGCAAAAAAGACAAAGGACTCTGACCAAATGCACCTCATTTACACTTACTTGATTTCACTGGGATGGATGGTTATTTTTCACCCCTTCCACCTCAGCATGACCGAGATCCGTCAAAACCAAGAGAGCAAAAAACTAGAGATCGCGCAGAAAATTTTTTGGGATGATCTGGAAATAGGGCTGGAAGAATTTCACAAAACTGAAATCGATTTTCTCAACCCAAAAGATCCTGAAAAGTTGAAATCGCAAGTAGCTGCCTACTTGATGTCAGTCAATGAAATCTGGCTCGATGGCAAAAAAGTAAGTTTTAAGATGCTTGGCTATGAAGTGGAAGATGACGCAGCCTGGTTTTACTTCGAATCGGAGCCGGTTAATTGGAAAGGTAAAATAGAAGTCAGAAATGCAGTTTTGGTGGAGAGTTTTTCAGATCAGCAAAATATCATTCATGTCTATCAACCCGGGAAAAACCTGAAAAGTCTGCTTCTGGGAAAAGGAAATGAAAAAGGAACATTGGAGTTTTGAAAAACTCTGCCTTTACGATTTTCTTCCAGTTGGCTATTTCTCTTTAGGTAACGGGTCGGAAGACCGAAGAAATCGAAAATCAAACGTTCTTCTGGATTTTAAATGGCATAAATAAACCAATGACAAGATTTAGGATATCCCAAAAAGAAAAATATCGGTTTTTAACATGAGGAAATCTGACTACCCCTCCCGATAATTATCGGGATTAACGTGGATAGAGGATTTTTTCATTCAAATCCAAGTGAATTCCTTTTTGAACAAGCAACTAGAAAAATCAAAAAGTTAATCCCCGAGGGCAATACCTAACCCGAAACATTTCTACTCATGCAAGGCTGTCCCCAATTCCACCATATTCTATAAATTGATTTTACACGGAGCTTAATAATAAGTCATAAAACATAAAAAAGTCCGATCCCGCACATGCGAGTCGGACTTTTTCAATTATTACCTTATTTGAGATTAATAGCCAGGATTCTGCGTCAACGGAGCAGAAGAGTTGTTAAGTATCTCTTCCAATGGAATAGGCCATACAAACAAATTACTTGAATATTCCAGCGCGTGGTCTCTGGGAATAGCAACATTTGTGGTGTAGAAGCTAAGTCCTGTGATAGTTCTTGAAGTTGCTTTTAGCGGAATACCTACCATTCTACCCTCGCCGGATAGTCTGTGGATATTCGGGAATCTTCTTCCTTCTGCCAAGAATTCGATACGAGTTTCATTGATGATCGCATCTATCAACGCATCTGCACTAGCAAAACTACCGGATGTATAAGCAGGAACAGAAGATGGAAGTGCTCTGCTTCTTACAGAATTCAGCAAAGTAACTGCTGGCCCTGCATTACCCAATCTTGCGTTAGCCTCTGCAGCAGCCAATACCACTTCTGAGAATCTCATGACAATGGATTGATCAGAGAAGGTGATGTTGTCGATGTATTTGTTGGTGAAAATCCCAAGTGGACCTTGACTTACAAAACCATCAGTCGCACCTCTTTGGCTTCTTCTGGTATCCTCAGGATGCCAAAATTCAGATCTCCAGATAATCGGACTGATTTTTACCAAACCTCTGGAACCCAAATTAGGGTTGCCGTACATGTTTGCTAAAGCACCGTTTGTTCCTGGATTGGAAACTTGCGTGTTTTGAAAAGAGAAAATATTATCAGAGCTGGTTCCTCCTCTGAATGGTGCCAGTGGATTTGCAGTCACTGCATATTTCCCTGAAAGTTTGCTGTATTCAGCCAATACACCAGCCCAATCCTCCATATGTAGCTTAACTCTAACCTTTAAGCCGATTGCAGCACCTTTTTGTGCTCTGAAAGGGTTAGTGCTTGTGTTTAACAAACTCTCAGCCTGATCCAGATCACTCAACAACTGGGTATAAACCTCCTGAACCGTTCCTCTGCCTACGGCTTCGCCCGGACCTACCTTGGAAACGTCATTGATGGCGAAAGTTCTGTAAGGAATCCCCAATGACGACGGATCGTCAGAGTAAGGCCTAGCGAAGAAAAGGACCAATTCATGATGTGCAAGGGCTCTTAAGTAAAGAGCCTCGCCCATAAACTGATTCATCGTTTCCGTAGTAATTGCTCCGTTTGTCTGAGCAATAGGAAGGTTCTCAATCACTATATTAGCACGGTTGATCATTCTGTAAAGAGAGATCCACTGTCCATTGTTGTTTGCAGTCTGAGGATTCTGACCATTTGTGTAGGTGATCTCATAGAACAACTGATCGTTGTACATGTCCTCACCTCTCATGTCTCCCTGCTGAACAGAAGCAGCACCGAAAGGATAACCACGTTGCACAGCACCTAAGTAAAACCCACGTTGTGCGGATTCATAGATACCTAATACTGCAGCATTTACTCTGTTAGCATCAGCAAAAGCTTCTGCATCAGGGATGATGTTGGCCGGTTGCAGATCTGTTACATCGCAGGAGGAAGTGATTCCCACCATCGCCAAAGCAACAAACGCTGTCTTTATTTTATTTGAAATAACTGTTTTCATTTTGTTCGATTTTAGGATGGTTGATTAGAATCCAACATTAAGACCCACAGACCAGGTTCTGATGATCGGAGCTACGTTCCAGTCAACACCAAATTGCAATTGACCGCCGTACTGATTCGATTCAGGGTCAATTCCAGAATATTTAGTGAAGATTAGTGGATTCTGTACTTGGGCAAAGAATCTTGCTGATCTGATTGCACCATTGAAGGCAGTGTTCAGAGTAGTCGCAGGAATTTTGTATCCCAATACGATGTTTTGAACTCGAATAAAATCACCTTTTTCGATGAATCTGCTGTTGGAAGCAGAAGTCTGCCAAGTGTTGGCGTCACGACCAGAATATAACTTTGGTACGTCAGTGACCTGACCACTTTCAGTCCATCTGTCCAAAATCTCACTGTGGTTGTTTGAGAAACCAAGTCCCATCAAACCTCTCAGAGATTCATTCATGATGTAATTTCCTCCAGAGTATCTCACGAAGATTTCAGCATCCCAATTGCCATAATTGAAGCTGTTTGACCAGCCACCTTGGAACTTAGGAAGCGTATTGCCCAAGAAGAATTGAGTCGGTGCAGTTCCGGCAGTAGCTATTACATCAGGATTCGCCGGATCAAAAGCTCTCCAAGAGGAAGCTCCAACCAATTGAACAATGTTTTCACCACTGTAATACATTGCATTACCATTGGCCGGATTCACACCTGCCCACTTAAAGCCGTAAAGCTGCGCAATTGGACCCCCAACAACTGTTCTGTTGTAAGTACCAGTCAAAGGCTGAACCAAATTAGTAACTTCGTTTTCGATAAAGGTAAAGTTGAAATCAGTATTCCAAGAGAATTTACCCTGATTGATTACGTTAGCAAAAGCTCTCAATTCTACTCCTTGATTGTACATTGAACCCACGTTTTGGCTGATTGTGTTTCCCGGAATACCCAATGAAGGAGCAGTCGGAGCATTCAAAACGATACCATCTACGTTGTTTTTAAAGTAATCAGCAGAGATGGTTACTCTGCCGATCGTCATGTCCAAGCCTACGTTGAATTTCTTGGAAGTTTCCCACTGCAAAGCCACATTGGCCACGTTGGAATAACCGATACCGGCACCAGCAGCTGCCTGCACAGGACCGAAACCGCCCGCATACGGGAATGAACCCCCAGGTAAGCTTACGTTACCGACTTCAGCATAAGATGCTCTAAATTTGAAGTCAGAGATCAATTCAGAGTTGAAGAATGATTCGTCAGAAATTCTCCAACCAATAGATCCACCTGGGAAAGTACCTCTTCTGTTTTGCTCAGCAAGCTGAGAAATACCGTCATTTCTTACCGCAAAAGACAATAAGTATTTGCCTTTGTAGCTGTAGTTGAATCTTGCAAAGTAAGAATCAAATCCCTGCTCTTCATATCCACCACCTGAAAACTGGTTATTGTAAGAGTTGGAGATTAAGTTTCTAAATCTGAAAAACTCATCTGAGAAATTTGTGCCTGATGCAGTGAAATTGTAGAAGTTAGTGTATTGATATTCCACGCCCGCTGTCACGTTGATATTGTGATCTTCAGCCAAAACAGTCTGATAGTTCAACGTGTTCTGCCAGTTCCATCTCACAGCCGGGTTGTAAGCCATCGTTACAGAACCGTTTGAGCTTCTACCGTCTCCATGCTTGGGGCTAAGTGTGGTAAAATCATCCGCCAAAGTCAAATCGATACCGATCTGAGATCTTGCTGTCAAACCGTTAGCAATATCTACCTCAGCATAGGCATTACCTAAAAGTCTGTGGTTTCTGGCTCTATAAAAATTGTTTTCCAAGACATAAGCAATGTTTGGAATGTTGTTGTCCGGACCTGCCAAGTTTGTACCAAATCCAATGGTTGCGCCGTTTGCAGTGATATTGTATCCATCAAAAGCTGTATTTGCCGGATCGAAGATCGGAACGTTTGGCAAAGCACGGGTTGAATTGTAGATGGCTCCTGAAAGTGAATTGGCACCGTTATTCAAGCCCGTAATTTCAGTATAGGCATAAGAAAGGCTGGTTCCGATTCTTACTCGTTTTGAGATTGAGTGATCAATATTAGCTCTGAAAGCGTATCTCTTCAAATCATTGGTTTTCACAACAGATTCCTGATCTGTAAAACCCAAAGAGAAAAAATACTTGGTTGCTTCAGATCCACCACCAATAGAAAGGTTGTGCTGCTGAGTCGAACCAGTTCTCAATACTGCATCTTGCCAGTTGGTATTAACGCCTGGTCTGGCATTACCAGCAGATGATGGGGTTACGTTCGTAATTTTCTCATTTGCGATAGGAACCCACTCATCACCGGTCAATAGATCGAACTGATCTACCGCTTCGTTGAAGCCAGTACTCATGCTATAGTTTACTTGTGCTTTTCCAGTTTGGCCTCTTTTGGTCGTAATCAGGATCACACCATTAGCAGCTCTTGAACCATAGATAGCAGTAGCAGAACCATCTTTCAATACTTCGTAAGATTGGATATCTGCCGGGTTGATGTTTGCCAACGGATTAGAAGCTATTGCTCCAGAACGGTCAGAATCTACCACAGGTACACCATCGATTACGATCAAAGGATCAGCTCCTCCTGATAGAGAGTTTACACCTCTGATTCGGATGATAGGTCTTGCTCCCAAGATACCACTTGGAACGGTAACAGAAACACCGGGTGCTCTACCTGCCAATTGGGAATCGAAAGATGGAGAAACCAAATTTACAAGGGATTCATTGCTTATAGAAGCAACGGATCCTGTGATATCCCTTCTTTCCTGGGTACCGTAACCGGTTACAACTATTTCATTTAAACTAGTTACATCTATATCCAACACCACATTGATGACTGAAGTAGATCCAACAGTTACTTCTTTGGTCAGATAGCCAACAAAGCTAAAAACCAAAGTAGATGCGTCGCTTGGAACTTGAAGAGAGAAAGACCCGTCAAGATTTGTGACTGTTCCCTGGGTGGTGCCTTTCACCACCACACTTGCACCCGGCACGCCCTCCGGCTCGTCGGCCGAAGTCACCCTACCGGTGATCGTTTTGCTCTGCGCGAGCACCGACACGATGGTCAGGAAGCTTAGCGCAAAACCTAATAAAACTTTCTTCATAGGTTGAAATTTTAAGTTGGTTAACATTTAGGGCGCTAAGATGGTAACGGGAGAGGCTAGAAACCAAATTCAAAAATCATCTAGGTGAAGTCTGATTCAGAATTAAATTCCGAATCAGGCAATATTCTTCCATAAAAAAAGATTTAAAATAGTATTTCAATATTTAACCTTTAGTAAATTCTTCGTTTTAATATATGACATGGATATATTCCTGCTTCTTGATCATTCAAATACATTTAATTCTTATCTAAAAAAAATACTAATTCCTATATTAATAGGTTAATTAATTATTAACAAAAGGAAGTATTGAAAAACGATGATAATACGGATTGATACCACTCTTTCATTGGCGATAAGAATCGTGTCACCTCATGAATTCAGGAGAAAAAGTATTTGATTTTCAAAATCTCAAAATTTCTTAAAAAGTGATCTTTTTTTCAATTGGCCTGTTTATTAGGGTTTTCGGTCAGAAAAACTCAGATTTTCCGAAAAATCTGAGTTCAAATTCAATTTTGAGAAAGAAACCCAGCGGCCTTCTGCTCTTTTTAACAAATGAACCCTCGTAACCAGAAGCTCCTCATTCAAAGATTTTTCCTCTACCAGATTCCGAATCTTTTCGAAATGGATTTCTTTCAAATCTTTGAAGGCTATCGTCATGTGCGGATGAAAATTCCGATCACTCAATTCATCCACAAGGTTCAGCTCTCGTTTGCAAAAACTTTTCAACTCAGCCTGCAATTTCGATAACCGATCATCTGCTTTTATTTTCAAAAAAATCACTCTTTTCCCGAACGTATCAACGCCGCCAATTGAAATTGGAAAGGATTCAAATTGGATTAAAAATTTCTGAAGGGCTTGAATCAACTTTCCCTCTTTTGCCTCATTATAACTAAATGGCATTTTTAAGGTAATATGAGCTGGAGACTTTAGCGCATACTTTACATTGAATTGATCCCTGATTTCATTTTTGATTTCAGTACACTTGTCCTGAATTTCGCCTTCAGGAACTATTGCCAAAAAATACTTCTGCATTACTTTCATTCTGAAAAATAGCGCTTAAACGTGCATTTTTGAAGGAGTCCTCAATTTCTAATTCTCTTTTGTCAGGTAAAAGCAAGCCTGATCTCCTATACCTTTCTTGTTATATATAATGGCTTTTTCAGCGAAAGCCTTCATCGTATTATAGTCAAAATAGTTCCCAAGTGTTCGTTGATCCAGAGGAAGCCCTTTTTCATAAAGTTCCGTTCCCCAAAATTGAATCGCAGTAGAGTCAAATTCCACCTCGTCTAATTGGAAACCGGTTTTTTCAGCCAATGTGGTGAACCCGGATATAGAGGGAATAATCAAATGTCTCGGTGCATCGAGCTGTACCCAAATTTCCCGCTTTGATTTCCAAACTTCACCATCCGTGACAGGCGTTCGAACGAGTAATTTTCCTCCCGGATTAAGTTTTTCGAAACATGATCTCAGAATCACTCCGGCATCTTCCATGTGCTCAAATGAATGATGCATCATGATCAGATCAAACTTCAACTGAGTTTCTTCGATCTTCTGTCGATGGAGTTGCAGAGAAGAGTTGATTTTCAGACTCCTTTCAATAAACGGATCAAAACCATGCAAGTCGGTATACCCCGAAGCAAAGAACTCATAAAGTAACTGCCCGTTTCCACATCCGACATCAGCTATTTTGGCACCAAAACCCGGATGAATTTTTTTAAGCCAATACCCATAGCTTGGTGCTCTTTGAGAGTTACCGGTCAGTAAAAAAAACCTCATTCGAATCGCCTTTAGAACCCGGAATAGCAGGCCTGATTCCACGAGCTTTCCAAAGGAATAATAAGCTGAGTTGGAATAGTAACGAGAAAGGTCTTCAGGAATCTGTTCCAGTTGGAGAGATCCGCAGTCCAGGCATTCGGCATATCTGAACTCCCCTCCCATTCCAAACATCCTTTCTTTGGCTTCAAAAAAAATCTGATTGGTACTATCACAAAATTTGCATTTGCTCATCCTGTTAATATGCGTTTTCTCTGTTAAAAACAAGCTCATATACCGTTTTCACCATGATTCTCATGTCCAGAAGGAAAGTCCAATTATTGATGTAAAATGAATCAAGCCGAACTCTTGATCGAATCTGATGCGGATTTTCAATTTCTCCCCGGAAACCTCTCACCTGAGCAAGACCTGTAATCCCCGGACGGATTTTATGTCGGGAATTGTAACGTTCTATCTTAGTTTTAAAAGTCTTATTCATCGGAATCGTATGTGGTCTTGGTCCTACGATTGACATATCTCCCAAGAGGACATTGAGAAATTGCGGCATTTCGTCAAGAGAATAAGCCCTCAGGAAAGCACCTGTTTTAGTCACTCTCGGATCGTTTTTGATGGCTTGTTTGAAATCTGCATAGTCGTTTGGAGTCATGGAGCGAAATTTCAGGCAGTTGAATTCTTTATTGTTGATTCCATTCCTTTTCTGAATGAAAAACACCGAGCCTTTGGATTCCAACTTGATTAAAATCCCAATTAAAGGAATCATCCACGAAAGGATGAAAATGGTCACCAAACTAGCAAATACGAGGTCAAATGAGCGCTTGGCAATTCCGTTAAAGACATTGTCTAGGGGAATTTCATTGACATTGATAACAAAGAAATCTCCGTAACGGGAAAAAGAAAGGTTCTTCTCGAGTTGTAAACTTCCTCCCGGAATCATTTTGACTTTGATGTAATTATCGTCTGC
>JBILPR010000140.1:0-10349 GCA_044373795.1 Algoriphagus sp. | reverse complement strand
GAAAGACCAGGAATATAAGCAGCGAATTTTCTAAATGATCAGCAAATTTAGCATTAAGAAAAGCTCGTCTTCTGGCGGGCTTTTTGCGTTAAATGGGTTAGTAATTTGTAACTTCAAGTAACCATTTTTCCCCTTTTCTATGAAAAAGAACTTATCCGCTATCCTTTTTGCTATCGCCATCATTATCGCCTCATTTGTTCTGGGCAATGCAGTAATTAATCGCAATCGCCCCCAGGGCACAATCGTCGTTACTGGTTTGGGGGAAAGCAATTTCACCTCAGATTTGGTTGTCTGGGAGGGAAATTTCAACCGGGAAAGCACTGACCTGAAGACTGCCTATGCAAGTCTTGAAAAAGACCGGAACGCCGTAACCGAATACCTCAAATCAAAAGGAATTCCTGAGGCCCAACTTATTTTCAATGCCGTCAACACCAATCCGCTCTATCAGCAGAACTACTCCAATGACGGCCGTTTTCTAGGCCAGACTTTTCAGGGTTACCAGCTTAATCAATCCCTGGTCATCGAGTCTAAAGAGGTGGAAAAAGTGGAAAAAATCAGCCGGGAGATCACCGAATTGTTAAATCAGGGAATAGCTTTCTATTCTCAACAGCCACGATATTATTATACCGGGCTTGAATCATTGAAATTAGAAATGATCGCAAAAGCTACCGAAGATGCACGAATCAGAGCCGAGAGAATCGCAGAAAACTCTGACTCAGATCTTGGCGACCTCATCAATGCCAACATGGGAATCTTTCAGATCACCGGCCAAAACTCAGGAGAAGACTATTCCTGGGGAGGTACTTTCAATACTTCGGCCAAGAATAAAACGGCTTCAATCACGATGAAGCTGACATTTGAGGTGGATTAAACTCTTTTGCGAAAATCATATTTATAGGAAAAGTATCATCAGTTGTCCTCCCAAAACAAAAAAATAGCAGGTCAGAAATTCGATCTTCATCCTAGCAACATTCATCGGGATCGGTACGATTTTGAAGCTTTGTGCAAGAGCGAACCCAAGCTTTTGCCCTTTGTTTTTGAAAATCAATACGGTGGCCAAACACTAGATTTTGCAAATCCCGATGCAGTAAAAACCCTGAATAGAGCGCTTCTAAAACATTTTTATAAAATCGAATTTTGGGATATTCCTGAAGGATTCCTTTGTCCTCCAATTCCCGGCCGCGCTGATTACATTCATTACGCAGCTGATTTGCTTAAACAAAGTAATGCAGGAAAATCACCTCCCGGACGAAAAGTGAAAGTGCTGGACATCGGCACAGGAGCCAACCTGATCTATCCCATTCTGGGAAATTCAATTTATGGATGGAGCTTTGTCGGGGCGGAACTGGATCAAAAATCAAACTGCTCAGCTCAGCAAATCATTGAAAAAAACTCGAATCTAATTGGGAAAATCGAGCTCCGACATCAACCGGATTCCTCTCATATTTTTTCTGGAATTATTGAAAAAGAGGAGTTTTTCGATCTCACGGTCTGCAACCCTCCCTTTCACGAGTCGGCTGCAGAAGCGGATGCCGGAAGTGCTCGCAAAGTCAAAAATCTGAAAGGAAAAATAGGCACAAAACCAACGCTCAACTTTGGAGGTCAGGCAAACGAACTCTGGTGTGAGGGTGGAGAAAGCAAGTTCATCGAGCGAATGATCCGGGAAAGCCTGAAGTTCAGGTTCACTTGCTTTTGGTTTACGACCTTGGTGGCAAAGGAAGTAAATCTTCCCTCAATCTATTCCAATCTGAAAAGAGCCGGAGTTACTGAAATTAAAACAATCCCAATGTCACAGGGTAGCAAGAAAAGTAGGATTGTAGCCTGGACTTTCCTTAATTCAAAGCAAATGGAAAACTGGCGAAAAAAGAGATGGAATAAGTAATAGGCCTTCAGCTCATTCCATTTAGACCTAAAACAAGCCCCATTGGTACCAGAATCAAATACGCCAAAATCCCGATTGTCCAGCCCATTACTTTTTTTGGTCCTTCAACTTCACGGAGCTCTGTAGTATTCCTAAAAATCAGGCCCGCAATTCCACCTGCCATCGGAACAAAAATGAACGGAAGAATCAGAAAGTTAGAATCTGCACTGAATTCCCCGCTAATTGTGAAAAACAAGGACAGCAAAACAGCCGAAATTACTGCACTTTGAAGGAAAGCTTTTTTCGAAGATCCAAAAGGGTCTGAACTCCATATCGGCTGGCTCATGATTTCAAGAAAAATAAATTAATTGTCAATAAGTATCTGGAATGACTCATAATCAATTGCAATACCACAAAAAAAAACAGGCCATGATAGCCTGCTTTTCCTTTGTTAAAATATTTAAAATCAGGCGTTCAGTGTGTATTCCACGCTGATTTCCATTTTCAATGCTTTCGAAATCGGGCAGTTTAGCTCGGCGTCTTTTACCAGTTCAGCAAATTTCTCCTCAGTAATACCTTCTACCTGAGCCTTCAGTACCAAATGAGATCTTTTCAGAGTGCCTTCCTCAAAAGTAATGTTGCTAGTTACTTCAAGTTCTTTAGGAGTAAATCCTGCTCCGGTTAAATTGAAGCTTAATTTCATCGCAAAACATCCTGAGTGCGCTGCAGCGACCAATTCTTCCGGATTTGTACCTATACCATCCTCAAATCGGGAGACATACGAATATTGGGTTTTATTTAATACTGTACTTGCAGTGGTGAGGTGGCCGGAACCTTCTTTGCCAGTTCCTTGCCATACGGCGGTTGCTTTTCTGATCATTGGATAAAAGAGTTTAAGGTTAAAAGTTACAAGTTTAAGCCCGAGATTGAAATGAAAGTTCCAACGATTTTTGCTTTCACACAGATTTTCCAGGATAACTCCACCAATTCAAACAGATCCGTGGAAATCAATGACTTTTTCTGTGATTATCTTGGGACCTTCTTTCAAAAAACCCCATGTATTGACCCTTAATTTCCCAAAGATCTACTTGGATAACTTCACTGATTCAAACAGATCTGTGAAAATCAGTGACCTTTTCTGTGATTATCTGTGGGACATCCTTTCAAAAAACACTAAATATTGACTCTTAATTTCCCAAAGATTTGCTCGGATAACTTCACTGATTTTCTCAGATTTTAAAAACCAGAAAATATTAACACTTTAAGGGTTTCTATGAAAAATCATTAAAGTAGTTGATGCATGAAAATGAAATCACTTTTATCATTCGGGGTGCCATTTTTAAAGTTTATAATACCCCAGGCCCAGGACATTTAGAATCGAGTTATGAGGCTACTTTGGGACATGAATTGGTCAAATCAGGATTATTGGTTGAACATCAGGTCGGTCTTCCTTTAATTTACTTAGAGATAAAAATGGATGTCGGTTATCGGATTGATTTGCTGATCGAGAAAAAAGTGATAATTGAAATCAAGTCTGTTGAAAATTTGGCCGAAGTTCATCACAAGCAAATAATAACATATTTGAGGCTTTCTGGTATAAAAGTAGGGATACTTGTAAATTTTAATACGTCAGAGATATCTAAAGAGATCCATCGAAAGGTCAATAATTTCAAAGACTAAAATACCCCGCTGATCTACGCAGAAAAAGTCACAGATTATTGCAGATCTTTTTTAATCTGCAATAATCTGCGAAAATCAGCGGAAAATCTACCGGATTGATCAAAGTACTTCAATGACTTTTTCAGGGATTGACTTTGGGAATTTCCTTCGGGATAGCGCATGAAAAACCTCCAAATACTGGTCTGTGACATATTCCCAATTATATCTCTGGGTCAACCCTGAACGTGCCGTCAATCTAAATTCTTCCATTTTTTCAGGTGAAGCTTCGGCCTTTTCGATAATCAACTTAAAAGACTGGAAGTTTTTTTCAAAAAACCATCCGTGTTTTCCTTTTTGAAGCATTTCCTGATTAAAGGGAGTATTAAGCGCTAAAATCGCACATCCATATCCCATTGCTTTTAGCATCGCAGGGTTTGTTCCTCCAAACTCGTGTCCATGAAAATATGCGAAGCAATGAAAATACAGCGCTGCCAGTGTATTCGCGTTTTTAACATAACCTGTAAAAATCAATCGGTCATCCTTAATTTCCTTTAGCGTCTCCGCCCATTCATCCTGAAATGGAACATCACCAACTATTACAAGTTTCCTCTTGGAATCTGACTTCAAAAATCCCTCAATCAGCAGGTCAGCATTATTATCAGGAATAAGTCGACCTACAATCAAAAAATAAGAATGAGGTTCCAGATTCCATTTTCCTATTGGCTTGGATTCAACAGATTCTCTTGGATTGGCTCCATAAGCGATCACTTTCGAATCCGCATTAAACAGCTCTAAATAAATCCTCCGCATCTCTTCGGAATCATTTATCACCTGATCATATAATTTGGTTGCCATTTTCGAGGCAAAGAAAAAATACTTAGAACCGAGACCTTTCCATTTTGGACGAAGCCACTCCAAGCCATCCACATTGATTACTGTTGGTTTTCTGAAAACCTTCGAAATCAAACCAAAAGGACCATTTCCACTATTTACAACTAAAATCACATCCACATCCGAGAAGCAGGCATGCAACATGGAAATGAAAGAATGAGTCAGCTGAGTCAGGCTTTTTTTCTCAATTGCAGGGGTATAAATACATTCAATTCCATTCACAAATCGAGGGCGTTTCTTAAAAAGAGCACGATGATTATAAACTCGTACATGTACACCTCTACCTACTAATCTCTCTCCCAGCTCTTTAATAAAAGTATCGTACCCGCCATAGACATAAGGATATCCCTTTGCACCCATAATGGCTACTTTTAATTTCTTCTCAAATTCTGCCATAAATGGATTCTGATTTTTTCTTCAAATGCTTTAAAACTGTAATCTTTTAAGACCCGGGATCTTCCTGCTTTTCCCATTTCCAGTCTCATAGCTTCATTTTCAATCAATTTACTAAACTTTTCAATCCCCTTTTCCACATCGCCAATCGGGATCAAAAATCCTGTTTCACCCTCGAGAATCATTTCGCTTGCTCCGCCGGATCGTGTTGCCACGATGGGTTTTCCAGATGCCATTGCCTCCAAAATCACCGTTGGAAACGAATCCGGAAGAATCGACGGCAAAACAAAAATATCGCTAGCTGCCAGGATTTTTGGAACATCTGTTCTAAATCCCAAATCTATCACTTTTTCACTTAATCCTTTTTCAATAATAGCAAACCTAATCTCTTCCTGGATACACTCATAACCCGGAAACGGATCTCCTACCAACACAAAATGACATTGTGGAAAAGTCCTGGAAATCCGGCTTGCCATCTCCAAAAAAAACAACTGCCCTTTGCCGGGATTGATGCGTCCGATCATGGTGATGATCAACTTATCCACAGGCAATCCAAGCTGAGATTTAGCCGCTGGATAGGTTTTAAGAAACTCATCATAGGGTATACCATTGTGGATAACCTCCGGTTTGGCCAACTTTAATTTAGCCTTCCAATGGTTTACAACAGCCTCAGAAACTGCAATTGGCCTTGGCGTACTGCTGTCAATCATCTTTGAGAGCAACTTTACCAGTAGAGCCGGACCTGGCAAAATCTCATGAATATGCCAAATATGGGGAAGACGATTTTTCTTTGCCCAATATGCTCCCAAAATGACCGCAAGGGTATTTGAATACACAAGTTCAAACTTAAATTCGGAATGAAGTTGATCCAGAAATCGATAAGCTTTCAGATTTTTGCTAAATCTGTTCAGCAAGCCTGCTGGATTGACATATTTTCTCCGGAGAATTCCCAGATTTTGAATTCGCACTATAAAGCCTATCGCTTTCAACTCTTCGACCAAAGGTCCCGGCCCGGTCAAAACCACAACCGGAGTGAGACCTTCACTTCGATAAAGTTTCAAGACCTGCAAAATGATTTTTCCGGAACCATATTGTTCCGAAGAACTCTGGAGAAAGAGTATGTGACGGGTTTTAATCATTGGATTTCAGGTAAAGTCCAATAATTCCTGACTTTCCAAAAGGCAAAGAAATCACTTCCAAAATCAAGGCAAACGGCAAAAGAAAAGCGATTCCAAAAAGCAATCCCGGTGTCTTCTTTCGCTTCAGATTCAGAATCAGATTACCTCGGTAACCCAATCCTCTCATTAAAGCCTGAAGCATTCCAAGCACTCCCAAGTGAATTGAAAAAGATCGTTCCTCCACTTTTTGATAGCCGATTCGATTGAGTTCTTTAGCCAAACCCGCCTCAGTCCAATGCGTCAAATGCTTTGGAATATCCCAATGCATCCAATTTTGTCCGGCAATTTTTGCTTGCCAGGAATCTGCCCTTGGCACTTCGATGTAGACGAGACCATTTTTCGAGAGATTTGAGTCCAGTAATTCATTCAGCAAACCCAATGGATCCGGCAAATGCTCCAACACATGATTGAGGGCGACGAAATCAAAATTTCCTTCTTCTATTTTTCCTCCTGAATAAAATTCCTGTCTGACCTCCACTCCATATTTTTCACGGGCAAAATCCGCCCGATCTTTTGCAGTCTCAATTCCCAAACTTTGCCAACCCGATTCTTTGGCAACGGCTAAAAAAAGTCCCTTTCCGGAACCAAAATCGAGCAGTCTTTTTGATCCTGAAGTCAAAAGTGAATTTGCTTTTTCAAGTACTTTTACCGCTTCTCGAAAAATAATCCGCTCAAAGATCGACTTGCGGTTATCCACTACGGCATAGACTTCATCCTGGTACAAAGCGTTTGAATCAATCTCCTCCGAAATATAAGTCCATCGATTCCCACAGCCGGAACATAGGCAAATGGAAAAAGCCTGACCTTGGATTTCAGGCGATGTTTTACAAACCGGGCAGGTGATTTGCCGCATGGATTAATCGGGCGTTCTCAGAATAATCTGATGAAAAGAATCTATAAATTTTTTTGGAGAAAAGTCTTCGCTTCGTTCAGATCCCTTTCGAATCAGATCTTCCCGGAGTGCACTTTCACTGTACAAAAGTATCATTTTTTTTGCCAAATCCTTTTGGTTACCAGTCTTCGAAGCCAAACCCGCTCCTCCGGTGACTTCCATCAATGCAGGCTGATCCGAATGAATTACCGGCAATCCGTATCCCATCGCCTCTACAATCGGAATCCCGAAGCCTTCATTTTCCGAAGGAAACACATAGGCAAAAGCTCCACCATAAAGTGCTTTGACTTGCGAATCACTCAGGTATCCAGGCAAAATCACCTTGCCTTCCAGGCCAAGGGATTTTACCAATTCCTCCACAATCGGGAAGTCATTCATTTGCTTACTTTGACCGGGACCGCCGGCCAAAACAAGCTGAAAATCAGAGCTTGTTTCTTTCAAAAAATCAGCAAATGCCTTCACGAGGAGCGGAAGATTTTTACGCTTGTCAAAGGTGCCAATGTGAAGAAAATACGTTTTATCTCTGAATCCTGATTGCTGCAAAAATCCGGAATCCCGACGGTCTGCTAATGTTTTCGGACTTTGGTAAATGACAGAAACAGGAAATTTATTTCGTAAATATTTCTTTAATGCCTGTTTAGAATATTCTGTTGTAGTGATTATTTCAGTTTGCTCTTTCAGTCCTTTTTTGATCAGGTTCAGAAAGTAAGTCCTCCACCATTTCGGATAATTCTTCGGCATTTGCCAGAAAAAAGCATCGTGAATCACCGTCAATCTGCGACAGGGCATTGACGCTGCCGGCGAAACAAAATCAGGGCAAATCAGTACATCAGGTTGGTGTTTTTTGACAAGATCAGGCAACTGAAACTCTTTCCAGCGGAAATAATCCATGTGGTAATTCAAGCGCTGGATTTTCGATTGGGGATTTTTGAACGTTTGATCCGCAGCTTGCAGATCGGGATCATGTGTAAATATCCATTCGACGTCAGGATGAGGATACGCAATGGAAGCTTTGGCAAGCTCCATCATGTAGGTCTTGATACCTGAAGTGGCGACATTCAGGTATTGCAGGTCAAGAAGTACTTTCATGTAAGACTCAAATTAGATTGGGAATGAAGGCGGCTGTAAGCATTTACACTATAGCCTACCATCCACCAGGTGATCCAGGATACGTAGGTGTACATTTCTGCATTCGCCGTAAATAACGGCAAAAGCAACCCCACTTTCACTGCCGCTGCCACAAAAGCCAATCTTGCTGTCATCAAATCTTCTGTTTGGTAAAATACCCGAAGGCTCAAAATCACTCCTGAGGCCAGCATCATGATGTATAAAATCATCCCGACCCAACCCAATTGAACTCCATAAATCAGAAATTGATTTTCCCCGCCTACTCGCAGTTCATCGGTCACACTTCCTGCATTTCCGCTCATCGCAAGCCCGATTCCCATTGGATTTCCAACCATAGAATCTAGTGCCAAAACCCACTCGACTACATGGCCCACGCTTGAAGTATTCTCAAAAGTCAAGGTATCCAGAACGAAATAATAGAAATCATCCGAAGCGAAAACCAATACATAGAAAGCAAATAAGAGCAAAGCCAGAAATCCTGCGGCGATCAGTTTATACAATCGAAACACCAACGCCACGAAGAAAATCATTACGAAAAATGCTATAAATGCTGCTCTCGAAGCAGAGAAAACCAGGCTACCAAGCGAGCAAAACATCACGAGAAGATATAGCCAATTATGTTCTTTTTTCGAAGTCAAAAACCAAATCAGGCCGGCGGCAAATCCCATCAAAACTGAACTCGCCATCTCCAGCGGATCCGAGAAAAAACTCGCCAATCGCTTAGTGACAGCTTGGGTTTCAAATGTCCACGTCAGCCCAAAATTCCCAGTTGGATCAATGTCGTTGATGGCTTCGTTAAAAAGTGAGTATCCGGTGAATTGCTGCAAATGCGCCCCAAGGAGGAAACTCTCAATCAGATTTACCAAAAATGCTCCGATCGCAATTGCAAAAATGATGGTGAAAATTCTTTTGAGGTCGACTGCCTCAAATCTTGTATTTCTCCCAAGAAAATAAACCATGCCCGGAATCAGCATATTCTTGAAGTAAAGAGCTTTGTTGATAAAACTTGCCTGACCCAGAGGCAGAAACAAATACAAAGCCGCCAGCCCCAAAAACCCCATCATCACCCAGTCTGTGAATTGTAGTCGAAAAGGATATTCAAAGAGATTTTTCTGATAAAAAATGAAAACCAAAACTGCTATCAATACAACCAATTCTTTCAAAACCTGGAATATACTGACAAGAAAAGGTGATCCTGTCGCCAGGTAAATCACACTTAAACTTGTGATGTAAAAAGGAAGAAATACCGCCAGAAAAAAAATGAAACGGCTCCAATTTCCTTTGAAAATAATCTCCTGAACCACCCACAAAAAGAGGCCGCCCACACTCAGCGCTATCAGAAGAAAGAAGATTAATGCCATTGTTCAGCTTTATGAAGAGGCATTGTGATTCCGTCTTTTATTCCACGGGCTACGGACTTGAGTTTTTGGAATCTCCCTCTCAAACAAAAATAGGACATCCACACCAGAATTCGGAAGCTATGATAAGTCCATGCAAAAGGAATCGCAAACCCGTGGATTTGGGAGCGAAGCAGGAATAACTGATTTCGGACGTGGTAATAAAAAACTCTTGGACTAAGCGTTCCTTCGGAATGTTTCTTTTTCGAAGAAGCTCCGGCTTCGTGGTAGATTTTGGCTTCAGCAGATAAGGCAATTTCAAATCCCTTTTTCCTAAATCTAAGTGACCATTCCACATCTTCGAAATAGGCGAAATAACTTTCGTTCAACAATCCGGTTTCCAGCAAAGCTTCACGAGTCATCAACATGCAACAACCAGTTGCCCAGTCGAGATTTTGGTTGGTCCGGTTGAAGTTATCCACACTTTTCCGATCTCCCAACGTGATCGCTCTTCCGAGAATTGGATTCCATTTTCCTCCGGCACTCCAGATTTGAGTGCGATCGTGAAGGAAGCAAATCAACGGCTGGACTAAGCCTAACCTGGAATTTTGGCTGAACTTCCGAATCATCTGACCCAGAAAATCGGGTTCCACAATCGTGTCGTTATTCAAAAGCATCACATAAGAAAAGCCCTCTTCCAGCGCTTTTCGAATCCCGGTATTATTTCCTCCGGTAAAGCCCAGATTCTCAGAATTACAGATCAGCTCAATTTCCGGAAATACTTTTTTCAGTCTATATCCTTCCTGATTTTGCGAAGCATTGTCCACCAAAATCACCCGAAAATCCGGATAGTCAATTTTGCGAAGCGAATCCAAACAGGCTGTCGTGAACTCGAATCCATTCCAGTTGACCAGTATGATTGCTACCGAAGCATCAGGTGTAGAAGCCATAGAATAGCTTTCGATTACGTCGGTACAGAAGCACCAAACAGATTAGAAATACGATAACCT
>JBILPR010000482.1:0-2977 GCA_044373795.1 Algoriphagus sp. | reverse complement strand
CCGACTACATACTGCATCCCGTCGAGGAAAAACTGAAGCAAGTCCGGGTTTTCGAAGCTTTGTGCATTGTGGGAAGGGGAGGCGTACATGACCTTGCCTTTGCCCTGCGCTCTGATCCAGGCGACATAGGTTTTGCCGTCGAGGAGTTCCTGTCCTTTGCGCTGACTCTTGATCTCGGCATTGTTGAAGTACAGCAAAGGCTTGAAATCAAGGTCGGCGTATGCGTTTTTGTAAAAATAGGGTTCATCCACATGGTTGAAACCGGTAGCAGGAAATGCCTGCACAAGCGGGTGATTGACATCCACCAAGCGCACCTGAATGGCTTGCTGAACCGGATGGTAATCGAAGCTTCCGCCCACCAGTTTGCTGAAAGCCGTAGAATTGTTTTGGGTAGTCACCGCTCCGTGAAGGAGTAAAAGCCCTCCGCCTTTTTCGATATATTCTAGGAGATTGGCTTCCAGTTGTAGCGCTTGCTTCATCAGGAGAGCGCTGTCCGCATCGGGATCTGCCCGGAGTTTATCCCAGAAAAGATTGCGGTGATCCCCTTTGGAGCAGGTATTATTCAGAACTATCGCATCGTAATTCTTGAGATTTTTCATCTCAAACATGCTGATGTCTTTGCTTCCGGTGACGGTAAAAGCTTCGCTCTTTTCACCGATGATTTTCACCATCTCTTCCGCATGCGGAATCACCCAATGATTGAAACCTGTGTGAAGGGAAAAGACCAGTATGTTTTTCTTTTTGGTGGTTGGGAAGGTAGGTTTCTCCGGTGCCAAAGAATGGATTTTTGCCTTCCAGGCGTCATCCAGCGTTACTTCCGGCAGGCTTTGGCCAAGGGCCACTCCAAAACTGGCAAAGAAAACGATTGCGTAGAAAATACTCCGCTTCATAGGTTATGTGGGTAGAAGGGTTGGGCTTTTTTGGATTTCGACAACTTAGAAATTCTCATTCAATAACCTGATTTTTCGATGATTTTCAAAAAGATATTTTAGGACTATCGGTAATCCGGTCCTTTTTAATTTTTTGAATGAGCGAATAAATCCCCCTGGCCAACTCAATGATTCTAAAACATCGGTCAATCCGTCTCCCGTCTTTTATCTCCCGTCTTCTGTCTCTTAACTTACCTCTTCCGACTTCTCTCGCTTGTGCTGAACTCGGTTGTCGAGCTTGTCGAACCACGTCGAAGAATCAGTCCCGCCCGCAGACAGGAGTCCAACCTGTTCCTTAAAGAAAATTTGCGTATTGACAGAAAAGCGTATAATCAGGTCAATTAAATAACAACCGAAATTCCATTACCCGAAGAGCAAGAATTGAATTATCGGCTTGTTCTAATTTCTTCAAAAAATTATTTGCATCAGAATAAACAGAAGCCAATAGTTCTTCTTTGTAAGCATCAGGAAAAAGCTCCAGTTGCAGGATTAACAAATCCGTTAATTCAGTAAACAAATTGACATTATTTTTAATGATGGATAAATCCGCGTCGTAGATAATTTTTACCCATTGTTTCCAAATTTCCAGATCCTTCAAGGATACATCATCGGAGCCTTGCACAATCACTTTCAAAAAAGCCAATTGAAACCCGCCAAGGAATTGGGGTATATCCTTATCGTCCTCCAGGACTGTTGGGGAAAACAGGTTGTCTTGAAAATGCTGAATCGTGACATGTCCAGACAATTCTCTCCATTGTTCAGCTGCTACATCGGGGTAAAAGATTAATTTTTCATTCATTACTCCTTTGTCTGCCATGTCTTGAAGAGTTATTTCCGTCGTTTCTTCCACGTCAACAAAAGATAAAGTATCTCTGTCAAAGGCTTTCACAATGGTTTTTTCCTCTACAAAAACCCATTGTCCATGGTATTTATCCTCAAATAAAACAGCGATGTAATGGATACCCTCGGCTACGTTCTGAAAACCTCTAAATCCACCGCTTATTTCAAATGGCCATAAATCGATTTGGACTTTTTCTTTCGGGCAATCCCTAAGGATGATTTTATTCTTCATGGACTATTTAATTATTGCTGCCAACTTCTGCGCTTTTTTTACTTCCAAACTCTTCCCCTTTGGACTTTTTCCATTTGATCACCGCGGCTGAAATTTCTCTTACTCTGTCTGCCAAATTCGCAGAAGATCCCACGACGCCCAGACGAGTAGATACCACCTCAGCACTTTGTGCTTTTTGTTCTTCTATATCTTCTACTTTTGATTTAATGTCATTAGAGATTTGATCTCCCGCAGTATACAGGGCATCTATTTCTGGTTTTGAATACCCCATATTTTTGGCTGCATCTGCCAATCGAAACAAATACTTTCCTGATTTGAAAGCAGCTTCACCCAAGGTATCTCCATGTCGTGCGATTTCTTTCAGACTATCTGCCATGTTTTCAATGACTGCATGCAAAGATTCGTTGTTGGTGATTTTGACAGCTTTTTTTGACTGAATACCGACAACGGCATGATTTACAGCGCCATCCGTAAGATATGCCTCGTTAGAATATAAGGTGGCTTCGGAAATTAAATTCCTAAGTGTTAATAAATTATTGTCAATCAGTAAATTCAAGTTTTTCAACTTGTCCATCTGACCTGCACTTAAGGCAGCATTGTATTTTTGGATTACCTTAGTAAGGTTTTTTCGTAAAGCATTTATAGGGACTAATTTTTCCTCATAAATTCTATTACTACCACCTATCATTGATTGACTGGTTTCCGCATCTAACGTATGACCTTCGGCACCGGCCTTCTCTGCCACGTTTTTGGCATTTGCAATTAAACTTTGAATGCCCGTTTCTAATTCATTCTGTTCTAATTCTGCGTCACCAATCTGGTCTTTCATCGTACGAACGTATGCCGCATATTTTGCTTCCACTTCAGTTTTAACCTTATCATTTAAACTAATATTTGCTGAAAAATTTTCCCATTCCGAAGTAGTCATGTATAATCTTGATTTTACAAAAGTCCAGGTTTCTTGACTTACTGAATC
>JBILPR010000139.1:0-10397 GCA_044373795.1 Algoriphagus sp. | reverse complement strand
AGCTTTCGCAGTCGGGCTGTTAAAAAATCGCTGATCATCTGTGAATATGGCAACTTTGTTTCCTTCGGAATCGATGCGAACGAGATCCATCACCGAGGAAGGGATTTCTTTGGAAAAGGTAGAATATGATTTCATAAGTTGGTTTTTCAAACTCCAGTCAAGCTCGTATCCTCTCACTTTTGGATCAGGAGCAGGAATTGAAGGGTTATTACTTTGAACTTTCACAAACCTTAAAAACTCACGGAGCAAGACCACCCCGGTGTTTTGAAGTTGACCAGGACGGAAATCTTCCGGCTCGATACTGCTGATCACATGCATTCTTTTTCGGGAACGGGTAATGGCAACGTTGAGTCGATTCTCCGCACCTGATTTCCCAAGCAATCCGAAATTGGTCACCAGCTTTCCTTCCCTATTTGGCGCATAGCCAAGCGAAAGTATCACCTCATCAAACTCATCACCCTGGACATTTTCGATGTTTCTGACTTTAATTGATTCCTGCTGAATTCCTTCTTTCCAGAGTTTTTCGCGGATCAGCTCCATCTGAAAATAATTGCCCGTCACGATTCCGATTGAACCATTTGGTGAATCAAGGAGAATAATTTTCACCTTTTCAACTACCGCATCTGCCTCAGTTTTATTCACCTGGTTTTCCCAGATCCCCTCTACTTTTTCCCAGGTGAAAGCAGGATTTCCTGCTTTTGCAGTCTCATAATCCGGTAAAGTCTCAAGTTGATTATCATAAAAATTCGAGTTCGAGAAATGAATCAACCGCGGGTCTGCAGACCGATAATGGCCTTTCAAGTGATGTTTTTCGAAGAAATGACCTGCCAATTCCAGAAGCGATTCCGCTTCATATTCCATTCCTTCTTCTTCAGATTCCCACTTCACCCGATAAAAATCCGAAGGCCGCAACTGTTTGGAATCACCCGCGATCACAACTTGCTTACCGCGAAGCATTGCCGGCAAACCACGCTCTACCTGACACTGTGAAGCCTCGTCAAAAATAACCAAATCAAAACTTTGGGCAATCGGAAATAAAGCCGAAACGGTTTCGGGAGAAGCCAGCCAACAAGGAAGCAGTCGAAAAACCTCGTCTCCCATTTCCTCAACCAATTTCCGGACAGACCATCGCTGTCTTTTTTTACTGACCTGATGCGAGAGTTCGCGATAGGTAAGCCTGTTGCCAAGACGGTTAAGTTCCAGATTCGAACTCACTTGCTCGCGCAATCTCAGCAAAGTCATAAACCTGGAGATCTTCCGCTTTTCGAGAATTGCAGTTTTGAGTTCGGTCAATTCGTTCTTCATCTTCAATCCTCCGGCTTCCGCAAGTACGGGATGTGTCCGCTCAATCTGAGCAATCCAAGCCAAATACCAGCCATTTCGGAAAGCTGAAAGTTGATCGTCAGTGCTGAGAATAACAAATTCAGATTCCAGCTTTTTAGCTAATTCCCTTTTACCTTTTCCCCATTTTTCCTGAAACGAATCAAAAGCCGCGAGTTCGGAAAATGTCTGATTCAGGCTTAATTCATTTCCAAGATCAAGGTCTTCCAACCCTTTCACTAGAATCTCATGAATTTGATCAGAAATCAACCAAGCCTTCCATCCAAACGAGAAAGTTTCAAAAACCTTGAAAAGCATGGAGATTTCTTTGATCCGGGATTGGAAGACTGCTGAGTCCAAATCTGACCAATCTGACAATCCATGAATCTCCTGACTTTCATCCCAGTTTCGCACCCAATTCAGAATTGGATTAATCTTCTTGAGTTGGATTTTAAGATTTTCAGAGGAAAGAATTTCGAGTGAAAATGCCTGACTTGAAGGCAAGTTTTGGAATTCCTGATGAAGTATTAACAGGGTTTTAGCTTCCTGATAGATCTGAGTCAGAGATTGAAAATTGAACTTCAACCCATTTTTTTCCAATGCTTCGAAAGTCAGAGAAAACTTGCTTTTACTCCAGTTTGCCTGAATTTTCCCAAAAAAGGACTGAGACTTTGGAAGCAAAATTTGAAGTTCGGATTCAAGTTGTCCAAGATCTTCAGGATGATCAGAAAGCTCCAAATTCAAGTTCTGAAACTGCTGAATTGCCTTTTCAATCCATTTTTGAATTGAATTTAATTTCTTAATTTCTTTTGGTTGGAAAGCCAACGAAATGCCCAAAACGGCATCTGGAATCTGATTCAATGAGTTTTGAATCTCAGTAATTTTGGAAGAAATGGTTTTCGAATCCAGGATTGACCGGAAGATTTCCAGCAGGTTTTTGAATTCAAACTCATCCGAAATCGAATTTTTGAACGCCTCAATCTCCTTCATGCTTTGGAGAATTCTGGCAAAACTTCCCGCATCGACCTGCGCAAAAGAGATTCGCTTATCCCAAAAGCTATTTCTGAATTTCCCTTGAAAGGATTGGTAAAGCCTATATTCCTTTTCAAATTCCAACCCCTGATCGTAATCAAATTTCAGAAGTTCGGAGGAGGCATCTAAACTCGCTTTTCCCAAATCAGCTTTCAGATACATTGCCTTCACGGGAATTCCGGCAGGTTTTTCATTGTAGAGTTCCTGGCGAAAAAGCTCAAAATTCTCTGATAACCTTGAAATCGTTTTGGAAAGCTGCGAAATCTCCCGCTCCAATTGAATCGAATCTATTCCTCGGTTTTGCTCCTGATATTGCGCAATAGATTCAATTTGCTTGCGAATCTTTTCAAAAAGTAATTTATGATCTGCGCGAAAATCATGCACCAAGCCCAGAAAATCCCCGAATCCGGCTTTTTCCATTCGCTCAAAAACAACATCCAATGCCGCTCGCTTTTGAGAAACCACCAGCACTTTTTTCCCTCGGGCAACATAATCTGAAACCAGATTAGCGATCAACTGCGATTTGCCAGTACCCGGAGGGCCTTCGACCACCACACTTTTTCCTTGTCTCACCTGTACCAGGACATTTTCTTGGGAAGCATCGAGAGGGAAAACCGGGAAAAGTTGCTCTTCTCTCGGGATTGGTAATTTTTCACCGGAAGCAAAAAACTGCTGAAATAGCTCCTCAAGCGACAAATCGCCCATTTTCTCCATCAACTCCTCGTACTCCCTAAATAAGAAGCTTCCTTTTTGAGCGAATTGACCTAGCAACGCATAGGTTTTCAGGCTGATTTTCCCATCCTGAAAACGATCAGAATCCAAACTGATCTGAGAATTGGGGAATGGGGAAATCTGGTCTTCGAAGAGAGTTGAACTCAGTTGAATGGAGAAATGATCCTGTAAGATTTTGGAAAGGTATGTTCGAAATTCGGTTGGATCTTCGGAAAGGTTTTGCAAACCTTCATCCAGTTTTTCGAGGTTCAGTTCATTGCCATACGCATGTCGGTAAGCAAGCAAAAAAGCCGGATTCCAGGTCCACGAATCAGTTGGAATCAGGCTCCAATCGCCTCTTTCTTTTACAAGACTTACCGGAAACATCAAAAGAGGTGATCTCAAAATTTGCCCGTTGATCAGCCTTCCTTCCACAAATGGCCAAGCAAGAAACAGCGATTGATCACCAGTTTCCTCTTGTGTCAATTGATCTCGAAAGGAAATTCGGGAAAGGTTTTTGGAAATCGAGTTAATATCAGCTCTTCTTGGATCAGACTCAGGAATCAGATGGATTCGCTTTTTACCCTGAATGAGTTTTTGCAGAATCTCAAAGGCTGGTTCCCCATTTAAAAAATCAAATTCTTTCAAATCGATCATACCCAAACTCTCCGTTCTGGGTAAATACAAAGACCTGTTTTTGGAAGAAAGATCGGTAAGCCGATTGAGGTAAGTCTGAAAAATTGATTCAGGCATTTACTTGAAAGGTGAGTCCTTCTCTTTGGCCATTTGACGGTAAACTACCCCATCCATGAAGGAGGGTAGCCACTTATTTAAAAATACTAACAATTTTCCCTGGAGAGTTAACACCAGGTCCCTTTTTCGCTTCAGTGTTGCTATCAGGATTGATTCAGCCACTTCATTTGGACTCATCATTTGATTCTCGTCTCTCGGAGATTCACCCTGAACTGTTCCGTCTGCTTTCAGAGCGTTATTTCGGATGTTGGAACTTGTAAAACCTGGACAGGCAACGAGAACATGGACACCCTTTTTCATCACTTCTGTTCGTAGCGATTCAAAAAATCCATTCATCGCAAATTTACTGGCGGTATAAGCTGTTCTGGCTGGGGTTCCCCTATAGCCGTTGATGGACGAAATTCCGATAATCGAACCTTTACTTTCCAAAATAGCGGGCAGGCAATATTTAGTGGCAAAGACAGTTCCCCAGAAGTTTGTGTCCATTACTTTTTTGAAAACATGCAAATCAATATCTTGAAAAAGTGCTCGCATTGAGATTCCGGCATTGTTGATCAGGATATCTATTTGACCAAACTCTTTGATAACATCTTCTGCCATTCTCTTATTGTCGACTTCCGAACCGGCATCTGCAAGAATCGGAAAAACCTCAATTCCGGCATCCTGCAGCTTTTTTGTAGCCAATTCAAGCTTTTCCGGACTTCGTCCGGTTATAACAATTTTGGCACCTGCATTTCCAAAAACCAAGGCGCAGGCCTCTCCGATGCCAGATGTGGCACCGGTGATAATTACGACTTTATTTTTTAATCTCATGGGTCTGGTTCGTTTCCAAAGATATGGAATTGACAGTTTTTATCCTGTACGGGCGACTAAAGTAGCAAAGGTTTAAAGGAGAATTTAAATAAGATGGTTCCGATTTTAGAACAGAATTTAATTCCGTAAAAATATATGTTAAAAAAGAAGTCCTATTGGAAAGTCTCGAAGGATTTAGAGTAAACAAGACCAAAGGCTAAGTGCCCTTTTTTTCCTAATTTTGCAGCCATGTCGCGAAAAATGAAAAATAAAGTCATCGAAAACCTCCTGATTGAGCGCATTGCTGCCGAAGGCAAATGTGTGGGGCATCACGAGGGAAAGGTGGTATTTGTAGGAAATGTAGCTCCCGGGGATGTTGTTGACGTACGGGTGACAAGAGGAAAAAGCTCTTTTATGGAAGGTGAAACCATCAAGTTTCACGAATTTTCCAAAGATCGGATTGAGCCTTTCTGCAGTCATTTCGGTACATGTGGCGGTTGCAAATGGCAACACATCAACTACGAGCTGCAAAAAGACTACAAGCGACAGCAGGTAGTGGATCAATTTGAGCGGATTGCCAAAGTTCCGATTCCGGAGGTAAGACCAACTCTCGGATCTGAAAAGACTCAATACTATCGCAATAAGATGGATTACACTTTCAGCAATAAGCGATGGCTGACGCTGGAGGAAATCAAATCAGGAGCTGAATTTGAGCGAAACGCACTGGGATTTCACATCCCAAAGATGTTTGACAAGATCATAGATATTGATAAGTGCTACCTGCAGGGCGGAATTTCGAATAACGTCAGAAATGATCTGAGAGTATTTGCCAGAGAAAATGGCCTTAGTTTTTACGATATCCGAAATCAATCAGGCTTACTTCGAAATCTGATTATCCGAACCACGAGCACCGGACAGACCATGGTGATTGTTCAATTCGGAGAAAATAACCTCGAGTCAATTAATCTGGTAATGGAGTTTTTGAAGGGGAAATTCTCTGAAATCAACTCACTTCTTTACATAATCAATACCAAAGGAAACGAAACATTCAACGATTTGGAAGTCGTGACTTTCGCAGGTTTGCCCTACATCGAAGAACAAATGGAAGGATTAAGGTTTCGAATCGGTCCAAAATCCTTTTACCAAACCAACTCGGAACAGGCTTACGAACTGTATAAAGTCACCCGTGATTTTGCAGGTTTGACAGGCGACGAGGTGGTCTACGATCTTTACACAGGAACCGGAACGATCGCCAATTTTGTCGCGAAACAAGCCAAACAGGTAATCGGAATTGAGTATGTGGAAGCTGCGATTGAGGATGCAAAACTCAATTCCCAAATCAATGGTTTGGATAATACACTCTTCTACGCCGGCGATATGAAGGACATGCTGAATGAGGAATTCATCGCAAATCACGCTACCCCGGATGTGATCATCACCGATCCGCCACGCGCCGGAATGCACGAAGATGTAGTGAATATGTTGCTCCGATTGGCTGCCCCGAAAATCGTATATGTATCTTGCAATCCGGCAACTCAGGCTCGGGATGTGGCTATTCTGTCGGAGAAATATTCGGTCGAAAAAGTACAGCCGGTCGACATGTTTCCGCAGACTTATCACGTAGAAAACATCGTACTCTTAACACTCAAATCATGATATCTGATTTCAACGATCCGGAACTCAGCGGAAAATATCTTGGCACCATCACCAGCGATTTTGTTAAAATCTCTGATGTCTTGAAGGATGCTTCGTATCAGATTCGATCCCGAAAATTCTCAGATTATCCCATTTTTCCCATCTCCAAAGAGATGCAACCCATCGGAAAAATCTTCTTCGGAAAAGAGGAAAAAGATCTGGACTGGAACTACTTTGTCACTTATCTGGATGAGTTTGTACAGCGAACTCTCATCGGTGAGGAGGCGGTGGAAGACTTTAAAAATGCCTATAAAGATCCTGATGAATTTTGCTGTTTGTTCGTGATGGACGGAGCATTTACTCGCTTTGTTTTCATCCCTTACCCGAACGATTAAGAAAATTAAAACGCATAAAAAAAGCTTTACCCATCATTCAGGTAAAGCTTTTTTATTAATGGTAATTAATAAGTTATCTGCTTTCCGGTCCAGTCATTTTTTTTGTCAAACTGGATCATTTTTCTTACTGAAATTAAAAATGCTTCCAGCCCTGAGCTTTCAATTGCACGGCAGTTCCGCTTTTGGTCACCAGGTATTTACCTTCTTCAGGCTTGGTGATATGCCCGATAAAATGGATGTCCGGATGCTTTTCCAGCTTCGCAAAATCATTCTGATCAATTGTGAATAACAGTTCATAATCCTCTCCGCCATTGAGCACACAGGTGATCGGATCCAGGTTCAGTTCGACGGCCGTATCAAAAGTCTGCTTGTCGATTGGAAGCTTATCTTCATAGATAGTCGCTCCTACTTTGGAAGCTTTGCAGATGTGAAAAATCTCGGAAGCAAGTCCGTCGGATACATCGATCATACTTGTCGGCACTACTTCCATTTCCCGCAATTCATGGATGATATCCATTCGCGCATCGGGTCTTAGTTGACGGCCGGTTACTACTGTGTATTTTTCCAAATCAGGTCTCATATCCGGGTTTGCAAGGTAGACTTGCTTCTCTCTTTCGAGGACCTGCAGACCAATCAAAGCTGAGCCCAAGTCTCCGGTCACGCAAAGGATGTCATTCACTTTGGCACCGGATCTGTAACTGATTTGCTCCTTTTGGGCTTCACCTATTGCGGTTACAGAAATCATTAATCCTGTTCTTGAAGCAGTCGTATCTCCTCCGATTAAGTCAACACCGTAATTCTCACAAGCCGCATTGATCCCTTCATAAAGTGCATCAATTGCCTCCACCGAGAATCGATTCGAGATTGCGATACTTACCGTGATTTGCTTTGGAATCGCGTTCATCGCCGCAATATCTGATACGTTCACCGCAACTGCCTTGAAACCCACGTGAGTCAAAGGAGCATAAGAAAGATCAAAATGTACACCCTCCAGCAAAAGGTCAGTTGTCACTACTTTTACATGATCACCGGCTTCAATCACTGCTGCATCATCTCCGATGCCTTTGATTGTTGAACTGTTTTTAATAATTACTTTTTCATTCAGGTGATCAATCAGGCCAAACTCGCCCAAATCACTTATTTCTGTTCTTTTCTCTGACATTTCGCTTTTTTTAAATACCCTGCGGAACAAATAAAAAGTTTACTTAAGTTTCAATTTTTCAATTTAAAAACCTTTCAACCTAACCACTTTCCAACTTTTTAACCTTTTTCCTGACACAGCTCCACCAAAACACCATTTGTACTTCTGGGATGCAAAAATACGACTAATTTATTGTCGGCACCGAGTTTGGGAGTTTCATTGAGGATTTCGAAGCCTTCTGCTTTCAATCGCTCTATTTCTGCTGTGATATCCTCCACGTCAAACGCTATGTGATGAACCCCTTCTGACTTTCGATTAATAAATTTTGAAATGGGACTATCCGGTCTTGTCGCTTGAAGTAATTCCACTTTGGTATCTCCGATCTGGAAAAAAGAGGTCTCCACTCCTTCTCCTTCCACTAGTTCGGTTTTGAAATGAGAATTCCCTAAGAGTCTGGCAAACAATTCATTCGATTTTTCCAGATCCGCCACCGCAATCCCGATATGTTCTATTTTCCTCATGAATTAATGATTTTGCTCATGTTTAAATTTCTATCTTTATACCTGAATCATTTTTCGGATCAGCTTGTTAAAAACTCATCCGCACACACTCTAATATAAAGGTATAAAGATATGATAATCGTTTCCGACAAGGCCAAAGAGAGAATTCTTGAGCTAAAGAAAGAAGAAGGTCGTACTGAAAATGAAAATATTCGTGTTTCTGTCAAAGGTGGTGGATGTTCAGGATTGATGTATGATCTTGGATTTGATGCTATCATGGTGGATACAGACCATGTGTTTGAAGATAAAGGCGTAAAAATCCTAGTAGATCGCAAAAGCTTGCTGTATCTGGCAGGAACTGTTCTTGAATTTTCAGATGGATTGAATGGCAAAGGCTTTCAATTTGTAAATCCGAATGCAAGCAGAACTTGCGGTTGCGGGGAAAGCTTCTCAGTATAAGTACCATTTAACGAACTTTTAAAAGGCAATCTCAACAGGTTGCCTTTTTTTTTCTGCCTGGCCAAATTAAAATATCCCAATTTGAGGTCTCCAAACTTTTCTTGGTTCACAATCTTTACTCATGAACACAAATCAATCAGCATTCAAAAACTCTCGGAGGAAAGCCTCAGTTTTTTATCCAAAAGCGGTTATCCAAAATTCCCCTCAATCCTTACCTTTGCCCACGATAAATTTTACCCAAATATGGAAGATCAAATCAAACACGTTCAACTCAATGACCTGCACACAGCCCTTGGTGGCAAGATGGTGCCTTTCGCAGGCTTCAATATGCCAGTGCGATACAGTTCGGATATGGAAGAACACCTCTGCGTGCGCAATGGAGTTGGGGTTTTTGATGTTTCCCACATGGGAGAATTCATGGTTGAAGGACCTGAAGCGCTAAATCTGATTCAAAAAGTAACTTCCAACGACGCCTCCATCCTCGTGGATGGACAGTGTCAATATTCTTGTTTTCCCAACGAAACAGGTGGAATCGTAGACGACCTGATCGTCTATAAGTTTGCTGACGAAAAATACATGCTCGTCGTGAACGCTTCCAACATCGAGAAAGATTGGAACTGGGTAAATTCCCACAACACAATGAGCGCTAAGCTGACAAATATCTCTGACGAGTATTCACTTTTTGCGGTGCAAGGTCCAAAGGCGGTCGAAGCTGTGCAGTCTCTGACTCCTGTAAACCTGTCTGAAGTTAAATTTTATCATTTCACCGTCGGTGAATTTGCCGGTGTGAAAGACGTGATCATCTCCGGAACTGGCTATACAGGTGCCGGCGGATTTGAGATTTATGTGAAAAATGAAGATGCTGAGCATGTCTGGAATGCGATTTTCGAAGCAGGAAAACCTTTCGACATTAAGCCAATCGGTCTGGGTGCAAGAGATACGTTGAGGCTTGAAATGGGTTATTGCCTATATGGAAATGATATTACAGACACCACTTCTCCAATCGAGGCAGGTCTGGGCTGGATCACCAAATTCACCAAGAATTTCACCAACTCAGAAGCGATTAAAAAGCAAAAAGAAGAAGGCGTAACCCGCAAATTGGTTGGCTTTGTCATGCAAGAGCGCGGAATCCCAAGAGGACATTATCCAATCGTAAACGAAGCCGGAGAACCAATCGGTGAAGTGACTTCCGGAACTCAATCGCCAAGTATGGGTTTGGGAATCGGAATGGGCTATGTAAAAACAGCATCTAGCAAGCCGGGCACAGAAATCTTCATTCAGGTGAGAAATAAAAACCTGAAAGCAAAAATCGAGAAATTCCCTTTGCTGAAAGCTTGATGAGAAAAGTTGAGGTCTGCTTTAGTCCCGAGCTGATTCATTTGCATGAATTGAAAGGCAAAATCGTGGTGGTGGTTGATATTTTTCGCGCTACTTCCACGATGGTTGCCGCTTTGGCACATGGAATCACCGAGATAAAAACTTTCGCAGAACTGGAAGAATGTCGGGCGATGTTTGATCAGGGCTATCTGATTGCCGGGGAAAGAGATGGTCTGACTGCTCCCGGATTCGAAATGGGAAATTCACCGGTCGCCTACCTTGATGGTGATTTTGCAGGGAGGAAACTTGCCACGACCACAACAAATGGCACTCAGGCGATTC
>JBILPR010000014.1:0-32093 GCA_044373795.1 Algoriphagus sp. | reverse complement strand
CCCAACCTTCCAGTTGTTTTCCGGTTTTGTCCAAAAGATAGAGGTCCCCGTCGCTGGTGCTGAGGAAATAACGATAATCGCGATCGTTGCTGTAATCCACGAGATTCAGATGGGAAATGAGTTCTCCCCCCAAATCGAAAGGATACGAAGGCAATAAGTCTCCCAGCCGATCAATTCCGTAAACTTTTTCTTCAGTTGCCAGCAAGAGTTGGAGTTTTCCGTTTTTGTAATAATCTATCTGGAAAACATCTGATACCACCGGGCCGCTCAGCTTAATAGAAAAAACTTCTTCTCCGCCGGAGTTGATCAGGTGAAGGATATTGTCCGTGTCCTGAACCAAAATATCCTCAGTTTGATCCTGAAAGTTGACCACAGATTTTGGTCCGTAGATCAATTCTGATTTGAAAGGGATGTTTTTGCTTGGCTGCAAGGAAATCGCTTCAGTTTCGGTCGGTTTAGCTTTTCTTTCTGACTTGTAGGGGAAAGTAAGAGTAGCCTCAGTTTTGTCCTGAATCTGGTTGATCTTCAATGAGACCCAAGGAAAAGACCGAAAGCTTGCAGCGTATTTCTGAAGGAATGAACTCCAGGAAGGATTGGCAGTTTTTGTCCAGTTTTCCCAGATTTGATCGATCAGGTAGAGCCTCGTAAATCCGGAAGTAGGGCTGAGACCGTTTTTAGCGTCCGGAGTTTGAGATGATTTCCCCCAAGTATTCCCTGCTTCGTGATCATCCAAGATGAGTTTCATCGCTTGCTGCGAGTTGGTAAAAATCAAAATCTCCTCCAATGCAGTGACGAAAGTCTGGCCAAAACCAGGGAATTTACCTGCAAATAAATGCGCAGGAAAATCTTCTTCCGGCAGGTAGAGAATTTCATTTCCCAGATAAAAATCTGAGCCTTCTGTTTTTGCCTCTTTTTGGTATTCCTTAATTAATCCCAACGAGAAAGTAGGATCGGTGGTGCGGGCAAGGATTGCTAAGTTTTGGTTTGAACCCCCATAATTTTCCATATCAAGGAGGTAGATTTCTCCGGTGAAACTGTCCAGAAACCCCATGTCTGTGAGTGTTCGCTGGATCTCTCCGCTCAAGGTTGATTTCGAAATGAAGGCGCGGTTTTCCAATTTCTGGACTTCATAAATACTCTCAAGGTTGTATTGAGTCAATGCCAAAGTTCTATTGGAGATTACCGATTCGATGGCCGGAAGATTCGCCCGTATCGAAGGTGTGTAGTTTATGTCTTTATCAGAGACCAAAGTGCCCCTAAACACGATTTGTCCGTCTTCAAAAACCAAGTCTACCACGAGTCCTTCGGTCAGGATTTCTAATGCGGCAATACTTCGATTTTCCCGGTCACTGGTTACACCTTTTAGCAGGCTTGCCATTCCCTTTCCGGAAAGAAGAAGTCGGGCCGGAGAATCTTTGTCGAATGGAGTAGAGGCCGCAATTGTAAAAAAGCTTTGCTGGCCTTCACTTAAGTAGAATCGAATGGCTTCCTCGACTAAAAATGAGGAAGAGGAGACTAAGACCAAATCCTCCAGAATTGACAGGCTCCAAAGCCGATTGTTTGCCGCGTCGTAATATTCCAGAATTTCCACTTCAGAATAATTTCTTGATTGAAATCTGGCTCCCGGGTTGATTCTGCCTTTGATTTCATCAATCAAGGCTAGCGCTTTTTGTGAATTGAGGTTTACGGTAAAAAGCAAATCGAAGGTTTCTATACCGGTGGTGTGGAGGCTCACCGTCATTTGTTTCCCGGAAAGAATCTTGGTGATTTCCCCCGATCCGCCACTCAAGCTATCGAGAGTGGTGAGTTCACCACTGAATTTTTGGAATGCTGGAAGAGTGGAAAGGATTTCCCAGACCGGATCATTTACCAGCAGATTCCATATTTCGGCTCCCTGATAGGTTTCTAAAACAAAAACAGCCTCTTGACTGATCAACTCGAGGTTGTTGATTTTTCTGGAGGAAAAATACTTCTCATAGATCCAGATTCCTGCTCCGATAAGCAGAAGAGAGGACAATAAGATGAGCAGGCTTTTCCAGATTTTCACAGATCCGAGTAGGGTTCAAGTGTTACTATACAAAAATAAGACCTAAGAAACTCAAACAAAATCTGAGAATCTTAGGTCTGAAAAGGATAGAATTAAGATTAAGCAGAAAGGTTGTCCAATACGCTCATTACTTCTTTCACGTGTCCTCTTGAAGTTTCAAGAAGTGCTTTTTCTTCAGCATTCAGGTCAAGTTCGATCACTTTTTCGACACCGTTTTTACCCAGAATGACAGGGACGCCAAGGTAGCAATCGTCGATTCCATACTCGCCTTCCAGTTTGATACAAACCGGGAATACTCTTCTCTGATTCTTGAGGATTGCTTCAACCATTTGAGCTGCAGCGGATCCAGGAGCGTACCAGGCAGAAGTTCCCATTAGTTTCACAAGTTCGCCCCCACCAAACTTCGTCCGTTCGATGATAGCATCCAGTTTTTCTTTCGAGATCAATTCAGTCACAGGGATTCCCGCAACAGTTGTGTAACGAGGTAGCGGAACCATGGTGTCGCCATGTCCACCCATCAGGATTGCCTGAATTTCTTTTCCTGAAATGTTTAATTCCTCAGCAAGAAAAGCTCTGTAACGGGCAGTATCCAGGATACCAGCCATACCGATTACTTTATTTCTTGGAAGTTTTGACGTGAGGTGCGCCTGATAAGTCATGACATCCAAAGGATTGGAGACCACGATGATGATTGCATTTGGAGAGTATTTCACCACATTCTCAGTTACCATTTTCACGATACCAGCATTGGTTACGATCAGATCATCACGAGTCATGCCTGGCTTACGAGGAAGTCCGGAAGTGATTACGACCACATCAGAATTAGCTGTTTTGCTGTAATCGCCAGTTGTACCCACAGTTCTGCTATCATACTGGTTGATTGGCGCTTTCTGCCAGATATCAAGAGCTTTGCCTTCGGCAAAACCTTCTTTGATGTCGATCAAAACAATTTCTTCTGCGATTTCGCGATAAGCTAAAACATCGGCACAGGTAGCACCCACGTTGCCTGCACCTACTACGGTTACTTTGCTCATGATTTTATATAGATTTTTGAGTGAATTATTGCCTTCAAAAAGCGACGCTAAGTTATCAAACAAAGCGTAGGAATCGAAACCAGCTTGTGATTACTTTGCTTGCGACCCGGCTTTTTTGATAAAAGAAAGAAACTCGGCTTGGAGTGATTATTCAAACATTTGGCGAAGACTGAAGAATCCGAAAGACTCACGGTAAGAGCGAAAAAGTTTCTGATTGTTCTGGTTATAGTATTCTGCCAGCGAGGTCATCATTTTGGCTTTGATTTTTGGATTGCTGTCGAAAATCTCCTGTATTGCAAACTGAGGAATCACGATCAAGTCTGCTTCTTCAGAAACGACCATGGCGGTATAAGTCCTCTTGGCATTTTCCAAGAGTGAGTTTTCGCCGAAAGCATCCCCTCTGTTGATTTCCAAAATGGACTCGAAATTGTCTTTGATGTCAATTGTGAGGCTGATTTGACCTCTTTTTAACAGATACAATGCCTGGCTGGGATCCTTGCTGAAAAACACAACTTCATCCCTGAGGTATTTGCGATGATGCATGGCAGAGATAAACCGGGACATTTCCTTATAATTAAGCCTCTCAAAAAATTTGATTATTCCCAAAAAATCGAACATGTCGAGTTCTTCCTGATTGTATGTTTTTGAAAATGGATTGCGCATGAATTATCGCTTTTTTAGATATAAAATCTTCCTTGTTGCCGCGGTGCATTTAGCCCAGTCAGCCACTCTTAACCCGATTATCCAGGCTATTTCCCCTTCGGAAACCAGTACTGTAATACCTTTTTTCTTAAGCAAAGGTATTTTCAAATCTATCAAAAAGTCACTGATTTTCTTGCTGTTTTTCATACCCAGAGGAATAAAGCGATCACCTTCTTTCCAGCTTCTGATTTCGAGAGGAAAACTCAGTCTTTCCATGTCCAGCATGGCATTTTGAGGTTTTTTGTCCAGGTCGGTGTTACCCTCCAGTTTGAGTAAATCATACTTTCCCTCGGGCAAAGAAATTTCCAGCTCATTTGAATCAATCTCAAAAGATTCGAATGGGGCGGATTTGGGTGCCAGAATTAAGGAATCTCTGTCGATATTAAGTAGATGAGCAGAGGATTCAAAAATGGCCCCGCTCTCGCCGCGTATTGAAGATTCTAAAATTTCGGTGCTTTGCCCGGGATTGAATCCAAATGGACGCAGCCAAAAATAAAGCAGTGATGCAGCTCCTGGAAGGGTTGTGATTTCGGAAACCAGCAGAATCTGCAACCCGTCTTCGAGTTTGATGTGCTCTTTTTTCCAGGTTTCAAATAAAGTTGTAAATGCTTTTCCGGTGTCTTTGAGTCTCGAAAAACTGGTCTGAAGGTTTGATTTCGCGTCTTTTGCAACCTCAAAAAGTGCCGGAAGTGCTTGAATTCGAAGTTTATTACGTTTGTAATTGGTTTTAATATTGGAGCTGTCTTCTCTCCACATTAACCCGTTTCGAATCGCAAAACCGAGAATTTCAGATCTGGAAAATGGAAGTAAAGGTCTGATCAGCCAACCCCGACGCTCAGCCATCCCGTATATGCCTTCAATGCCTGTGCCTCGAAGGAGATTCAGAAAGATCGTTTCCATCTGATCATCTTCCTGATGTGCCAAAACAATTCCGTCAAGGTTTCGCTCAGTTCTCAGTTTCTCAAACCAATCATATCGGATTTCCCGTGCTGCCATTTGAATGGAAAGTTGATTTTCCCTGGCAAAGGAAATGGTGTCAGGTTGTAGGATGTGGATAGTCTTTCCAATCGATTTGGCCCAATTTCTCACAAAGGCCTCGTCCTCGTCACTCTCTTGTTCCCTCAAGCGAAAGTTGACATGAGCGACTTCAAAAGGGATTTTTGTCTCATTCAGCAAAGTGCCCAGGCAGATACTATCCAAGCCTCCGCTGCAAGCCAACAGGTATGTTTTCTCAGAATTTAAAAGTGACTTACTCCGGGTATGCTGGATAAAAGCTTCGATCATTGATCAAAAATATCATTTTCTGCTAATTTTGCCCACATTCGTCCCATCATGAGATCTAGCCTTTCCGTTTTTCTGATTTTTACCCTCTGTCTTTCGACTGTCACATTTACAGCGAAGGGGCAAGGATCTTCTACTCTAGAGATCATATCAGCAGATTTGCTGGAAGGAGCCGCCGGTTTTGAGAGATTGATCGGGGGAGTGCAGATGAGGAATCAAAACTCACTTATTTTCTGTGATTCGGCTCATTTCTTTCGGGAAACCAACAAGGCAAGATTATTTGGTGATGTCCGAATTGTGGATCAGATCGATCCCATTCAGACGCGAAGTGCTTATGCTGAATACGATGGAAATACCAAAATTGCAAAGCTGAGAACCAATGTGATTTTTACCAATCAAAAAACCACCCTATACACAGACAATCTTGATTATGATCGCGCTGCCAACATCGCTTATTATATCAACGATGGGAAAGTGGTCGATTCGGTCAATGTCCTGACCAGCAAGCGCGGTAGATACGAAGTCAACCTGGAGCAGATTACTTTTGAGAATGAAGTCGTGCTGGTCAACCCGGATTACACGATGAAAACCAATTACCTGGTTTATCTCACGGTGCCAAAAACCGCAGAAACGAAAGGTCTTACAAACGTGATTTCGAAGGAAGGAAATACACTTGATGCTCAGAAAGGAAGTTTTTACAACACCCAGCAAAAGCAGTTTCAGTTTTTTGAGGGAATCGTTGAATCCGAAACCAGTCGGGTGAAGGCGAAGCAGCTTTTCTATGATGAGCAGAAAGCCTATTACGAGGGCAAGGAAAATGTAAGCGTCTACAACAAAGAAAGGGATATTGAGGTCTATGGTGACATAGGTCAATACTGGGAAGACCGAAAATACAGCCTTGTTCACGGGAATGCCCTGGTTCGTAAATATTTCGAAAAAGACACACTCTTCGTAACTGCAGATTCGCTGATCTCTCAGGATAGCGAGGCGGATTCTGCTAAATTTTTGCTGGCTTTCCGATCGATCAATCTGGTCAAAGCAGACCTTTCGGGTGTCGCAGATTCATTGGCTTACAATTATTCAGATTCATCGATTCGGTTATTTCAAGATCCGGTCATGTGGAGTCAGACCAGTCAGATTTCTGCGGACAGCATGATTTTCTTCATTGCAAATGAGGAACTTGATCGGGTGTTTATGAAGGATAAGGCCTTTGCGATCACTCAGGACACTATTTTCAATTTCAATCAAATGAAAGGAAGATCGATGATGGCTTATTTCAAGGATGGGAAAATGAGTCACTTGAATATCGACGGAAACGGGGAGTCTCTTTATTTTGCTCTGGAAGGAGACACCTTGACACAGGGAATAAACAGAACACTGAGTGCCAACATCAAACTTGTATTTGAAAATGGAGCAATTCGTCGTGTCACTTATGGAATCAAGCCGGACGGCACGTTTACTCCTGTTCAAAAGATGACAGAAGAAAATTCAAGATTGGAAGGGTTTCGATGGAGGACTGAAGAAAAACCGGATATTAAAACCATTAATGCCTGGAGGAAACCGGAAGAAATTGATCCCGATGCTAAAAATCTTTTTGATATTCCGGAAGTAAAAATACCACTTCCAACAGACGATGAAATCCAAAAACAGCTTCGAAAAAGTGGATCGCCAATTCAAAAAAACGTTTTAAAACCGGTCCTCAGAAACATGATTTCGGGCTAACGAGTGAGCGCTGAAAAAATTTTAAAAAGGTTAACAACAATTAACCGCTTTTTTCTATTCCGGGATGATCAATGCCTTATTTTTGTCCGTATATTGAATACAGTTAGATACAACTGAATCGCTTATTGATCAAAATTTTACATGAAACGGTTATTACTTTTTTTTATATGGCTTTTGCTGTTTCTCCCGCTGTTTGCGGAAGCTCAGCAGATTCGCGTGCTCAGTGAAGACCTTCAGTTTTCTGGTGATCTAGGCTCTTCTCAGCGAAAATCCATCATTCTCCAAAACGAAAGTAATCAGCCCAAAACTTATTTGCTTAAGAATCTCCGGGGAAATGTAGGTTCTTCTCAAAAAGTAAAAATCTGCATAGGCGAGCAATGCTTTGATCCAAAGAAAGACCTTGCCAAAATCAAAATCTCCCTTGATCCCGGTGAAATAATGACAGATTTGTATCTGGAATTTCAGCTGGGGATAGTAGAAACGATGGGCAGTTTCGACCTTTTCTTCGTGAATGTTGAAAATATTCGGGAGACCTTTATGGTTGAAGCCAGATACAGCGTTTCTAATCCGAATACAAAAATTGATGAGTTTGACTATAAGGATATCAAGTTGAGTGACGTTTATCCTAATCCAAGCAGTAGAATAGCACAGCTTGACTATCAATTCAACAATCCGAGAGTAAAAGCTAAAATTACCATCAACAGCTTTATAGGCAATCCTATAGCAGAATATGAATTAGATCCGGAAAGGACTAGCCTTTCGATCAATGTGTCTGAGTTTAAAGAAGGAATTTATTTCTATACGCTATTCCTGGACAATAAAAATATTGTGACCAAGAAGCTTCAAATCAAGAAGTAAGCCTGCCCAGACCTCTCCCTTTCCATTTGAATCCCAATAATTATCCCGTATATTTACGGTCTTGAAAATGAACATGCGCGTACAATTCATCCTCATTCTACTGATTTCCTTGGCTTTGGGCTCCTGTGGGCCTTTCAATAAATTGGAGAAAAGCACCAACTGGGAAGAACTCTACGCGGGTGCCAACAGCTACTATCAGTCAGGGGAGTACAATAAAGCGATCATCCTTTATGACAAAGTCCTTCCTGTGATCCGAGGAAGTGAAAAGGCGGAACTTGCCGATTACAACTATGCCAACTGCCATTTCAAAACAAAGCGGTACATAGAGTCTGCAGGTTATTTCAGTACTTTCTACAGAACTTATAACAGAAGTCCATTGGCTGAGGAAGCGCTTTTCATGAACGCCTACTCCTTGTATTTGGATGCTCCGGATTTTAATCTTGATCAGCAAAGCAGTCAGGAAGCGGTCAGTGCGATTCAACAGTTTGTTACTGTTTTCCCGGGATCTGCGAGCTACGAGAGAGCAATGGTGATGCTTAATGATCTTCAAAAAAGATTTGAAGAAAAGGCATACCAGGAATCCTCCATGTATTACAGATTGAAAGATGGTCTGTATCCGGGTGATTTCTATCGGGCATGTATAATTAACTTCCAGAACTTCACAAAAGACTTCCCTGAAAGTAAATACAATGAGGAATTGGCTTACAAGCTAGTGGAAGTTGGTACCGGATATGCCAAAAACAGTGCATATGCGAAGAAAGAAGAGCGATTGAATGAAGCTCTTAAATTTGCAGGTAGTTTTTATCAACGATATCCAACTAGTGGGTTTACCGGAAAAGTAAAAGACTACGAAGTAGAGACAAAGGAAGAACTTGCCGAGCACCAGAAATTAAAAAAAGAAATTGCAGACCGATTGGCTGCCCAAAATGCTACCATTATTTCCGCCAAACCGGTGGATAATTAATCAATAAATAGAAACGTAATCTAATTCAAATATGGCTACTAATCCCTCCATCATCACTCGTGACCTGGACAAAATCGCAGATAAAACTGGTAATATCTATGAGTCTCTTCATGTGGCAGGTCAGCGTGCAAAGCAGATTTCAACTACTTTGAAAGAAGAGTTGAACAATAAGCTTTCAGAATTTGCGTCTACAGTTGACAATCTAGAAGAAGTATTCGAAAACAAAGAGCAAATCGAGATTTCAAAATTCTATGAGAGAATGCCTAAGCCATCTACTCTTGGACTAGAGGAATTTATGGAAGGTAAAGTGTACCATAGATATCCCGCAAAAGAAACTGAGGAGTAATATATGAGCCTCAAGGGTAAAAAGATTTTACTTGGAGTCACCGGCAGCATCGCCGCATACAAGAGTGCCATTCTTACCCGATTATTAGTAAAAGCAGGAGCAGAAGTGCAAATCATTATGAGCGCTTCTGCTTTTGACTTTATCACCCCGCTCACGTTGGCGACTTTATCCAAAAGACCCGTTTTGAGCAAATTCCAAAAGGACGAAACAGGCGTTTGGAATAACCATGTTGAAATGGGCCTTTGGGCTGATTTATTTTTGGTGGCACCTATCAGTGCAAACACCCTCGCCAAGTTTTCAAATGGGATTTGCGATAATCTCCTTTCAGCAACCTATCTATCAGCAAGATGTCCTGTGATGGTTGCTCCGGCAATGGATCTGGATATGTATCAGCATCTATCTGTCAGGGAAAATCTAAATCGATTACTTTCTTTTGGAAATCAGATTTTGGATGCTGAAGCCGGTGAATTGGCGAGTGGACTTTCCGGTCAGGGACGAATGATGGAGCCGGAGAATATTCTGAAAAAAGTAGAGGAGTTTTTCTCCAAAACTCAGGATTTCAAAGGAAAGAAAGTCCTGATCACGATGGGACCAACTCAGGAAGCCCTCGATCCTGTTCGATATATCAGCAATCATTCAAGCGGAAAAATGGGCTATGCGCTGGCCGAGGCATTTCTGGAGAGAGGAGCAGAAGTCTTTGTGGTTTCCGGTCCGATCTCCCTGAAAGTTAATAAAGAATCTTTTCACTGGAGGGATGTGAAATCTGCCAAGGAAATGTTTGAAGCAGCAAAGACATTTCATTCCAAAATGGATATTTGCGTGTTTGCGGCAGCTGTTGCCGACTATGCCCCGGCAGAAGTGGCAGAAGAGAAAATCAAAAAGAGTGATGCCGAGTTATCGATTCATTTGGTCAAAAATGTAGACATCGCGTATTCTTTGGGGTTGGAAAAAAAGCTCAATCAGATTCATGTCGGCTTTGCTTTGGAGACTGAAAACGAATCTGAAAATGCCCAATCCAAGCTGAAAAAGAAGAATTTTGACCTCATCGTACTCAACTCGATGAAGGATGCGGGAGCCGGATTTCAGCTGGATACAAACAAGGTCCAGATTTTTCATCGCTTCCATCATTCTGTTCAGTCTGAAATTTCTCCCAAAAACCAAATTGCGAATCTGATCCTTGATCAAATCAAATTAGTGCCAGTACAGGTTTGAGCTTGGATAAATCCCTATTTTTAACGCTATGAAGAAATGGTTATTCACGGTTTTGCTTTTCTGCCTGGTTCAGGCTGGATTTTCGCAGGAACTTAACTTCACCGTAATTATAAACAGCGACAGAGCCAGGATTCAAAACACAGATGTTTTCAATCAGATGAAATCCAGCTTTGAGCAATTCCTCAACGGTAGATCCTGGACCACAGAAGAGTTTCGGTCTGAAGAAAGGATTAAAGGCAACCTTCTGATCACAATCAACGACGTGCCTCAGGTAGGGTATTACGAAGCCACTGTTCAGATCCAAACTGTCCGTCCGATTTACGGCACCAATTACGAGTCGCTCGTTTTCAATTTTGTGGACCGAAACTGGAATTTTGAATACATCGAATCTTATCCTTTGGAATTCAACAGATTCACTTACCTGAATAATATAAGTTCACTGCTAGCATTCTATGCACACATTGCACTTGGGCTGGACTATGACTCTTTTGCAAATAAAGGAGGAGATGATTTTTTTGAAGTTGCAAATGACATTGTAAACAACGCGCAGCAATCAGGGCGCCCGGGCTGGTTGCAGAGCACTTCCGACCGACGAAATCGATATTGGCTGATCAATGATATTTATACTTCTTCTGTCTTTTCCACGATTCGGGAGGCCTATTATTTATATCACAGACAAGGGCTTGATATTCTTCAGTCTGATCCTGAATCTGCATATGAAAATATGGTGCAAGCCATAAGACTGGTTTCAGAAGCCAATAAAACTCAACCAAATGGGATTTTTACAATCTCATTCATGGATGCAAAAAGTGATGAAATCTCCAAAGTATTGATGAACGCATCCCTTGAGTTACGTACCGAGGTGGTTAAATTATTATTGGAAGTTGATCCAAATAATGCCAGAAAGTATAACGAGCTCCTGAAAAGCTAGCCTCAATTTTTTAGATTTGTTCCTCATCTAATACTTATTCATGCTTAAGTCCCTCAGCATTTCAAATTATGCTCTGATTGATCAACTTCTCATGCAGCCGAGTAAAGGCTTGAGCATGATTACAGGAGAAACGGGCGCAGGAAAATCAATCATGCTCGGTGCTGTAGGTATGTTGCTTGGGAATCGCGCAGATATCAAAGTATTGCTTCATGAAGAAAAAAAATGTGTTATTGAAGGAGTTTTTGAGATTGGTGAATATGGCTTGAAGGAATTCTTCGAAAGCGCAGAACTTGACTTTGATCCGACTTGCATTATCCGAAGAGAGATCAGTCCGGGAGGAAAATCCCGCTCTTTTGTCAACGATACACCAGTTCTGCTGGACACTTTGAAAACGTTGGGAGCATATCTGATGGACGTGCATTCCCAGCACGACACCTTACAGCTCGGAGAGGGAAGTTTTCAGCTTGGATTGATAGATGCTTTTGCTCAAACTCAGGAACAACTTAAACAATACAGATCAGATTATAAAATCTTCAAAAAAAGTCAGAAAGCCTACCTTGAAATCAAGCAAAAAGCGAATGAATTACAAAAGGAGGCTGATTTCAACCAATTTCAACTCGATGAATTAAGTGCGCTGAGTCTTCAGGTGGGAGAGCAAACAGAACTTGAATCTACCCAAGAAGTCCTCGAAAATGCAGAGGAAATCAAATTGAAAATCAACGAGATGCTCAATCTTTTTCAGGATGAGCAATTTGGTGTGGTTCAGGGGATGGATCAAATTCAGCATGGAATGCAGTCCCTTGAGCGATTGGCCCATAAGTTTCAATCTTTGCGGGAGCGATTCCAAAGTTCATTAATTGAGATCAAGGATCTGACAGAGACACTGGCTGACGAAGAGAGCGGGATAGAAGTTGATTTTGAAAAGCTGGAGGGGATTCGTGAGCGCCTCAGTAAAATTTACCAGCTTCAAAAGAAGCATGGAGTAAACTCGGTGGAGGAATTAAAGATTTTGGAAGCCGAGTTGGCAGACAAAGTATTCCAGTTTCAAAATCTGGATGAAACGCTTGTTACGGCGAAAGCAACCTTGGATCATGCTGAAAAGCAAGTATTTGATTCCGGGCAAAAGCTGCGAAAGCTGCGAACGGCTTGTTTCACTGATTTTCAAAAATCTCTGGAAAAACTTCTCGCAGGTCTAGGCATGGAAAATGCCAAACTGGTGGTCGAGCATAAGTCTACCGAACCAAATCCCGGAGGAATAGATGAGATCGAGTTACTTTTCTCTGCAAATAAAGGATCATTACCACAGCCACTGAAAAAGGTGGCTTCAGGCGGTGAATTCTCCAGATTGCTTTTTGCAATCAAATATTTAATGGCTGATAAAATGGCCTTACCCACTCTGATTTTTGATGAAATAGATACCGGTATTTCCGGAGAAGTAGCACTTCAAATGGTGCGAATGATGAAGGAGATTTCGCAAAACCACCAAGTGATTTGCATCACCCATTTGCCTCAAGTGGCTGGACAGGGTGATTTGCACTACTTCGTGTACAAGGACAATTCATCAGCTAAAACTGTCAGCAAAATCAAGTTGCTGGAAGAAGAAGGTCGAATCCAGGAGCTTGCCAAAATGATTGCCGGTGCAACTCCGTCCGCTTCTGCTTTGGAAAGCGCCAGAGAGCTACTTCGCAGGTAAATCCCCGTCGAGTATCAAATGAAAGTCCGGAATCATAAAATTTCCCTATTTTTACGCAATCATTTTAGAAACAATCTAATAGCTATATGCCAGAAAATTTGCTGAAAGGAAAAGTGGGCATCATCACAGGAGCGCTGGATGAGAATTCCATCGCCTGGAAAACCGCCCTGAAAGCCAAAGAGCAAGGAGCGAAATTCGTCCTTACCAATGCCCCAATCGCTATGAGAATGGGAGCAATCAATGAACTCGCTCAGGAATGTAATACCATTGTAATTCCGGCTGATGCTACTAGTCTGGAAGATATTGAGAAGCTTTACACAGAAGCAAAAGAATACCTCGGAGGTAACTTTGACTTCTTGTTGCATTCCATCGGAATGTCTCCAAATATCAGAAAGGGCAGATCTTATGGTGATCTGAATTATGATTGGGCAATGAAATCATACGATGTGTCTGCGATTTCTTTCCATAAGATGATGCAGGTGGCTGAGAAGAAAGATGCGATGAATGAATGGGGATCCATCGTTGGACTTTCTTACATCGCCGCTCAGCGGGTATTTCCTTTTTATACCGATATGGCTGATGCCAAAGCTTTGCTGGAAAGTATTGCAAGAGGATATGGATATAGATTTGGCAAGCTGAAGAAGGTTCGGGTGAACACCATTTCCCAATCGCCTACCAAAACTACTGCCGGCACGGGAATAGGTGGATTTGATACCTTTTACAATTTCGCAGATTCCCTTTCTCCACTTGGAAACGCTTCGGCTGAGGCTTGTGCAGAATATATTGTAACCATGTTCTCTGATTATACCCGACTTGTGACCATGCAAAACCTTTTCCACGACGGAGGATATTCCTTCACCGGGATTTCGGAAGATATCATGGAGAAATTCAAAGATTTATAAAAACCACCAACCTTAATTCAAAAGCTCGTCAGGAATTCCAGACGGGCTTTTTTGTTTGCGACAGTTCAAATAATGCAGGTTTGTTCTTGCTGCTTTTTCTCCTAACTTATTGATCTCATCAAAGCCACCATTCCTTATGAAATCGAGCATGAACGGATTCGTCACACATTTTAATGATTATCAACCAGGCGAGATTCCATCTGACCCTAAAAAAACAAATTATAAGCAGATGAAGAAGAAAATTTTACTCTCCTTATTTTTCAGCTTTTCTCTAGCAATCACACTCCTTGCTCAGATTATGCCTTCTCCTGCTCGCGAGGAAGGGGACGGTCCTTTTGACAGACTGATATTTCGAGGCGTGATTTTGCTGGACGGCACAGGGGCACCACCTGTCGGCCCGGTAGACATTGTAGTTGTGAAAAATAAAATCGCCCAAATCCAGGTAGTGGGCTACCCTGGACTTCCGATCAATGAAGACCGAAGACCAAAAGCCGGGCCGAATGATAAAGTATATGAGTTGGAGGGGCATTACCTGCTGCCTGGTTTTGTGGATATGCACAGTCATATTGGAGGAACAGGACAAGGCACTCCTGCGGAATATGTGTTTAAACTTTGGATGGCGCATGGGATCACCACCATCAGAGATCCGTCCACCGGAAATGGACTGGATTGGGTTTTGGAGCATAAGAAGAAGTCTTCGACCAATGAAATTACCGCTCCGAGAATCCTTGCTTACACAGCTTTCGGACAAGGATCAGAGACTCCGATTACAACGGATGCGCAGGCAAAAACCTGGGTAACTGAAAATGCTAAAAAGGGTGCTGACGGTATCAAATTTTTCGGAGGAAAACCGGAGGTTTTACAAGCAGCAATGGAAGAAAATAAGCGACTTGGAAAAGGCTCTGCCATGCACCATCAACAATTGGATGTAGCTCGATGGAATGTGCTGAATTCTGCTCGGGCAGGATTGACTTCCATGGAGCATTGGTATGGATTACCGGAAGCGCTTTTTCAGGATCGTACCATTCAGGATTTCAGATTGGATTATAACTATCAAAATGAGCAACATAGATTTGGCGAGGCAGGGAAGCTTTGGAAGCAAGCGGCGCCTCCATTTTCTGATCACTGGAATAAGGTGATGAATGAACTGTTGGAACTTGATTTCACGCTGGATCCGACTTTTAATATCTACGAAGCCAACAGAGATTTGATGAGAGCTCGCACTGCCGAGTGGCATGATGTCTATACGCTCCCTTCTCTTTGGAGATTCTATGCGCCAAGCCGTCAATCTCACGGTTCGTATTGGTTTGACTGGACCACCGAGGAAGAAGTGCAGTGGAAGGAAAATTATCAGCTTTGGATGACTTTTGTGAACGAATATAAAAATCGCGGAGGAAGGGTTACTGCTGGCTCCGATTCTGGGTTTATTTACCAATTGTATGGATTTGCGTATATCAGAGAACTTGAATTGCTTCGTGAAGCAGGATTCCATCCGATCGAAGTAATCCGCTCTGCGACCATGTACGGAGCCGAGGCTTTGGGAATGGAAAAAGAAATTGGATCTGTTGAAGTGGGAAAATTGGCTGATTTTGTAATTGTGGAGGAGAATCCTCTTCAAAATCTGAAAGTGCTTTATGGAACGGGTTCCATTAGAATCGATGAAAATAATCAGCCTGTTCGTGTTGGCGGTGTGAAATACACAGTGAAGGATGGAATCGTGTACGATGCGAAAAAACTTCTTCAGGACGTTAGAGAGATCGTGGATCAGCACAAAGCCAGAGAGAATTTTAAAATTACTCAGCCTGGTTTGGATTGGGAATAAAATTTTGAAAACTGAAAACTAGTGGCCGAAGTTTTTCCCAGGACTTCGGTCATTGTTTTATAATTTGATCAAAAACCCAAATGTAATATGCCTTATATAGACGCTAACGGAGTAAAGCTTTTTTATACGGATCAGGGAAATGGACCTGAGACGATTGTTTTTGCCCATGGATTACTTTGGAGCCATAAAATGTTTGAGGCTCAGATGGGTTTTTTGAAAGACAAATATCGGGTAATCGCTTATGATCACCGGGGACAAGGCCAAAGTGAAGCTAAAGGCCCATACGACATGGAAATTGTAGCCGAAGATGCTGCTGAATTGATCAAAGCGCTAGGCTTGGGTTCAGTTCATTTCGCGGGGCTTTCGATGGGAGGATTTGTCGGAATGAGAGTAGCGGCCAGGCATCCTGAGCTGATCAAAACGTTGATTTTGCTGGAGACCTCCTCTAATGCGGAGCCAGTTGAAAATCTACCGAAATACAAAGCCTTGAACGGAGTGGTAAAGTGGGTGGGGATTTTGCCATTTGTAGCGAATCAAGTTTTGCCTATCATGTTTGCAGCAAGCTGGCTTTCAAATCCAGTGAATAAAGAAAAAATCCAAAGATGGAAAAGCGAACTTCGGTCTAATAAAAAATCAATAACCGGCCCGGTAGAAGGAGTCATCTACAGGAAAGGAGTGGAAGATGAATTATCTAAAATTTCCTGCCCCACCATGATTGTCGTAGGAGATGAAGACGTAGCTACCAAGCCTGAAAAAGCCAAATTCATTCAAATGGGAATTTCACGTTCGATCCTACACATGATCACAGGAGCTGGCCACAGCAGTTGCATCGAAAAACCGACCGAAGTCAATCGACTGATCGGAGATTGGCTCGAAGGGCACAAGAATAAATAGGAAAGAAAAGGGGCTCAAGGGAGCCCCTTTTTTTTGCAGGATGAATTTGCTTTTCTGAAAATCCGTATCCAATACGCCGATATTCAATTGGTTCTGGAAAGTTTCAAATAATTTATGATTGGTTTGAAACTTTTTCTTACATTTAAATGTATATACATATAATACATTTGCAGAAATTATGAAGATCGAAGATGCTATTCAACAAAAGGAGTTTAAAGATCCGTACAACAAGTTGGTAGTGAATCTTCTCTATACGCAGAGTTACCTGGTGACAGCGCAAAACAGCCTGTTTAAACCACATGAAATTTCACCTGAGCAATACAATGTATTGAGAATTCTGAGAGGTCAAAATGGACTGCCCACGACTGTATCTTCTATTCAGGATCGGATGCTAAATAAAATGTCAAATGCAAGTCGACTTGTCGAGAAACTCAAGATTAAAGGATTGGTGAAACGGGATGAATGTCCGAATGATAGAAGACAAGTGGATGTCATGATAACCGAAAAAGGACTTGAATTGCTTTCAGTATTACAAACTCAGGTTGAAAATGGTAATAAAAGTTTTGTCCACTTGGATCTCGAAGAGGTCAATCTATTAAATGACCTATTGGATAAAATGAGGGGGTAAAAAAATTTATCCTAATACATGTATATACAATAAATGTAAAAACACAATAAATCAACTACATACTAAACACAAAAATTATGAGCACTACAAAATGGATTATCGACCCAACTCACTCTGAAGTTTCTTTCAAGGTAAAGCACTTAGTTATCTCAACAGTTACGGGTTATTTCAGAAAATTTGAAGGTTTTGTAGAAAGCACTTCAGATAATTTTGACGGAGCTACAGTTTCTTTCTCTGCTGATATCGACAGCATTGATACCAATCAGGCGGATCGTGATGGTCACTTGAAATCGGGCGATTTCTTCGATGCTGCAAACCATCCAAAATTGACTTTCGCAGGAACTGTAAAGAATCATGGAGGAGATTACAAATTGGTAGGGGACATCAGCATCCGTGGCACCAAGAAAGAATTTGAACTTGATCTTGATTTCGGTGGAGTTGCCGGAGATCCTTACGGACAAACTAAGGCAGGCTTCGAAATCGAAGGTAAAGTCAGCAGAAAAGAATTCGGATTAACTTGGTCAGCTATAACTGAAGCCGGAAGCGTAGTAGTAAGTGATCAGGTAAGATTGATCCTGAACGTGCAATTGGTGAAACAAGCCGTTACAGAATTGGCTGAGGCAACAGTCTAAACATTTAAAAGCTGCCCCAAGGTAGCTTTTTTTCTTAAATTCAATTCATATGCAACCACTCATCACCGGTATTCATCACATCACTGCGATAGCCGGAAATCCACAAAGCAACATCGATTTCTATTCAGGAATTCTTGGTTTGAGATTGGTGAAAAAGACAATCAACTTCGATTCACCGGATGTTTATCACTTCTATTTTGGTGATGAGCTGGGGCGACCGGGGACGGTTTTTACTACATTCCCATTTACGGGAGCCAGAAAAGGCATAAAAGGATCTGGCGAGCTGACCTACACAGCATTTTCGATTTCGACCAATTCATTGAATTATTGGATTGAGCGATTGAAGAAATATGGAGTTTCTGTTTCTGATGTTTTGACCCGATTTGGTGAAAAGCTGGTCCGATTCGAAGATCATGACGGGATGGGAATTGAATTGATTGCAAATGACAACGATTCTCGTCCGGGATGGACTTATGGACAAATTCCGCGGGAAAATTCCTTACTGGGTTTTTACGGAGCTACGCTAAACCTAAGAGCCAAAGAACTTACCGAAAAGCTGCTGACCCAGCACATGGATTACAGATTCATTGGTGAGGAGAATGGAAGATTCCGCTATGGTACGCAAGGAAAACCCGGTGATATCGTGGATATCGTCATTGACAAAACCGGAAATCGTGGAATGCAAAGTGCGGGAACAGTGCATCACATCGCTTTCCGTACAGCCAATGAAGCTACCCAGCTTGAAGTTCAAAATATCCTGATGAAAAACGGCTATCAGGTCACCGAAGTCAAAGACAGGAATTACTTTAAGTCGATTTACTTCCGGGAACCGGGAGGCGTTTTATTTGAAGTGGCAACAGATGAGCCCGGATTTGCGATTGATGAAAACGAAGCGCACTTGGGTGAGTTGATCAAATTGCCTGATTGGGCTGAGCCAAACCGTATCAGAATAGAGGCGAATCTTACTCCTGTTACGTTAAATACTGAAAGGTATGTCTGAGATAAAGCAAGCTGGTTTGCCTTTGGAAAAAGCGAAAAAAGCTGCCATCCTGATTCACGGAAGAGGGGCATCAGCAGAAAGCATCCTTTCGCTCAAATCTCATCTTAATCTTGAGGAATACGCGATTTTGGCACCAAGTGCACCCGGAAACTCTTGGTATCCATTCAGCTTCATGGCTCCGGATGTCCAGAATAAACCGGCTTTGGAGAATTCATTGAATACCATCAAAACTGCTTGGGATAAAATCATTGAAGTAGGGATTTCCCCCGAAAATATAGTCCTGATCGGGTTTTCTCAGGGAGCTTGTTTGAGTTTGGAGTTTTCTTCGCGAAATGCCCAAAAGCTTGGAGGAGTCATTGCTTTCACCGGAGGATTAATCGGAGAAAAGCTTCAGCCCGAAAAGTATCAGGGGGATTTTGCCGGGACTTCGGTTTTCATCGGGAGCAGCGAAAGAGATTTCCATGTTCCGCTATCCAGAATCAAAGCCTCAGCAGAGTTGATGGAAAAGATGGGTGCAAATGTAAAAAAACTAATATTCAGCGATCCCGAGCATACTATCCGAAAGGAAGAGATTGATTGGGTGAATGAAAACATATTATAAGAGGGTTTATTAATTATAGAAATCCCCCGGCAATCGTCGGGGGATTTTTTTGTCTAAAATCATGGATTATTTATTTTTTGCTAGCAAAAATGGCTTGATTCTTTTCTAAAATCGGCTAAAAATTATTTTGTAAGTGGTTGATAATAAATAAAATGGAAGGCTTATTTGGAATTTACTCAATCTATTGAGTAAATTTACTCAATAGATTGAGTAAAATAAAAATGGCTTACCAGAGAGTAGAGAAAACCCAGATCCAGAATCGACTTCAGAATGAACCACGAAGGTTCATCCAGGTGATCTATGGCCCAAGGCAAGTGGGGAAGACTACCATGGTAAGGCAAATCATAAAAGACCTGGATTATCCACATTCTCTCGTAGCAGCGGATGCCGTGCCAGCCACAGATCGGGTTTGGATTGCGCAGCAATGGGAAATTGCAAGGGCCAAGCAACAGCTTTCACAGAACTTGCCTTATCTATTGGTCATCGATGAAGTTCAGAAAATCGATAATTGGAGCGAGCAGATCAAGGCTGAATGGGATCGTGATACGAAGGAAGATCGGGATATCCGGGTGGTTTTACTGGGATCCTCTCGCTTGATGCTTCAGCAGGGTTTGACAGAATCGCTAGCCGGAAGATTCGAAGCCATGTATCTGGGACATTGGTTTTACAAGGAAATGAAAGATGCTTTCGGACTCACTCCGGAGGAATACATTTGGTTTGGAGGCTATCCAGGGGCAATTACACTGAAAGATGATGAGGACCGATGGAAGAATTACGTACGCGATGCAATGCTCGAAACGAGTATTTCGAAAGATATCCTGATGCTAACGCGTGTCGATAAGCCGGCGCTTATGAAGCGTTTATTCGAAATTGGATCGATGTATTCCGGTCAGGTTCTCAGTTTCACCAAAGTTATGGGGCAGCTTGCGGACGCAGGAAATACCACCACACTTGCCAATTACCTGGAGCTGCTGAATGAGGCGGGATTACTGAGCGGATTGGAAAAATACAGTCCAAATCTTGTCCGAAAGAGATCTTCAAGCCCAAAATTCATGGTGCATAATACAGCAATCATGTCAGGTCTGTCCAATGAAACTAAAGATACGCTTCAGGCCGATCATAAGGCATGGGGACGTTGGGTAGAATCTGCGGTGGGAGCACACCTTGTAAATCAGGCTTTCAAGGATAAAAGGCTGAGGATCTACTATTGGAGAGAAGGGAATGACGAGGTGGATTTTGTCGTAGAATACAAAAAACGAATCATTGCCATTGAGGTCAAGACTTCGAAAGTAGGAGCATTGTCGGGGATGAATGCGTTCGTAAAGACCTATCATCCGGAGAAATCGCTCGTGGTCGGGACAGATGGAATTCCCTGGGAAGAATTCTTGCAACTGGATGTTTTGAGCTTATATTCTTAAAAGATAGCCGTGAAAAGCCATCTTTTTTGCTTATTTATGGTCTGGTAACCAATTGAAAATCAATAGATAATATAGCTTATTAGGGTTTTGCTCAATGTACTGCGTAAAATTACTTAATAAGATGAGTAAATTTTTTATCCGCAGAGAACCATAGATAAAATCGCAGATTTTCCAATTTGTCCTTCACTCCGAAAACAAGAGAGCAAAGGATTTGCTGGTTTTTCTTCGAGTGTTTAATGGCTAACTAGCTAAAACGAATACTTGACCTGCGAACCTTTATCAGGATCCAGTTCAATTTGTGCATAGACGCCGATTTCCTGTTGGAGCTCTTCCACATGGCTGATAATCCCGACGATCCTATTCTCGAAGCGAAGGGATTTTAGTGTTTCGAAAACCACCCTCAGCGCATTTCTGTCCAAAGCCCCAAAGCCTTCATCCAGAAAGAAGAAACTTTGATCAGCCTGATTCAGGGCTTTTACTTTTTCTGCCAAAGCTAAAGCCAGGCAAAGGGAGGCCTGGAAAGTCTGACCTCCGGACAGAGTTTTCAATAAGCGCCTTTTTCCTCCGTTCAGATAATCGATCACCCAGAAGGTATTTTCGTCATCGATCTCCAGACTCAGGCTGTTTTTACTGAGTTTCATGAATCGGATATTGGCCGTATTGCAGAGTTCCTTGAGGTAAATCGAACTCACGTATTTCACGAAACCGCTTCCCCGGAATAGGTTGTCCAGCTCTTTCAAATAGCTTTCACGATTTAGGAGAAGGCCATACGTTTTTTCCAGAGCATTCTTTTCCTCAAGTTTGAGTTGAGATTCTTTGATGTCCTGACCTAATAGAAGCGATTGATTTTGGAAGTCTTCTGCAGCGGATTTCAAAGCTTGGAATTGCTCAGAGAGCTGTAAAAAAGCCTCTTCCTGAAATTCTCTGACACCATTTTCAGCTTCCAATTCCTGAATTCGACTCGTGGCAATTGCCAGATTCTGATCAAACTGAGTGATTTCTTTCATCACTTTCTCTGCATCAAGCGAATTCTCAAACAGCCTCACCAAGGCTAGCTCGTCCGTAAAACCATATTGAATTTTCAGCGCTTCAAACTCAACCTGTAGCTTCTCCAATTTAGTTTTGGTTTGCTGTTTAAGCTTTGAAAAATTCTCCAAATCCGCCAGGTTTTTGACTTGTTCCCCACGCTTTTCCCGAAGGTGTTTTTGCTTTCCTTCCAAGAGTTGGTAAGCTTCTTCGATGTCTTTTTCGACGTTTTGAATGGTTTGACGAATAACTTCCGGTGCTTTGATGAAGAATTGCTGGCAAAAAGTAGGGTCTCTTATTTCTTCTTTTTTGGTGGAAATGGAGGATTCCAGAGAACCTGATTTTAGTTTTGCCTGATTGTAGTCCATCTCTGTTTTTTCCAAAGCATCTCGCTCCACGTCCCATTGCTGCCGCAGGGCTTTGATCTTCATCCTGAATTTTTCAAGATTTTCACTCGTCTGAGTGATGGACAGAATACGCGCGGAGATTGCGTGCTTTGAATCCAAATTGGATTCAAATGCTTTTTCTTTTAGTTCACTCAGTCTAAGACTCAAAGCCCCGATTTCGGATTTTTTAGCCTCCGCATTTTTGCGGTGATTTTCCAGGTGAATGCTCAGTTCAGCTTGCTTTTGGGATAGACCTAGAATCCGGTCCAGCTCTGTTTTTGCCCTAGCTATTTCTAAAGCCTTACCAGCCAATTCTTGCTCATCCATTTCCGCTTGAATCGGATTTGGATGCTCTTGCGAACCGCAAAGCGGGCAGGCTTCTCCGTCTTGCAGCAAATGAACATGCGCCGAAAGTCCTTGCTTTTGAATCAGTTTATCCCGTTCAGATTCCAGTTTTTGGATAATTCCTTTTTGCGATGCAATCCAGTTTTCCATTGTATTTTCCTCCTTCGGTATGGCCTGAAAAATCAAATCTAGTTGGTTCTTTACCTCCAACCCTGAAACCCTGATTTGTTCAAATTCCGAATTCAATTTCGCCAGCTGATCTTCCCAAAGTTGCCAATCCCGCTCGGCAGATTTCAGTTCGGCCAGGTGGGTGCTGTCCGGAGCACTGGTTTTTTCTGCTTCTTCTTCAAGCTGTTTGATTTGAGTTTGAAGTGCTTTTTGAGCGGATTTTTTTGAGTCAATTTCAGGTTTGAGTGTTTCTAGTTTTCGGTTGGCTTCTTGCAGACTTTGCTGTAAAACCTGAATTTCAATCACCTTTTTGAGGTCCCGGATTTTGCCTTCGCGAAGTGGACGTTCCTGATTTTTCTTCTTCAGGTCCTCTTCCTCTTTTTCCAATTCATGTACCTCTTCAGTAAATCGATCCTTGAATCTCTCACAGTTGATGACAGAGGTTTTAAACTTTTCGAGATCCTTGGTGGCTTCGGTGAGTTGATCCCAGACTGGCTTCAGGTAGGTTTTGGCAGTGATAAATTCCCGGTGAAGCAAGCGCTTGGCTTCGATCTCAGGACGCTTTTCGTCGAGTGTTTTTCGGGTGGATCTGAATTGCAAAAGCTGTTGATATTTGGTCCGCACAACTTCTTGTTGCCGGAGCTCCAGATCAGCGATTTTGAATTTTGCGTCAGCTTCGTCCGATTCCTGTTTCAATTTTTGGAACTGCGCCTCTTTTTCTTCCAGACTTTCTTTGCTGTAGGAGAGCAATCCCTGAAGTTGGGTTTCCTGGCGGATTTTTTCTTCCCTGACAGCTTTCAGCAGCGAACCCGTTTTGGGAGAAAGATCAAATCGCTCCAACCCAAAAAGCTCCTTCATCATATCCGCCCTTGGGCCCGGAGTGAGGTCTATGAATTCCTTGAATTTTCCCTGCGGAATAATCACCGTCTGCTTGAAATGCTCCTTTTTCATCCCAACAATCTCTTCAGCTCTTTGGCTGACGGGCTCCCAACTATCTCCGGCACGTTCGTAAAAAGTATGCTCTGCCGGACGTACGTCGTCAAAATTCTTAGGATTTCGCTTGGCAGAATACCGGGCCAGGTAGGTCTTTGAATTGTTTTTTCCGGCATGGAATTCAAAACTGATCAGCACTTGCTCGCTTTGCAGATTGAGCATGCTGTTCTTTTCTCCACGATCCGAAAGCCGCTCTGTACTTCCGTACAAGGCAAGCAAAATCCCTTCGAGTATCGAAGATTTTCCACTTCCCACAGCGCCAAAAATCCCAAAAAGTCCGGCATCTGTCAGCTTATCAAACTCGATGGTTTGCTTTTCCCGATAGGAATAAAGTCCCTGAAGTTCTAGTCGAATTGGTATCATGCGGGATCGTTTTGGCTGATTACTTCTTTGAAAATCCCCAGTAGTTCTTCGTTGGGTTCCTGGCCTTTTTCGCTTTTATAGAAAAGCTGAAACAGGCTGACCATGTCTTTGCCGAGATCCTCGACTTGCAGGCTATAGTTTTGAAGTCCGAGTGGATTTTTGATTTGGGGAATCAGATTGACGATTCCGTCGTGAGCTTTCATGATTGCTTTGCGAGTGGAGGCATCGATGGAGTTTTCCGTTTCGTAGGTCAATTCCACAAAGGAATACGGGTTTTCATCCAGCCATTTCAGCGTGTCGGGAAGGTTGTCAAATTTCACCCGATAGAGCGTTCTTCCTTGTTTTAATCCGATTGGGGAATAAATCACCGGCTGTCCGGGCGTAGCTTCAATCAGGACAACTTGCTTTTGCTGGTCCGCCTCGCTAAACGAATAGGCGAGCGGTGAACTTGCATACACAATCGGAATCGTGTCATGCCCGACCGAATGATAGCGATGCAAATGACCCAAAGCCGCGTATTGGATTTGGTGAGGTAGGTTTTGGGAGAAAAGTGCCTGCGTACCTCCCACATGCAAAATCGGGCGCTCACTCTCAGGTTCTGCTTCCGGTTTTTCTCCTTCTTTCATAAAAAAGAAATGGCCTGCGAAAAGATTCACACCCTGATTGTCACAGTAATTTTCTCCCAGACTTTTCCATTTTTCAGTCAAAACATGTCTGAATTCAGCTTCCCGATCGACTTCTCCCAGGTAAGTTTTTAGCGAAACTTCATTGGCATAGGGAGCCAAAATGATCCGAATCGGAAAGGTGAATTGAGGAAGTTTCAGCTCGACAAAACCTGAATCAGATCGGGTCACCTCAATTCCGCTATCCAGTTTTCCGAGAGGAATGATGGATTCATATTTTCCATAAAAAAAGATCCCCATCTCCCTTGCAAGCGGGTCCGGCGCCTCTACAAACTGAGTGCTGTCGTGATTTCCAGAAATGGCAATAATCGGTCGTGTCCCATTTTTGGAAAGTTTTTTGAGGGTTTTATACAGTAATTCAACTGCCTCATGCGTGGGATTGAATGTGTCAAAAATATCCCCGGCAAGCAGAATCATGTCAACATTTTCCCTGTCGGCAATCTGCTGGATTTCTTCCAAAACCAGCTTTTGCTCTTCCAGTCGGGAGAATTCCTGCAGGCGTTTTCCCAGGTGCCAATCGGCAGTGTGAAGGATTTTTATCATGATTAATTTGTCAACAGTCCACGAGTGAAGGTGCTTGCCTCCTTTATTGATCTCTCCACCCATTTCAGGAATTTGGATCCGAAAAAGAAATCGCTGTGTAGATGAACTAAGATACTGTAGACCTATAACCCAAGCAAATTCATTCCCTTAATTGACAAGAATTGGCATTTTTGATTGGAAAGCAACGGAGAAATCCTAGTTTTAACCCATGCAGAGAATATTGCTCTTCGTTTTTTGTATGTCTCTGACGGGTTTTGGGTTGGCCCAAACAGAGGGAGATTCACTTTTCATTCAAAAAGGAACGACTAGTTATTACGGGAAGAAATTTCACGGGAGAAGAACTTCCAGTGGTGAATTATTCCATGTCGATAGCATGACAGCTGCTCACAAAACCCTTCCTTTTGGCACCATCGTCCAAGTGACCCGACATGATAATGGAAACTTTGTTTTGGTAAGAATCAATGACCGCCTTCCTTCCTATTCCAAACGAACGATCGATATATCTAAAAAAGCTGCGGAGGAATTGGAAATGATCCCGCTTGGCTTAGTGGAGGTGGATATTGAAGCTGCAAGTCCGGAAGAGATGGACCGGCTGATTGAATATTTCAAAGATAGAGAAGATCCGGGTCTCCGGTTAAGACCGGTTTATCGGCCGATAAGGTTTGAAAAGACAATAATGAAATGGCCCCTGGCAAGCTTGGACGCAGCAAGGCTGAAACCTACTTTTTGATTTAAATATCCCTTCCCTCATTTATTGAAAAGATGTTAATCGGATTAGAATATCCTGGGATAGATTATATCTTAGTTGAATGTTTCGAAAGTCATATTCAATGAAAATTCCCTATCCTTTCTGATTGTGTTGGCTAATAATAGAAAAATCCAGAATTGACAATTAGAAGGAACCTATTTGATTTCTGCTGGTAGAAATTAAAAAAGAAGAGTTAATCCTCTATGAAAAACCTTTCCACGGAGGTTTAGATTTCTCCAAAACTATAACCCTGCTACATTGAAAATTCTTTTAAAATCCTCCATTCTCTTATTTTTTGTCATCTCCTGCAATTCGAAATCCGCAGATCTCATTCTTTCCCCTGAAATAAAAACTGTAGCTATTCCTATTTCTTCTGACCAACTCAACTCGTACCAGGTTTTTAATAATTACAATGAGAGCAATACCAACAAACTTATTGGCTACAATGGAGCCAGGCATTCATTGGATTATTTTGATTTAGATAATTCCAAAGTATTGAAATCAGAAAATCTTAACCACGATGGACCAAATGGAATCGGCACTATTGAATCGATCTATTGGCATAATTCGGATTCGATTTTTATGTTTGAAAGGGGTAAGATCCACATTGTAAAAGAAGGTGGGCAGAAAACTAACACCATCAATCTGTATGATCTTTTCACAGGAAAAGACCTGGGCGAGCCGATCTGTAATTATTATTTCAAGCTCAACTACCGTGAAAGTGAAAAGCTCATTTATTTCTTTCTCGTTCACCATGGTTCAAGCCCTGAAGAAAAAGCTTCTCTCCCTTTAGTGGCTTCTGTAAATATTGAAACCCTAACGGTTCAGGCACTTCCCGTTACCCATTCCAAGCATTACCAGGAAATCGAAGGCAGAGTTGGCTTTATTACCTATTTGGGTTTTCAGGATTTCATGGCAGATAAAATGATTTATAATTTTCAATATGAATCCACTTTGTTTTCGCTCAATGAAAAGACGAGTGAGAAGCTTGAGAGTAAATCCCACGAAATGAAATTCATTCCTGAATTACTTTCTTTGGAAGATCCGAATGCCTTTGATTTACATGCAATTGATAATCCGCATTTTTTAACTCCCATCCCTGATAACTGGCGCAATTTAATTTACAGAGGAACCTGGGATTCGCCGGATAACTCATTGGCTGATCAAGGATTTACCGAAAAGACGATTTCCATCAGTGTTTTCGACGAGGATTTATCCTTTATTTCTAAATACAGCCTGCCCAATTACACTTATCAAATCAATAACTGGTTTGTCAATGAAAATGGATTGTATCTCAATTTGGCACATCCCAAAAATGAAAAGCTATCGGAAGAGTTTCTGATTTTCCATGTTTTTCAGTTTGACCAGAGCAACAAATAAGCATGATCGCCGAGATTAGTTTGATTCTTACACTTTTTTTTAACCCAGTATCTGAAACGATTCAAGTTCCGCTTGATCATGCTGATCCTGAGAGCCGGAAAATCACGATCACCTATCATTTTGAAAATCAATTCGACCATCGCAGAGAAACCGTCTTTTCAATAGAAGATCCGATCGACGAAGCCTGTCAGGATTTTGAATGGAGTAATTCCCTAAAAGAGGAATTTAATTGGGTGCGGATATCAGGGAGATATTTTTCGGAAGACTTAAAGAAATTTCTCAGTGAAAATGCGGATGGTGAGGGGGAAAAAATTTATCGTTGGCTTAATCAAAACCAAGTAGCTCAGGACATCGAACTAATCCGAAAACAAATTCTTGGAGATGAGAAAGTGACGCTATTTGGATATTCATCTTCTTCGGCTCTTTTCCTTCATTATCTATCTACTCACCCCAATAGCGTCAGCAAGTTGATTTTTATCAATCCGCTTCTTTTTGATATTCAAAGTAATCTGAGTTTTTGGGGGTTTTCTGAGAGTTTCAAAAATCAATCTACTGATTTGAGTGATGCAGAATTCTTTGATTTTGCTTACCAATCCTCTCATGATTATTTCAACTTATCCCCCTCAAAAAGAGATAGCCTGATTTCAAAATCTTTGAAGGAATTCAAGGAACAGGCATCAGATTCGATCTTATTTTCTGATCAGTTCGCCATGTCTTTAGCTGTCCGTTCTTTTGAGCTTACTCTTGGATTGGAGCAAAAGGGCAATTCCTTTGATCCAATCTCAAATTATTTGAGAGAAAAAAGTGAGCCGATCCGGGCCAGTCATTCCCAACGAAAATTTCCTGTCACGGGAATCAACTATGATGCAGGCTTAAGTTTCAAAGGAGAAGTGATGATTATCGGCGGAGCTTTTAATCTCTTGGTAAATCCAAAAGTCGTGGACGTTTTAGCTGAGTTTTTCCCGGAGAGCACTTTGATTTTGTTTCGGGACGGACACTCATTGGAAAAAATCAAAAGAGAAGCTGAATTCTCGAATTTACTCCTGGCGTTTTTGAAAAATGATTTTGAGATGAAGGTGAAGGCTTATCAAAGTCTTGCAGATTTACACCTTCTGTTCCTTGAAAAGGAATACAATTCTATTAGGGTGGATTGAAATCAAAAGGCTCTCAAGCAAATGGTCCTTGGTAAACTTGTACTTGGGAAAGCTAAAACCTGCCTTTTGACTTAATTTAAGCGTTTTCCAAGTCTTTGAAAATCAATTAAAAACGGATAAAACTAAAAGAAATAAATTTTTCAAAATAAATAGTTAAAATAAATCTCTTTTCGCTTGTATTTATAGTAGGAGGGAGTACATTGACAACGAAAGATCAAGGTTGGCGCCGAAGTCTGGATTTTTAGGGTATTTTTTTCTCGGCCCTGCGAGTGCGAAAGGGGTTCCGTTTTAGAATGAATAATATTATGAAAAAGAAAATTTTAGTAAGCTCGTTATCTGTTTTCACAGTGACATTTTTGTGTGTTTTCGCATTAATGCCTATCGCCCAAGCTCAATCTTCTGGAGCAGCATGGAGCGGAAACGAGTTTTGTGAAAGACCTGGCGGACATTATTGCTTACCTGAGATAGTGGTAAAGCCAGGCCAATGATGCTTTGATTTTCAGTGGGTGCTGTTCAGAAGTTGTTCTGACAGCACCCCTGTTATTTAAACTAAACTAGATATGAATAATATGCGATTTACGTTTATCAGTGTATTTATCTTGGGGTTGTTTTCCTGTGCCGAAAAAAGTGGGGAAGAGATACCATCTGCTTTCCGTGAAGTGCATTCCTATGAGTTGAATTTGGATCGATTTACTTCTCCAGTCGAAGATTATTACCAATATGTTAAAAATTGGAAGGGTCAGGAGGTGTATGCATTCCACGTCATGGCCAAGGAGGAGATCAAGTTTTATAATCTTGAGAATGGGGCTCTGATAGAGACCTTGTCTTATGGTGAGAACCAACCTAATTTACAATCTGGAGTGTATGATTTTCATGTTTTAAACGAGGACAGTATTTTTTTGAGCAGGCGACGCGCCTACAAGGTCTATTTGATCAATCAGGAGTTTGATATAGTCAAAACAATGGATTTCATGGGGGGCAACGATGAAATAGACCCAAACACGGGTTGGCCTAATTCCAAGGATACATTTTTGCCAGTATGGAGCAGAAACCGTTTTTTTAGAAAGATCGGAGACAAGGTTTTTATTGCAGGCGCAGCAAATTCTGACTCTCGTTTTGCTGATGGTACCTACACCAAAACCATGCTCAATTCCTATTCTTTGAGCACAGATGAGATTTCAAATCTGCTCGGATATCCTGAAAAGATGCAAGGCAAGGCATGGGGAGGTTTTGATATGGTTTATTCGGATTACAATCCAGAGGAGGATTTATTTGTGCATGGCTATGCGGCAGACGAGCGGGTTTATATCACGGATCGAGCGATGAATCAGATCCATGATTTTGAAGCCTATCCGAAGGGCTACAAAAATGTCCCGCCCTTAACAGTAAAAGAAGTTGAAAGCAATGACGCTTATAGATCTCATTGGCAGGACAATGATTTATTCGGATCTATCCACTGGGATCCTTACAGGAAACTGATCTACAGGATCATGGAAGAGCCCAATGTGAACTACAACAAGGATATGCTTCTAGACCCTCTCGAAAGAGCGAGGAATATGGTAGTCATGGCTTTTGATGCGAAGCAAGATTATCGAAAGGTGGCGGAGATACGTCTGAAAAAATCAGAAAAGGGCGTTTACCTGGACAGGTGTTTTGTCAATGAGAAGGGGTTTAATATTACCTATGTGGACCTCGAAAATGAGGATAAGTTGTACTTCAAGACATTTTTGGTAGAATGAAAAAGATCGTGTTTTTACTTATTTTACAGGGATTTTTGGCTTTCTCATGCAGTGAAAGATCAACAGAAGATGACATTACGCTAGTTTATTTGGAGTCAATACTCAAGAAACCACCCCTGATTTCCCAGCGCTACATCATTGTATCCGATTATAGTTGTTTGCCCTGTAGGGAGGCTATTTATCAGAAGATAGAAGATAAATCTTCTCAAGATGTCTATATCATCCTTGCGCTAAGAAATAAAGCTGTTCTTGAAGATCGATTTCATGAGACCATTTTAGAAAAAAGATTTTATTTAGATTCATTAGAAATCAATAAAAAGATGGGGTTTTTTGTCGGTCAAGCCATTCGTGTTTATCATGATGGCGATGGATGGGTAAACGAACAAATCGAATGAAGTTGGTTGGTGATTATTTTTTCTTATTCAGTCCATCCCCAAATTAAATTAAATGCATATCTCCAGACTTTTCTATTTCCTTTCGGCAGTACTATTTATAAGTTCTTGTACCACCAAGGAGCCTGTTTTCGAAACCGATGAATTGGTGCAAATCCCCGGGCTTGACCAGGAAAAACTGGATCCGGAAGAATTGTTTGAGGGGAAAGAAATTATAGAACTTGAGTTTTGTGATGACTGTATTATTGCTGAAGTTCAAAAAATCATGTCGGATGAAACCGGGATTTATGTCCTGGATAAGACTATCGTAAAATCACTTAAGAAGTTTGATTGGAATGGAAATCTGATCTACAGCATCAATGAAAGTGGCAGTGGTTTGGGTAAATATGTTCTTCCCTTTGATTTTGATTTGGTGGATGAAGAAGTGATCATTTTGGATGTCAATCAAAGGAAGATGCTCTTTTTTGATTCTGAATTGGGGACTTTCGAAAAAGAAGAGCGATTGGGGGATTTCCAAGCAGTTAGTTTCGCGACTTTAGGCAATCAAACCTTCGCATATCATTTGGATGGAAGAACTTTTGGTCCGGGAAAACATTTTTTGGGTTTAATCTCCGGGCCGGATTCCACCTCTGACTCTTCAAATTGGGTTTTTGATTTTGGTAATTCTGACAATATGACTGTAGAACAAGAATTTTCAAAAGGGCAAAAAGGTGTATTGTTTGCCAAGTCCATGAATGATACTATTTACAGTGTGGATGAGCGGGGTTTCTCTCCCAAGTATTATTTGAATTTCGGAGATAAGGGATTGTCTGATGAAATCCGCGATGGCGATATTATGGAGTCAAGACAGAAAATAATGACTGAATGGCCCTGTTTCCATTGGGGGCGAGTATTTGAAAATTCTCAGAAATTATTCTTCCTATGGTCGGGAGATCAAGGAGAGAGGAACTTGTCTTTCTTTGACAAGAAGTTAAAAAAAACATTCCTTCTGAAGGGAAATGATTTTTTCCCGGATAAAATATTTCATTTAGATGAAACCCGGCTTTTGGTCTACATCACACCGGAAGAATACATGGAAAATGACATCAAAGATTTGAACAAAGAATACAAGAACCCTGTAATTGTGAGTTACCCGTTCAGAGCAAAAAAAGATTAGATGGTAGCTCAAATCTATGTTTCTTCAAAATATTGTTTCGGGAAAGATTCGATTGGGTGGTAGAGCAGGATTAAGCTTGGATGTAGGTTTTGACACCCGAGACTCAGCTTCCAATTTTAAATTTCTGAAGTTGGATTTTCAGAATAGTGAAGCTGTTTCGTGAAACTGTGAATTTCTGAAGGGGATGTAGAAAAGCTAAAACCTGCCTTTTGACTTAATTTAAGCGTTTTCCAAGCTTCTGATAATCAATTAAAAAGGGGGTAAACTAAAAAAAATAAATTTTTTAAAAAAAATAGTTAAAATAAATCTCTCTTCGCTTGCATTTATAGC
>JBILPR010000481.1:0-2995 GCA_044373795.1 Algoriphagus sp. | reverse complement strand
CTGCCAATTCAGGTGAAACGTGGGAAATTATTTCTCCGGATCTTACAACAAATGACACCACCAAACAGCGTCAGCAAATGACCGGTGGGTTGACTTTTGATATCACAGGAGCAGAAAATCACACTACGATCATCACAATCGCGCCAAGTCCGGTGGACAAAAATGTGATTTATGTAGGTACGGATGATGGCAATGTACAAGTCACTCAGGATGGAGGAAAAACCTGGACGAATGTAGCTGCCAAACTTTCAGGCTTGCCAAAAGCTTCCTGGATTCCTCAGATTCAGGCTTCCAAATACAGCGCAGGTGAATTCTGGGTAATTGCTAACAATTACAGAAACAATGATTTTGCCGCTTACGCGTATCACAGCTCTGATTTCGGAAAGACGTTCACCCGAATCGCCGATGATACTAAAGTTTGGGGCTACACCCTTTCAATCAAGCAGGATACGGAAGAACCAAATCTGGTTTTCCTGGGAACCGAATATGGTCTTTACGTATCATTTGACAAAGCCAAAACCTGGAACAAGTGGGAACATGGCTATCCAAAGGCTGTTTCTACCTACGATATGACCATTCAGGAAAGAGAGGCTGATTTGGTAATCGGGACTTTCGGACGAGCGATCTATGTATTGGATGATATCCGTCCGCTGAGAGTTTTTGCACAAAATGGAGGAAAAGCTCCTGCCGGTAAAATAACCGCAATTGCTTCTCCTGATGCTTATCAGGCAGAAATTCAACAACCACACGGAGAGCGATTCATGGCGGATGGAAAATATGCAGGCGAAAACCGGGCAACTGGCGGAAGACTTAACTATTTCATCAATGACGATAAAGAAAAGCTTGACTCAGTAACGGTAAAAATCTACAACACGGCAGGAGAACAAATCAGAACTCTGAAAGCCATTCCTGAAAAAGGTGTAAATCGAATCATCTGGAACCTGGATCGCAAATCTTCAGCAGAAATGACCGGTGGATTTGGTGGTGGAGGTGGACAAGGTGGCGGCGGTCGCCGTACCGGTTTCTTCGAACCTAGCGGAGGAGATGCGCTTCCAGGGACATACAAGGCCGTTTTTGTATATGGAACAGATTCTTCTGAGACTTCCATTAAAGTAAATACGGATCCAAGAATCGATGTCAAACCAGCTGATCTTCAGGCAAAAGATGCTTTCCTGAAAAAAGTGGAAGCGCTGTCATCAGAGGTAAGTGCGGCAACCAAAAAACTTGATGAGGCTCAGAAAGCCATCGATAAAGTAAATACGATGATCAAAGATATAACCACAACTGAGGCGAAAGCTTTGGCTGAGGCGGCCAAGGAAATCAAGAAGAAACTGGATACTGCTCGCGAGGCTTTCATTGGTCCAAAAATTGAAGGGCAGGGGATTGTAAGAAGCCTTTTCCCAACTACGATGACCCGACAGTTTGCGCCGCGCAGCTACGCAAATTCCAGCTATGGAGCTCCCGGAGCTACTGAAGAGCGTCTTTATACCCAGGCCAAAGAATCAGCTGATGAGGCGATCGTCAAAGTCAATGAATTCATCAATGGTGATTGGAAAGCTTTCGAAGAGAAAGTGAAAAGCACTCCCATTGATATCTTTGAGACGGTGAAGAAGTAATCATTTAAAAAATAACTGAAAAAGCACCTGTGGAAACGCAGGTGCTTTTTCATTTTCAGGAAAATCAAAAACCTCCTGAATCCTTATATTAGAGTAAACTTTTGCAATCATGATCACAGAAGACAAAAAGAAGGAACTCATTGATTGGATATCCAATCTTGAAAATCAATCCATGCTTGAGCATTTGATGGAATTGAAAAACACTGACGAAACTGAAAAAATCTATTACGTCTCTGAAGCAGAACGGGAGGGAATAGAAAGAGGTATGAAGGATTTAAAAGAAGGAAGAATAAAATCTCATGACGAAGTGAAAAAAGATTTAAAATCTAAATACCCTCGATTTTTTTAATAGAATGGAAATCATATGGACTCAAAACGCCCAGGATGAATTTATTAAAAACCTCCTTTTCCTTGAATCGGAGTGGTATTTTTCAGTTGCTAAAAAATTTGAATCGGAAGTATTCAAAAAATTGGAACTTCTTAAAACTAATTCCAACACTTTTCTAAAGTCAGGCTATGCAGGTACTCAGAAGATGTTTATTACAAAACACATCTCTTTATATTATCTGGTAGAAGAGGAAAAAATTATCCTACTCCATTTATGGAACAATGCCCAAAATCCTGAAAACCTCATCCTTTGAGTTACTCAACTTCTAAAATCTCCTGGAAAACCGCAGCCGGACTTGTCATCGCAAATATGATCGGAACCGGCGTATTCACTAGTTTGGGTTTTCAGCTGATGGAAGTCCAGAATACCTGGTCTATCCTTTTATTGTGGATTTTGGGAGGAGCCATGGCTCTGATCGGGGCTTTGGTTTATGCCGAGTTGGGAACACATTTTCATAGATCAGGCGGCGATTACATTTTTCTTTCTGAGACCATCCACCCTTCGATTGGCTATTTGTATGCTTGGACTTCCCTGACCGTTGGTTTTTCCGCTCCGATTGCGATCGCCGCGATGGCAATGAATCAATACCTCAAACCACTTCTCGGAGAAACGCTTATTCCGGGATTGTTCTTTTTGGTGGCAGTTCCAATTGCTCATATGTTCAGTGTGAAGCGCTCCGGATCTGTTCAGGACATACTCACGCTTGTAAAAATTACTTTTGTATTAATCCTGATCGGACTCGGGCTTTATTATACGTCGGCGATGGAAATGCCCTCATTCGACTTCTCTTCCTCCTGGCAAAATGAGGTGATTATGCCCGGTTTTGCAGTGTCTCTAATCTATGTTTTCTATGCCTATACGGGCTGGAATTCAGCAGCGTACATCGTGGAGGAAGTGGATCAACCCGAAAAAAATCTACCAAAAGCGTTGATTTCAGCGACAGCCTTTGTGATGGTCATTTATGTTTTGCTCCAATTGGTTTTTCTCAAGC
>JBILPR010000480.1:0-3018 GCA_044373795.1 Algoriphagus sp. | reverse complement strand
GATGCTAAATCTTATGCAGCACCTTATGAAATTGATAAACCTCTACATGGAAGCGTAGTCGCCAAAGTAGTGGAAAGTAAATCGGATCAATTTGAACCTGGTGATGTGGTGACAGGCAAGTTTCCCTGGCAAAAGGATTTTGTTGTCACCGAAAAGGAAGCAAGAAAGATCGATACGAGCATCGCACCTGCCAGTTCTTACCTGGGCGTTCTGGGCATGACTGGCTTAACTGCCTACTTCGGGTTGATGCATATCGGCAAACCGAAAGCTGGAGAGACGGTAGTCGTTTCCGGTGCTGCAGGTGCAGTGGGGATGGTAGTTGGACAGCTTGCTAAAATTCAAGGCTGTCATGTGGTGGGCATTGCCGGAACGGATGAGAAAACGGAGCTGCTGAAAACGGAGTTTGGCTTTGATGAAGCCATCAATTACAAAACCACTTCTGATATGAACAAGGCGATTGCCGCGGCTTGTCCAAAAGGCGTGGATGTTTACTTCGATAATGTGGGCGGGGAAATTTCAGATGCTGTGATTAAGAATATAAACTTTCATGCAAGGATACCCTTGTGCGGACAGATCTCTTTATACAACAGCACGGAAACTCCCATGGGGCCACGATTGCAGCCGATGCTACTCACCAGGAGTGTGTTGATGCAGGGTTTTATTGTTGGCAATTTCCAGGAGAAGTTTCCCGAAGGCATTGAACACCTGGCAAAATGGCTAAAAGAAGGAAAAATAAAAGGGACCGAAACCATTGAACAGGGTTTTGAAAATTTACCGAAGGCATTACTCGGTTTGTTCAAAGGAGAAAACACCGGTAAAATGATAGTAGAGGCTTGATGGAAACTATATTAAAAATTTCCATCGTCCTTATTTGTGTATTTCCGCTTTTCAACCTGTAGGCATCCAAAAAAACCATAAGAAATCGAGCATGACCCAAAGCGACACACAGAGGGATGATTATAAGTCATGCGAAGATTCCATATTGCCTTTAAAAATCAAATTATAACCATATGAAAAGAGTAAACTGAAGATTTGATGCCACTTCGGTCTTCGGTCTTCCGTCTACTTAATCAAAGAAAATAATGTCACTGGCAGCATTGAGTATAATTATAAGTTAGTATTCACAACTAAAATCAAAATTATGAAAGTATTATTTGTATTAACGTCTCACAGCGATTTAGGCAACACAGGCAAAAAGACGGGTTTTTGGGTGGAAGAATTTGCCGCACCTTATTATACAATGGCCGATAAAGGTGTTGACATTACCATTGCTTCACCCAAAGGTGGGCAGCCGCCTATCGACCCGGCAAGCGAAGCACCCGATGCACAAACAGAATCAACGAAGCGGTACTATGCAGATACGGAACTGAAAGAAAAAGTAGCAACCACCAAAATCCTTGCAGATGTTAAGGCTGAAGATTTTGATGCGATTTTCTACCCTGGAGGCCATGGCCCTTTGTGGGATCTGTATGATGACAGAAATTCTATTGAATTGATTGAAAGCTTTTGGGCAGCGGGTAAGCCGGTAGCAGCCGTTTGCCATGCGCCGTCTGCCTTATTGAATGTGAAAGACGAAAACGGTGAGCCGTTGGTAAAAGGTAAAAAAGTAACCGGTTTCACCAACACCGAAGAGGAAGGCGTGAAGTTGACAGACGTGGTGCCTTACCTGCTGGAAGATGAATTGAAAGCAAAGGGTGGCCATTATTCCAAAGGTAGCGACTGGAGTTCTCACGTGGTAGAAGACGGCATGCTCATCACTGGTCAAAATCCCGCGAGCAGCGAGGAGGCCGCCGAAAAGCTATTGGCTTTGCTGGAAAAACGTGCTAAATAAAATTCTTGAAACAAGTAGTTGTCTAAGAAGTGGAGAACAGGATAGTAGGCGGGACAATGATCAAAAGTTCCCGTAGGAGGCGCAGAGAAAAAAGCCTAATTAAAAGGATTGTACCTCTTTCTTTTGTTGCCTTTTGTTCCTTTGTGGCAAAAAAAATATAACCATAAAAGGCACAAAGTTTACAAAGAAAATGGCTCGCCACGGCGCAAAATCGCGACGATTTAAAGCTCCCGCAGGAGGCGCAGAGCCGCAGAGAAAACCACCTGATTTTAAAATGACCATCCTCTCTTTTGTTGTCTTTTGTTCCTTTGTGGTAAAAAAAATATAAATACAAAAAAAACAAAGTTCAGAAAGAGAATTGCTTGCCACGACGCATTGGTGCAGAAGTCTCTTTTAAAATCAGGTGGTTGGCTTTTTCCTAAATCTTATGTCTTAAATCTTACATCTTACATCTCAAATCTTTTCTCCGTGTCACTCGGTGCCTTTCTCCGTGTATCTCTGTGTAACAAAAAAGCCGCTTCCGGCAGCACCGGGCAACGTAAACTAATCCACCCTCTTATTTGTCTTTAAATACCCCATCAAGTTGACAATTTCGTCTTTGGTTAAGTTTTCAAACAAGCCTGAAGGCATCATCGAAACGTCAGTCACCTCACGAGATAATATTCCTGATTTGTTTATGATCAGCTGATCCTGACCTACGATTCGCATGGTCACTTGACGGTCAGTTTCTGAAATGATATTACCCGAATAAGTTCTGCCATCACGGGTATTAATCACGACCATTTTATAATCATCCTGAATTTCTGCACTCGGTTCGAGTACATTCATCAGGATGTATTCCGGATCGGTTCGGTTGGAACCGGTAAGATCAGGCCCGATGATTCCACCTTCGCCGTACATTTTGTGGCAACTTCCGCAGGATTTTGAAAAGACGGTTTTGCCGGTTTTAAGATTGGCAGAATTCAACTCTGAAGAATTCAACATCGCCCGGTATTTGTCATAAGCAGCTTTGTTGCTTGGGACGGACTCAATCGGACCCCAAACTTCGATGAATCCACTTCCGACTACCCGTAAAAGCTGTCGGGCCACGCTCGCCGGAACTTCCGATTTTGCGACTTTTTTGGCTTTGATTTCCTGAGTCAACATGTTTCCGTAGCGTGCTCGGGAAGACAGAGTTTGCATGGCCT
>JBILPR010000479.1:0-3022 GCA_044373795.1 Algoriphagus sp. | reverse complement strand
TTGATGCAATGGCATTCAGCTTTATTGGGCCGGAAACGAAAATTGGAAGAGGAGCTCTAATTAATACCAAGGCTCATGTACATCATGAATGCAAGGTTGGCGAATTTAGCGAGATTGGCCCAGGATCTATGTTGCTCGGGAATTCCCAAGCAGGAAATCGCTGTCGAATTGGTGCAGGTGCTGTACTTTTACCGGGAATTAAAATCGGTGATGATGTGGTAGTAGGAGCAGGGGCCGTGGTCACTAAAAATTTTGATTCAGGATCTAAGATTGTAGGGGTACCGGCAAGAATTATTCATATAAGGTAAATGATACATCTAATTTATTATCTTAGACTAATCATTAATTTTTTCGTTTTTTTTAATCTTTATTTTTATGACCAATTATCTTTTTATAAAAAGTAGATTTTTTTTTATTTCATTAGCATATTATAAATGAGATCATACCTCGACCTATTAGACCTGAAGGTTAGGCAAATTCTTTTTTTAAACAAGATTATTCTTTTAACTAAATCACAAGACAATTAAAGTTTTATATTTCCGATCTCACAAATCTTTTTAGATAAAATTAATTTGAGTCAATTATTAGCTAATTATAATGGAAAATAAACCTAAAATAGATCTTGTATTAGTTGCGAAAAGCTTGTGGAGGAAACGGGTAAGTTTGATTAAGGTTATCTCTATTTTCCTTTTTTTTGGTTTATTTATTGCTTTGATTTCCCCAAGAATATATTCGGCAAGATCAGTATTCATTCCTCAAAGTGGGCAAACTAGCAAAGCCTCTGGATCATTAGATGGATTGGCTTCCCTAGCTGGAATCAATTTGGGAAACATGGAGGGGTCAAATGATGTGCATCCCATGCTTTATCCCCAATTTCTTTCATCGACTGACTTTAGAAAGCAACTTATCCAAACCCAAATCACGATTCCCGGAACTCAAAATAAGGTGAGTTATCAAGAATTTTATGAAAAGCATTATAATCCGGGAATATTTGAAACTTTGACCAAGTATTCAGTTGGTTTGCCGGGTGAGCTAATTAAATTAATTCAAAAAAAACCGCAATTAGTGAGCGCCGGAGAGGGCGAAGAGGTAAAATTCTTGCAATTGACTTTTGAGGAGTTTGAGCATTTTAAGAGGCTTGATGGTCAGCTTTCAGTTGTAAGTAAAGAAAAAGAAGGCGTGGTAGAACTTGTCTTTAGCATGAAAGACCCTTTGATGGCGGCTGAAATGGCACAATCAGCCGAGACACTATTGCAAAAAGAAGTCATAAGTTTCAAGGTTCAAAATGCCAAGGAACAACTAAAATTCACTGAAGAGAGATTCAAAGAGAAAAAGGAAGAATTTGAGCAAATTCAATCCAGACTTGCATATTTCAGAGATCGAAACCAAAATGTAATTTCTGCGGCGCTACTCAACCAACAGCAAAAGCTTGAAGCAGAATATGATTTCGCGTTTGGTATATATACTGAACTCGCGAAACAGCTCGAGCAGGCGAAGTTGCAAGTGGCAAAAGACACACCTGTTTTTTCAGTTATTCAACAGGTGACATTGCCTATCCAAAAATCCAGTCCCAACAGACCCATGATTGTTCTTGCCTATTTGGGTATAGGAATAATAATCTCTTTAGGGTTTTTCCTGGGAAAGGAGATTTTGGTTAATCTTAAAAAAGATTGGGCTGTGTTACGTGCAGAAATTTAAAACCTAAAGCACAAAGATCGGATAGGATGTTTCTTACTTTTTTCTACTTAAACAATGATTAGGATAATAGATTTACCAAAAATTTTAGATGCTAGAGGCAACCTGACATTTCTGGAAAATAATAACCAAATACCTTTTGAAATCAAACGTGTATTTTGGACTTATGATGTACCTGGGGGTGAAAAGAGGGGTGCACACGCTTATTTGAATCAACAGGAAATCATCATTGCACTGAGCGGAAGCTTTGATGTAGTCACTATTGATGATCAAGGAATAACACAAAAATTTTCTCTTAACAGATCTTATTTTGGAATTTACTTACCTCCACTTACTTGGAGGCATTTGGAAAACTTTTCTACGAATGCTCTTTCTCTCCATTTGTCAAGTTCGCTTTTCAATGAAGGGGATTACATCAGGGATTTCGATATTTTTAGGCAGAATTGCAAATGAAGCATACATCTGTATTTGATTGTAATTTTTTGGAGTTTCCAAAAAATCACACCGAGCAAGGAAATATTACTGCTGTCAATAATGGAAGAGAAGTTCCATTTGAAATTCATCGTGTATATTATTTATATGATGTGCCAGGAGGTGAGGGAAGAGGGGGGCATGCACACAAGAACCTTCAACAATTAATTATTGCAGCGTCTGGAAGTTTTGACCTGACCGTGGATGATGGGAAAGTGAAGCGTACATTCCAATTAAACCGACCTTATCAGGGAGTTTTTATGCCTGCCGGACTTTGGAGGGAACTGAATAATTTTTCTTCAGGCTCTATTTGTTTGGTGTTGGCTTCGATTCCTTATTCAGAAAGTGATTATATCAGAGAATATAAAGAGTTCATAAATTTCAAGAAAATTGATACATAAGTTAGCAGAAGTACAGTCACAAACGATTGGTAATGGTACCTATATATGGCAATACGCTATTGTTTTGAAAGATGCAGTTATAGGTTGTGATTGTAATATTAATTGCCACACCCTCATAGAGGGGGACGTGGTTATTGGAGATAGAGTTACAATCAAATCAGGAGTTTATGTTTGGAATGGCATTACCATAGAAGATGATGTCATGATAGGTCCAAATGCAACTTTCACTAATGATAAATGGCCTAAATCAAAAAACCGTAATTTTCAACTTCAAAGAACTCTTATAAAAAAAGGTGCGAGTATTGGGGCTGCAACGACAATTTTAGGAGGGATAACAATAGGTGAATATTCCTTAATTGCTGCGAATTCGCTCGTTACCAAGGATGTACCTGACAGAGCTTTGATGAAAGGTTCACCGGCCAGGTGTTTTGGTTGGATGTGTGAAAATGGAACGC
>JBILPR010000478.1:0-3023 GCA_044373795.1 Algoriphagus sp. | reverse complement strand
CAGGAAAAGGATTGGAAACCGAAAACCGATAATCCAGTCCGCCTATTTGTCCTTTGGCATAGACGCCCAATTTCCTCACAAACTGATCCGTGATGTCATTGGTGGATTCCTCGATAAACGGCAAATCCAAACCCAGAATACTTCCGACGGACGAAGAAGAATAGCGAACTGTCCCATTCCAGCCATGAAGACCAGCTCCAATTGTGAGTTTCTTGGGAACTATCGCATATTCGGCGGTGACATCGTGTAGGAAAAGTCCAGGCTTTCGGCCGGAAAGTGATCCAAAACTATTGATGCCAAACTGGGTATAGACGAAGATGTGATCCGTCACCTGACCCATGACCTGATAGCGAACTCTTCTCAATCCAACATCAAACGCATTTTCTTTGGAAGTTCCAAAGACTGTGGATCCGGGGTTGAAATCCGTATATCTCACCCAAATCTGAGCCAGCCCTGTTCCTTTGATGTACCGTGTTTTTTCTTCGTTGAGAAACACTTTCAGTTCCCCATCTCCCTGTGCGGCGGCTTGTCCGACTTTACCCATCACCAGAATCAATCCAATGAGGAAGTATTTAAAATAGTTGTTCATACCTTTTTCGTTCCGGAAAACAAACAACGCCCCGGAGCACCCCAATGAGGTGCCCGGAGCAGGTTATCCAGGTTTGAAACAGAGAATGATTTATTTAGAAGTGGATTCTACTTTTCTTGCAGCAAGATGATGGTCAGAAACCGGTTTATGTTTATCCAGCCCGATGATCTTGACATGGCCTCCGAGTTCTTCGTATTCATGCTTGAAGTGGTGAATATTCTCCATTACAGAGTGATCTACAACTTTAGTATTTTTCAAGTCAATGGTCACGTTGAAGCCTGCAGGAATTGCATCAAGCTTGGTCTTGATACCCAGAAAATTTGAGAAAATTGCAGCCTTGTCGATTTCCACCAGATATTCATTCCCTTCAAATGAAACGAGTGTTGGTGCCTTGAATAGAGAACTAACCGGGGCACCGCGGAACAAATGGATGATAATTTTCAGAAGGATACCAGCAGCGATGCCGATAAGAAGATCTTCGAAAATCGTGAATGCGATCGTCACCAGGAAAATTGCAAGTTGCTCCTTGCCGATCCGGAAAGTGTTTACAAACTCCTTAGGGTGGGTCAATTTGATACCAACTGTAATCAGCATCGCAGCAAGCGCCGCATTTGGAATCATCTCGATCACCGGAGTGGCCACCAAAACGAAAACCAGAATAAAGAAACCATGGAAGAAGTTAGCCCATCGGGTCTTCGCACCACTTGTGACGTTGGCGGAGCTACGAGCAACTTCTGAAATCATAGGCATTCCACCTAGTAATGCTGCGAATGTATTTCCAACACCAACTGCAATCAGATCCTTATCATTATTTGACTTCCGTCTGAAAGGATCCACCATGTCGATGGCCTTCACAGTCAGCAATGATTCCAGGGTACCCACCAAAGCAAACATGATCACATATTTGATAAACGTTCCGGTTTGGGAGATCCCTGAGAAATCCGCGTTAAATTTCACGTTTTCAACAAGATTACCAATGTGAAGTAATGCATAAGGGGGTTCAGTGTGCGAAAAATCCATCGCCAATTCCGAAGGAATCGCAACAATCAAGACCATCAAGGGAGCTGGTATTTTACCTAATTTGAAATCTTTCAAATAAGGCCAACCCAACATAATCGCAAGACTATACAGACCAATCATAGTGGCACGCGGGTCAAAATTTGCCAAAAACAGAGGAATAGAAGTGATCATCTCCGGAATACTCAGCCCTTTGTACAACTCAGGATTTACATCCAGAAGAATTGGGATTTGCTTCGCAATAATGATAATACCAATCGCTGCCAGCATACCGTGAATGGCAGAAAGCGGAAAGATATCGGCAAGTTTGCCCAACTTGAACACCCCGAAAAGAATCTGAACCAAACCGGCCACAACCATTGCGCCAAGTGCAAGTTTCCAGCCCGTATCTCCACCGCCAAAGTCAGCAACTGAGCCAGCTACCACCACAATCAAACCAGCAGCAGGGCCTTTAATTGTCAATCTTGAGCCAGAAATGAAACTGACCAAAATACCACCAATAATCGCGGTCAGAAGACCCATGATTGGAGGAAAATCAGAAGCTTTTGCAATACCTAAACTGAGAGGCATTGCCAATAGAAATACTACAAATCCTGCAGAAGCGTCTGAGGAGAAATTTTGTTTAAATCCTTCCCAACCGTCTTTTGGGGTTTGGAGTTTTGGAGTTTGTATCATTTTTAGAATATTTTTAGAAGGGAAAAAGAAACCTTTTTTCCTGGCTTGTGTGACTTAATTGAATTGTTCTGAAGAACCGGAAGGAGAAATACTTCCTTTTTTTGAAATAGAACCCATGGATAAAACCCGCTTTTTTGAGTTCAATGTATCCGGAAGAATTGTCGGCTTTTTGCTTCCCATAAACAAGCGTGCGAAGATTCTCATCGTCACAATTCCTTCCATGACAAACGCGAATGCTGCAAACAAAGCCAGCAAAAACTGATCGTCACCGATATGTGAAAAGAGAAGATCCTCGCCCAGAAATGTCGGAGAAATAGGGAAACCCATCAAGCCCAATGCACTGATCAGGAAGAGAAATGACAAAACAGGATAGCGCTTCACATAGCCCTGATATTCAAAGAGACCAGATTGTCCTGTCTCTCGCTTCAGCCAGGTAATGATGAGCAAGCCACTCAATCCAAATACAATCACCCCGCTGAGGTAGATCGCTATTTCATCCCAGGCAAATAGCTCATTCTCAGCGATTGCCAACACCATCCAGAAATGGTTCATGATCAACAAAGTCCAGCTCAAACGTGCTGACCTTCTTTCCGAAAATGCCTTCAACACCATCAATAAGGCAATGAAAGAAAAGACGAAAGGCAGGAATCTATGAATCTCTGACGGGATTTTATAACCAATGATTAAAAGGCCGATTCCAATCAAATAGCTTGGAAGGAAATAGTACAGGACAGACTTGTAA
>JBILPR010000138.1:0-10556 GCA_044373795.1 Algoriphagus sp. | reverse complement strand
CCAACTCTTTCATTAGGGCTAATCACCCATATTTCATCCTGCATTGCAAATTCTTCAGAAATCAGAAAATCCAGCTCCTGTAGTTCACCTTTATCATCAAGGGTATAGCCAGGGTATTCCCTAATTGATTCGTCAGGAGTGTGAAAAACAACTATGGGATCTTTTGATCCTAATATTTGTTCAGCTATAAGCTTTTCATAAAATGGAATAAATAGTTGTGGGTAAACACCTTTATCCTGCATTGCATCTGTAGTCCTTTTGGAAAACTCTAAAGCCTTTGATTTAGAGCTGACATTCTTTTCCAGAAGAACATCAATTAAAACATTATAATCTCCGTCAAACTGTTTTACGATTTCTCCATACAAAAATTCTTTGAAGTTTTTATCAAGGCGGTTTTCAGTTAAAACGAAATGACCTATATCGATGAATTTTGAAGATTCAACAGCCAAAGCTTCTACAGGATCAACATCGTAAAGCTCATTTGATTGGCAAGAAAATAACATTAAACCGCCAATAACCAGAAAATGTAAAGGATTTTTCATAAAATAATTTTAATAAAAGTTAGTACAATTAAATAATTCGTGAAATAGGTTTTGTTCAAAAAATTCTACTATTTTTTTGGTTCTACCACGAATTTTTATGAAGATTTGACAGGACAAGGTTGTTCACCCGTTAAATCGATTTCATAAAATCTTGAATTTCAGCCCAAAAACCCTTTTGAAGTTTAATCCATTTATGTTTTAGATTACTATAAAATATGTATTCCACTAACATAGAAGTAGAACCATTTTTTTTAGATTAAAAAAAAAACAAAAGAGGTTAGGACAAGATTAGCCTCCCTAAAGAGGGGATAAAAACAAAGGGGAAGTGATCTATTACGACCGTCTGTCCCTAGGACATTGCCTATCCGACCGATCTGGGCTTGCTCAACAAAGCCAGAGAATTTACAGTAGGAAATCCTCGATGAGCTTCACAAAAAAAAGCCGGCAGGGAAAGAAGCCCAGGACGTACTGGAAAATAGCCCGAAAAGCCTATCTGAAGGTGGCCCAGAATAAAAACCCTTCAAAAAAGGGTATCCGGAAAGGGATCAAATCCCAGATTCAGTAGCTGAAAAGAAACTTCAAGACGATTGAAAAACAGCTGGACGGCTTCGCTGTTTTCCCCCGGCCGTATCGGTTGCTGAGCACATACTGGATCATCAAGCTGAAGATGTTTGAGGGCCAAAGCCAGGTGGCAAACCGCAACGTCACTATTTACTAACCCCATGTGTGGCCAATGGCGCGAGGGAGGGCAAGAGAAAAAACTGAGCTTGGACCCATGGTTCAGCTCAGTCTAGTGGATTGATTTTCTTTTCTGGAGACCTGTCCCGGGTTGCGTTCAATGAAGGCAGTCACCTCACCGATTACGCAAAAGATAACGGAAACGGTTCGGGTTTTATCCTATAAAAGACTAGGCATGAAAGCTGTACTGCACCCTGGAAAACAGGAACTGGCTAAAGGACAAGAACATTAAACTGGGGGCAATACCCTCATGCCTGCCACCCACCAAGGCAGTGGTAAACCAGTTAAGTCTGGTGGAAAGGAACTGGATGGAGGGCTAGTTTGGTCAGGACAAAACTGATACGGGATGAACCGGATCAAGGGAGAGACTCGAAAAACACCAGCGGGCGGGCACTGCTGTGTCTAAGTTTTTTAGCAGATCCTAGTTACCCATAAATCTCATTTAGAATCTGCGCCAATCTCACACTGGCTGCGATCAATCTCTCTTCGGCAATGCTGTAATTTTCGTACATGTATTGATAACTGATCTTTTTGCTATCGGGAAGATTATATACCATTGGTCGATAGCTTACCGCTTCTTTCAGCCAGTCCTCCATTGTAGCCTCACGATATTTTGCCTGCATTTCCCGAGTCAACCTTCTGGAGAGTTCATCGCCGATTTCGCTATAGCTCATTCCTTGACGGTCAATCATTCCACTATCCCAAAGTGCATGGAGATTCGTTGGCTGACCAAAAAATTCAAGTTTCACATCGTTTCCGCCTCGGTCATCGCCTGTACCCACGTGTAAAGGTTGATGAATATCCTCCACCATGTGGATCAGCATTTTAAGCAATTCTGCTTCCTTTTTTGGATCCAGGTTTCCAGCTTTCAGTTCGGCTTTGATGCGTAGGATTGACTCGTAAGCATCGCCGGTTGATTCCTGCGTAGTTGAGTCATATTCTCCGTTTTTGCTATTCAGATAATGCCAGGAATTGGCAAAATCATATGCCCGATCGGACTTTATATCATCCATCCACGTTCCGCTTCTTGCGATTGAAACAGGATAAAGGATTCTTTCAACATTCTTTTTAGCGGATTTCTTCATTTGCTTCTCAGCCATGTAGCCAATCAGGAAATGTCCCAATTGTCCCCAGGCAAAAGCCTGCGAAACGAACATGGTAAAGAAAAGGGTAATGAGGAGCGTTTTTTTGGTAGTCATAGTCGTAAACTGAAAGACGAAAATAGGAGAAATGGTTTGAAAGCGGATTACGCCAGTATTACCCTTTTTGCAATTCGCAAATTGCCAGCCAGGCCATTAATCCCGATCCTATTTCAAGCGCGTCTTCGTCAATGTCAAAAGTCGGCGTGTGAACTCCGGAGATAATACCTTTTGCTTCGTTTCTGGTTCCCAACCGATAAAAGCATCCATCTACGATTTGGGAATAAAAGGCGAAATCCTCTGCTGCCATCCAGATATCCAGATCCAGCACATTCTCTTCACCAAGGTAATCCTGAGCAGCTTGTTTTGCGCGAGTCGTCATTTCGGGTTCATTTTTCAAAAACGGGTAGCCTTTTCTGATTTCGAAGTCAAGTTCTCCACCCATTCCCTCCACAATTCCGTGGGCGATTTGAAGCATTTTCTCGTGAGCTTTTGCTCTCCAGGGTTCATCAAGAGTTCTGAAAGTTCCCTGGATTTTCACCTCGTTGGGAATCACGTTTGTCGCTCCCAAGGCTTCCACTCTTCCAAAAGAAAGTACAGAAGGAATCTTTGGACTCGCTGCTCTGCTTACAACTTGCTGCAGCGCAACAATCATATGGCAAGCAATCAAAACCGGATCAATCAGGGTTTCAGGCATTGCGCCATGTCCGCCTTTTCCTTTTACAGTGATATATAATTCATCCGCACTCGCCATGTAGATCCCGGGACGGAAACCCACTTTCCCAACGGGAATAAATGGCATCACGTGCTGACCAATAATTCCTGATGGAGTTGGATTTTCAAGGACTTTATCTCGGATCATCAAAGAAGCCCCACCCGGTGCAACTTCTTCCCCAGGCTGAAAAATTAATTTAATAGTGCCTTCGAATTGATCTTTGATTTCGTTTAAGATTTTGGCTGCGCCCAAAAGTGATGCGGTATGTGCGTCATGACCACAGGCATGCATGACGCCTGGGTTTTGTGATTTGTAAGAGACATCATTTGCCTCGATAATAGGCAAAGCGTCCATGTCTGCACGAAGCGCGAGAGTGTTTTTTCCGGGATTTCTTCCTTCAATCAAAGCAGCCCAGCCAGTATCTGCCTTGCTTTCAATTTTAGTAACTCCGATTTCCAACAGTCTTTCTTTGACAAAAGCCGCTGTCTTATATTCGTGAAAAGAAAGCTCCGGATTTGCGTGAAGATGACGTCTGGTTTGGATTACTTCTTCTTTGTAGGCTTTCGCCAGGGATTTAATTTTTTCCTTGAGCATCGCTGTCTATCACTTGAGGGGCTTCGTATTCCTTGCGTTGAAATCTATCCTGAATAATTCTGGCTGAAGGAAACTGAGTTTTAATCAAAGAGAAATTCTTTTGAGCTTCAAATTTATAAGCATATCGACCCACTTTTACCAAGTATCTGGGCTCTTGATATTGCATTTCAGCAGCCAGTTCAGGGAAATTCTGGAACATTTCATCGCGGGTATTGAAGGCCTTATTCCTGTCAATTCCGGAATAGACCAAAACAGTATAACCGCTGAAATAAACTTCAGACTTGTTTTTTTCAATCAATCGCTGCTGCACAATTTCCAACTCATCATCTACAGCAGTTGCCGATTGGATGCCTGGCTGTACAGAAGTTTGTGATTCAATCTTCCTGAAGTCGGGATATTGTGGCAAAGAAGGAGTAAGGTCTTCTTGGTAAGAGTCGAAGGATGAGTTTTCCCCAGTTTTTTTAATCCCCAATGTTTTACATCCGAGGAGAATAAATAAAATTCCTAAAACCCAAAATGATTTCATATGAAACTAGTTTTCGATAATCACACACTTTCCATCCAAAATATCCTGCTCCACACTTTTATATTTCATATCCAGCTTGGTTGATCCATCCGGATACTGAACGCTGACTTTATCATTTCTGCCATAAACTTTCTCAGATTTACGAGGAGCCACTACTTGTGGAGCCGGTCTTCCTGCGGATGATGCCGCTGCAACTGCCCTGTTTGCGCCGGGATTCAGCGTACTTCCCACTTCAGCTTTTGAAGTCTGTAGTTTTGGTTCCACAGGTCTTTGAGCTTGGGCTGCAGCCACCTGACTCGGATCTTGTTTTGGCAAATCTGCTCTGGTCAGGAACGATACTACATCCTCGTTTAGTTTCCCTATGAACCGCTTGAACATCTGATAGGCTTCAAACTTGTAAATCAAAAGCGGATCCTTTTGCTCATAAACAGCATTTTGAACCGATTGCTTCAGGTCGTCCATGTCCCGAAGATGTTCTTTCCAGTTTTGGTCAATGATCGCCAAAGTCACATTTTTCTCAATCGCTCTTACCAATTCTCTGCCTTCGTTACGAATCATAGACTCCAGATTCACCGTCACTCCGATTTGTTTTAAGCCATCGGAAATTGGAACCATGATGTCTTTCACCGTAGCACCTCTTTCTTCCTGTACTCTTTTGAAAATAGGAAGTGCAGTATTGATCATGATCTCATTCTTCTTCTGATAGTTTTCAAAAGCAATAGAATATAGATCCTGGGTCAACTTTCCGGCATCTTTGGATTTCAATTCTCCTTCGGAAATATTAAAATCAACCCCAAGCGAGGTGAAAATATTCATCCTGAGCGCTTCAACGTCTCCGGTTGATTTGCCCATTTCGATGGCGCTTTCGCAGACATCGAAGAGGATATTCATGATATCAAGCTCAAGTCTTTCTCCTTTGAGTGCATTTCGACGTCTCTTGTAAACAACCTCACGCTGTGAGTTCATTACATCATCATACTCCAAAAGTCTCTTTCTGGTGCCAAAGTTGTTTTCTTCCACTTTCTTCTGAGCTCGCTCGATAGACTTGGTGATCATGCTATGCTGAATCACTTCGCCTTCTTCAAGTCCCATTCGGTCCATCAGTTTGGCGATTCGCTCTGATCCAAATAAACGCATTAAGCTATCTTCCAAGGACACGAAGAACTGAGAAGAACCCACATCTCCTTGACGACCTGATCGGCCCCGAAGCTGTCTGTCCACTCGTCTTGATTCGTGACGCTCGGTACCGATAATTGCCAAACCCCCGGCTACTTTTGATTCCGGAGACAACTTGATATCCGTACCACGACCGGCCATGTTGGTAGCGATGGTTACATTCCCAGCTTGTCCCGCTATCGCTACAATTTCAGCTTCCCTTGCGTGTTGCTTCGCATTCAAAACCTGGTGAGGAATCTTCTTCAGTGTCAGCATTCGGCTGAGAACTTCGGAGATTTCCACTGAGGTAGTACCGACCAAAACAGGTCTTCCCTGAGCCACCAATTCATTGATTTCGTCGGTTACGGCGTTGAATTTCTCACGAACAGTTTTATAAACTTTATCTTCACGATCCTTTCTGATAATCGGTCTGTTGGTTGGGATCACTACCACGTCCAACTTGTAGATTTCCCAGAATTCTCCGGCTTCAGTTTCCGCCGTACCGGTCATACCAGCCAGCTTATGATACATTCTGAAGTAGTTCTGAAGGGTAATCGTGGCGTAAGTTTGCGTGGCGTCTTCAACCTTCACATTTTCTTTAGCCTCGATCGCCTGGTGAAGTCCGTCGGAATAGCGTCTTCCTTCCATCACACGGCCAGTCTGCTCATCGACAATCTTCACTTTGCCGTCCACTAGGATATACTCGGTATCCTTCTCAAACATGCAATATGCCTTAAGCAACTGGTTTACAGTATGGATTCGTTGTGCTTTTACGCCGTAATCTTTGATCGCTTCTTCTTTGCGAATCAGTTTCTCGGTTTCATCAAAACCAGTTTCTTTCTCCAAATCTGCTATCAGAATGCCTATATCCGGTAAAATGAAGAAGCTTGGATCTTCATTTTTTGTCGTCATTGTCTCAATGCCTCGATCCGTCAGATCCACCACATTGGTTTTTTCATCAATGGTAAAAAGTAGAGGTTCGTCCGCCTCAGGCATATTTTTCTTGTTGTCCTGAAGGTAGAAGTTCTCCGTTTTCTGAAGAATCACCCGGATTCCAGGCTCAGAGAGGTATTTGATGGTAGGCTTATATTTTGGCATCCCGCGGAAAGCACGGAAAAGCGCAAGTCCCCCTTCCTTTTCATTTCCATCTGCAATCAATTTCTTGGCAGAAGATAAAAATCCCTGAACCAACTTGCGCTGCTCATCAACCAGGGCTGCAACACGAGGTTTCATTTGATCAAATTCGTGCACATCTCCTCTTGGCACCGGACCTGAAATGATCAAAGGTGTTCTCGCATCGTCAATTAATACGGAGTCAACTTCGTCGACCATAGCGAAGTGATGCTTTCCTTGTACCAAGTCTCCACCATCCCGAGCCATATTGTCTCTGAGGTAGTCAAAACCAAATTCGTTGTTGGTACCGTAGACAATATCACTGGCGTACGCCTTTTTTCTTCCTGCGGAATTTGGAGAATATTTATCGATACAATCCACGCTCAAACCGTGGAATTCAAAAATTGGCGCATTCCATTCAGAGTCACGCTTTGCCAGATAATCGTTGACCGTCACGATATGAACGCCACGACCAGCCAATGCATTCAGGTAGGCAGGTAAAGTAGAAACCAATGTTTTTCCTTCACCAGTTGCCATTTCGGCAATTTTTCCTTTGTGGAGAACCATACCACCGATCAGCTGCACATCGTAATGAACCATGTCCCAGATTACTTCTGCACCGGCTGCCAACCAGCGATTGTGCCAAATGGCAGTTTCTCCCTGGATTTCAACATTCTTTTTGGTTACCGCCAGTTCCCGATCTCTCATCGAAGCGGCTACTTCCAGTTTTCCGTTTTCCTTAAATCGGCGCGCAGTTTCTTTAACTACTGCAAAAGCTTGCGGCATGACCTCATCCAGGACTTTTTCCAAAGACTGATCACGCTCTTTCTCAAGTTGGTCTACCTGATTGAACAGCTGATCCTTTTCCTGAATCGCCTGAACCGGAAGGGTCTCAACCTGAGCTTTGATTTCAGAAATTTTCTGATCAATTGCCGTCAATTGACCATTGATTATTCCTTTGATTTCTTGAGTTTTTGCTCTCAATTGATCATCGCTAAGGTTTTTCAAACCGGCGAAGACCTCATTAGTCTCTTTTACTCTTGGGAGTAATTCCTTAATATCTCTGTCGGACTTGGTTCCAAATACCTTGGCTAGTCCTTTTGCAATAAAATCTAACATGTCAGCTTTATATGATTCTCGAATCGGGCTTTAAAATTAAGCCCTTTTTGTTACAATTGATTAAATTCTGAGTTTTGACTCACCATTAAAGGCTGTCTCAGATTTTGATTTTTCCAGCAAAAACCTGTTCAGCCGGACCGATCAACCAAATATCCCGGAAGCTTCCATCCGGGTTTGAGTTAAATTTTACGGCTAATTTTCCTCCGAGGGTATTTATTTTGATGGTGGCTTCTTTTCTATTTTTTGCAAAAGCCAGAGCTGCTGCTGTGACACCTGTTCCGCAGGAGAGTGTTTCATTCTCCACTCCGCGCTCATATGTGCGGACGAAAATCTCATCTTCGGCCACTGGCTGGACAAAATTGACATTTGTACCTGCCGGAAGATAATCTGATTGGTATCGGATGCTTTTTCCCTGCTCATAAACCGGATAATCTTTCACTTCCGCCACAAATCTAATATGATGCGGCGAACCTGTATTCAGGAAGAAGTCATGTTTTTTTGCCTGGATTTCCTTCACATCTCCCATCAGGAGTTCAACCTGATCCTTACAAATCAGAGCATCATGGGCTCCGTCTATTGCCAAAAAATGAGTCTTTTCTTGGATAATCCCAAGAAAAGCAGAGAATGCAACCGCACATCGGGCCCCGTTTCCACACATGCTTTGACTCCCATCGGCATTGAAATAGATCATTTCAAAGTCGAAATCCGCATGATCCTGGATCAGAATCAAGCCATCTGCTCCAATCCCGAATTTTCGGTCACAAAGTCGACTTACCAAAGCAAGATCTTTTGAGTTGAATGCTTCCATTCGATCATCGATCATGACAAAGTCATTTCCTGTTCCCTGATATTTGTAGAAAGTAATTTCCATGGAAAATTGAATTCATCGGCAATTGGTCAAAAACTCAACCAAGCGTATAAAGGCTTACAAACTTAACCATCTTGGCACAAAAAACTGACTTAATGTCTGATTCTCAATTTCAAAAAACTCATTTAATGCTTAGCTTCATTTTTCCTTTTTAGAACTCATCATACCATTATCAGGTTAGTCAACTATGAAAACTCAAGAAAACATGAATTCAAGAAGAGAATTTTTATCTACTACCACCAAAGCCGGATTGGTAATGGGATTGGCAGGAGCAGGAATTTTGTCCAGTTCTTGCGCAGTGGCAAAAGGAAACCCCGCAGGAATATTCTTAACCGGATTTGCCCAAACGCCTTTGCTGTATGATTTTTCAGCTCTTGAACCGGTTATCGATGCCCGGACGATGGAGATTCATTATACAAAGCATGCCTCAGCTTATGCTTCAAACCTGGCAAGTGCGGCTACAGAAGAAAAAGTAGATACTTCCAAGCCTTTGGAAAATGTGCTTTCATCAATCTCCAGATACAGCGCAAAAATGAGAAACAATGGAGGCGGTCATTACAATCATGAATTGTTTTGGAACATTATGTCTCCGAATGCAGGTGGAGAACCTGAAGGAAAACTTGCCGATGCGATCAATACCTCTTTTGGGAGCTTTGATCTGTTCGTGACTCAGTTTGAAACTGCAGCGAAAACCCGATTCGGTTCAGGATGGGCATGGCTTTCAGTTGCAGCTGATAAAAAATTGGTCGTTTCATCCACCCCAAATCAGGACAATCCTTTGATGGATGTGGCGGAAGTGAAAGGAATCCCGATCCTGGGTATTGATGTCTGGGAGCACGCTTATTATTTGAATTATCAAAACAGAAGACCTGATTATGTTACTGCCTTCTGGAAAGTCATCAATTGGTCTAAAGTGTCGGAGCGATTTACGGCTGCGATGTAATACCTTCGAAAATCAAACTTGAAAGGCCGGAAATTCCGGTCTTTTTCATTTATTTCAGGCTTTCAAATTTTCATTTTCTCCATGCAAGATCCTAAGTCACTCACCTCTGTCGCCCTCTTCCACGAAACGTTCAAACACCCTGTACTTCCCACGCCGACAATTCCTGATCAGACCCGCTGTGATCTGAGGGTATCGCTTTTGGCTGAGGAACTGAAAGAGCTGCAGGAAGGAATCGAAAACAAAGACATCGTAGAAATATCCGATGCGCTCTGCGATCTTCAGTACGTGCTTTCGGGTGCGATTTTAGAGTTTGGCTTGGGAGAAAAATTCAAAGAACTCTTCGATGAAGTGCAGCGCTCCAATATGAGCAAAGCCTGTAAGAGTATCGAAGAAGCAAAAGCAACCGTTGTCCATTACGAATTGAAAGGCACCCCTTGTTTCTTTGAGCAGGAGGGCGATGTTTACCTTGTCTTCCGGGAAGGAGATCGAAAAACTCTGAAGTCTGTTGGTTATTCTCCTGCTGATTTGGAGGGAATTATCAAAAAATAACCGGACCTGAATTCCGACAAAAACCCCGCTTTGACTGATCAATGCGGGGTTTTGTTTTTTAAACAAAAAAGCCCCGCATTGCTGCGAGGCTTTAAGTACCAGGAACGGGAATCGAACCTGCCTGCAGCAGGCAGGCCCGCACGAGATTGCTCTTACAAGATTTTGAGATATCTTTTTCCAACTGAAGACTTCAAGAATTTTTCATGGTTCCTCGCTTCGAATCGAGTCAAAAATTCCAACGTATAAATAAGCCGAAATGGTCTGTAAGGTTTTGTCGTTTTTTCATATCCGCTATTGTGCCTGAATAGCCTTTCTTGAAGATTGGAGGTCAAGCCAACATAGATGTAGTTTGAGGTTTCACTTGAAATTGCATATACAGTAAACATTAAAAAATATACAACAAAAAAGCCCCGCATCACTGCGAGGCCTTAAGTACCAGGAACGGGAATCGAACCTGCCTGCAGCAGGCAGGCCCGCACGAGATTGCTCTTACAAGATTTTGAGATATCTTTTTCCAACTGAAGACTTCAAGAATTTTTCATGGTTCCTCGCTTC
>JBILPR010000477.1:0-3043 GCA_044373795.1 Algoriphagus sp. | reverse complement strand
GCCCAATCTTCCCAGGGATGGGAAGTCGCATATTTACTGATGAAGTTCTTTTTCCAATCGGATTGAAAGTTGGATTGATAATAGGTTTTCAGGGATTGCCCATAATCCAATCGCTCGTCTCCAAAAATACCCCTGAATTGCTGCAAAGTCTCCGGGTGGTTAGCCACCAATCTATCCCAATAGTAGTGTCCTGCTTCATGTCTGAAATGACCTATCAGTGTACGGTAGGGCTCAAACAGCTGAGTTTTCATCATTTCGAGATGGACAGAGTCCGCCTCATCCAACAAGATGGTAATGACACCACTCGCATGACCAGTCATCCGGCTATGGCTGGAGTTTCGGGAAAGAAAATCAAAACAAACTCCTTGACTCTTATCTTTCAGTTTACTGATATACGGAAGATTCAAGCTCTCCAATTGGAAGATCAATCGGTGTTTTGCCACTTCCAGTTTTCTCCATTTCTGAAAATTCTTATGATCAGAAAGATTGGGAATCGTTCTGTTGAGCTCACAAGCAGGGCAAAACTTCGCTTCTTTTTCAATCGGGATCAACCAGTTGCAAACACCCGATTCTTTGTTTTTACAATATCGGAATTCCCTCCCATCCTTATCGGAAACTAAGACTGAAAGCGAGGGATCGAAAGTCAGCATTCTCTTATCAATCAACGAATACCCCGTCAAGTGTCTACACTTTTCGCAGGTATGATTCTCAAAAAAAAGCGAATGAGCACAATTATCACATTCAAAAATTATCATGGCGCACTGCTTATCTGGGGATTTTAAAGGTAAGCACAATCCTTCCTAATAGAGTCCATTATTGGGAAGTTCTCTTGGATTGAAAATCCGCTGTTCGAAATTTGCAATTTCGAACTCAATTCATAGGATTTGAAATCCGAAATGAAAAAATTGATGAACGTCCTATTCAAAGCGTATCTAAGTGTTCCTCCTTTGCGTTCCTTAGCTGACTCTTTGCGGCTTTTGTGGTCAAAAAATCAACATTGCCTGTTTTTGGCGACACCTGAAATTGGATTTTGAAATTGAATCGGCCAAAAAAAATTCGCATTGCTATTCATTTTACCTGGGGTTTCGCAAGCTCCACCCCGGGCTATTACAATTTCAGCCCTTCAGGCTTTTTATCTGTGCCTCTGCTCCTCCTCTGCGCGACCTATAAATCCAGCGCCGTGGTAAGTATTATTCTTTGTGATCTTTGCGGTGAAAAATAAAACCTTTGAGGTTTTTTAAACCTAAAAAGTTTTCAAAAAAGCCCGATTCCATCACAGAACCGGGCTTTTACTTTTTTACTGCTTTCTACTTACAAAATTTAATTCGCTATCGGTTTCTCCCGCTGAATCTCCACCATATCCACCGGCGGAGGCGTGTGATCCCCCATCAGGTGCTGCACGAAGTAGTCTCCCATTTTCCAGAAGAAATATTCCACCATATCCCCATAGCCATGTCGCTGACCCGGCAAAATCACCAGATCAAAACGCTTGTTTGCTTTCATCAGCGCGTTTGCCATTCGGATGGTATTGGCCGGATGCACGTTGTTATCAACATCCCCGTGGGAGAGCATCAATCTTCCTTTCAGGTTTTTTGCCAGCTCTGTATTCTTCTCGATTTGATACACGAAAGTCGTATCGCCTTTGGCAGAAATCTGCTCATCCACTCCATGATGCTTCTCAGACCACCAACGGTTGTAAATATTATTCTCGTGATTTCCCGCAGAGGAAACCGCCACTTTGAAGAAATCAGGGTAAACGAGCATCGCTGCTGTGGACATAAATCCTCCTCCGGAATGTCCGTGAATACCCACTTTTGACTTGTCAATGAATGTATGACGATCTGCCAATTGCTCCACTGCGGCTTTCTTATCTGCTAAACCGTAATCTCTCAAATCACCGTAGCCATAGTTATGATACCACTTGGATCTGCCGGGATGCCCGCCTCTGTTTCCAAGGGTAATAACCACAAATCCAAACTGCGCCAATCGATCTGTACGATCCATTCCTCTTCCAAAAGCCTTATTCACAGCCTCAGTTTGCGGTCCGGGATATACATACTCGATGATCGGGTATAGCTTGGTGGAGTCAAAGTCGAAAGGCTTGTACATCACACCGTACAAATCCGTGATTCCATCGTCTGCTTTGAATTTGAAAGGCTCGGGGAATATATATCCTGATGCAAAAAGCTGGGAAAGATCCGCCGTCTCCAGATCCATAATTTTGGCACCCGACTTATCCATCAGGACAGAAACCGGAGTTGTGTTTACTCGGGAGAAGTTGTTGACAAAGAAATTTGCATTGTCATTTACTTCAGAGCTATGATTGAAGTTGCCTGAATTCAAAAGAGAAACTGCTCCCCCATCCAAATTCACACTGTATAAATGCTCGTAATAAGGATCCTCTCCTTTTTCACGTCCACTGGCGATGAAGTAGAGTTTTCTGTTTTTATCATCCACCCTTGCTACCCGGTCCGTGTGGAAAGCCCCGTTGGTCAATTGTCTTTTCAGAGTTCCGTCTGCTCCATAGAGGTAGAAATGTCCCCAACCGTCACGCTCTGACCAGAAGATGATCTCTCTTCCGTTATTGACAAGTTCGGGGCTGGCGAAATCGATATAGGCATTGCTTCGCTCCTCGATCACTACTTCTTTTTGATTGGTGGCAAGATTCCAGCGGACAATATCCACACGCTTCAAATCCCGGGAAGTGATCGAATAATAGAAGCTATTTGCATCGCCGAGCCAGGTCACTGGTCTGAACTCATCGTCGCGTGTATTTTCCTTCAATGGAGCTGAATATACTCCCAGGACCTGATCTTTCCATAGTCCAACCGGGAGGTTTGACATCTTCTCAGCGGTGAAAGAATAATGGTATAATTCCTGAATTGGCTGTTCCTTATCTCCCGGCATTGGATACTTATAAGTCTCAAGCGTTGGTCTCGGATCACGGGAATTATGCAATACCCAAAGGTCTTTTACTAATCGACTATCTGACCGGGTGAGGATGAATTGCTTCGAATCTGCACTCCAAAGTATACCTGCACGC
>JBILPR010000476.1:0-3046 GCA_044373795.1 Algoriphagus sp. | reverse complement strand
TCCGAAGAGGTTTCAATCAAAAAATACATTGAATTTGCTTTCGTCCTTTTAAGTTTTACCATGAAAATCGTAAATCAAATCTTCGATTTTCATGGTAAAATGTTTTGAATTCAAAGAATTAAAGGCAGTGGGGTTGATGGAGTTTCTGAAAAAAGAGTAGCCACGAAACCATTAAGGCGCTAAATTTTTGCAAAAAAAAAGGCAGAAAATCCTTCGTGACTTTCTGCCTTCATAGCTATTTCTGTGGGACCTAAGGGATTCGAACCCATGACCTCTGCTCTGTCAAAGCAGCGCTCTAAACCAACTGAGCTAAGATCCCAAAATCTAGGACCAATATAGGAAACCTTCGAGGTTTTGAAAACCTCAACCGTTTAAACAAAACTCTCCCTCAAGTACTTCGCAGTATAATTATCCTTTTCCCTCATCAATTCCTAAGTGGTACCGGCAAAAGTCAGGTATCGGCCTAGATAAAATTGACTTGGTGACTTTGTTTATTTTGAAAATTCAATTCCATTTTTAATTTTTAAAAAAACCAAAACATGTCTGTCATTTTTTAATTCGGGTTCGTTATTTTTTACAAATTCATGAATGGTAGCTTTGGGGTATTTTATTTTACTTTCCCCTTCTGAATTTTTATAGAGATTATAAATGTCCGAAGATGGAAAATATAATATTAAAAAATTCTCATAAAATGATATTGGGAGAATATAAAAATTCACGCCATCAAAATCATTTTTTAGATTTTCCCCAATTTTTTGAGGCTCAAAATTTTTATTTAGAATAATTTGATATCCATTTCTCCCTAGATAAGTGGTCATGTAGTAAAAATTTGGGAAGGAAAAAAATGCATTTATTATTTTTATTTGACCTTCAATTTCCTCTTCTAAGGGTTGGTTTAAAAATGAGAAAGATTTTAAATTATTCATTGATCCAATAGAATCAAAGAAGGCTACATCATATGAAAATGGAATTGTTATGCTTAAGGTATTGGTAAACTTTGGTGTAACGAATCCATGCAATAATCTTACTCTTCCTCTTAGGTTATTTGGATTGAGATTTAAAAACCCATTTTCCTTTCCTGTGTCTGATATCCTTAAAAAATCTTTTCCGGAATTAGTTAAGGATCCGTTTAGGAAATGTAATGTAAAATTGTTTCCTCTGTAAAAATTTGTTGATGGTATACCTAATTTTAGTTCTTTAATAAAATCGCCGTGCCTATTAAAAAATATTTGTTTTCCTGATAGGTTGTCTTGAATAATTAATGTGTCATTTTTTACTTGAAAGTCTTCTATTTGAAAAAATTCTTTTGGGCCAGATCCTGATGATTTTATAATTGAGATAAGTTTTCCATTAAGATCAAATTTAAACAAATTGTTGAGTTGATTGTCTTCCACATAAATTTGATCATTTTCGATAATTGTTTTAAAATATCTAACTAAAGGGAGGGTATCATTTTCTTCGAGTAAAACATATCTTATGCTGTCAAAAAGGCTGGACATGGAACCTTGGATATTGTTATTTAAATCTATTTCAATATTTTCCACTGAAGGGCTATTTATCTCTGCAGTTCCGCAAGAGAAGTTTAATATTAGGAAAAAAAGTAAAATGAGTGTTTTCATTGATGATGTAGTTATAAGCAAATCAAAAATATATTTGGTTCTACCAGTAATTTATGGAGATCTGAAGAGGTGAAGCTTCACCTCAGGAAAATGGATTCCATTTAAACCTGATTTTTAGATATAAAACCTCTTAATGTTTGCGGGTTGTATTTTTTCATTAACAGCAATCAAACATTCCACTAACTTAAGGGTAGAACCATTTTCTTTTTACTTATGGTTCTACCCTCAATTTAGTGGAATATAAATAAGAGCTATTAAAATAGAAACTGGAGCCACTTTCCTGAGCGATTTATGTTTGATTTTCAATGCCTTATAAAGCTTAAGCCATCAGAGTACTCACCTAAGAGTTGTGTTCTCCATTAAATTCGTGGTAGAACCCAAAAAAATTATCCTCCTGCAATATAAGGTGGGCCAGGACAATCAGTTTGTGTTATCGCTTGACAAAATCCCCCTGATGTAGGCATGCAGTGTTTTCTATAAATGGCCCACCACCTGGAACAGGGAATGTCTTCTAATTGATAACCCCAAACAAATTGTTGTGCAATCGACGGAGATTCAAATGAGATTCCAACATTTAGAGTTAAAACTAGAGTTAAAATTGAAGTTATTTTTTTCATAATTGTTAAAAGTTAGTTTATTGAAAATTTGAATTTAAAAAAAGCTCAGGCCTGTAACTTAATTCTCCAGTAAGTAGAAAAAAAAAAGATTAAATTCCAAGTTTAATCATCGATTACTTAGAAAGTATTTCTAAGTAATCGATGATCAGTTAGAAAAATCTAAACAAAACTTTCTCTCAAATATTTCGCAGTATAATTATCCTTTTCTCGCATCATATCCTCAGGAGTACCTGCAAAGGTCAGGTATCCGCCTTTATGTCCTCCCTCAGGTCCCAAATCAATCACCCAATCGGCTGATTTGATCACTTCGGTATTATGCTCGATGATGATCACGGAGTGACCCTGATCAATGAGGGCATTGATGGAATGAAGCAGTTTGCTGATGTCGTGGAAGTGAAGTCCGGTCGTGGGTTCGTCAAAAATAAAGAGAATATGATCCCCGGATTTGGTGCCTCCTTTTCCAAGGAAAGACGCCAGCTTCACGCGCTGAGCTTCTCCTCCGGAAAGTGTATTGCTCGATTGACCCATTCCGATGTAGCCAAGCCCAACTTCCTGAAGTGGCTGAAGCTTATTGATGATCTGGGTTTTGCCTTTGAAACATTCCAACGCCTCGTCGATCGTCAAATCCAACACTTCGGAGATGTCCTTATCTTTGTATTTGACATCGAGAATCTCATTTTTGAAGCGCTTGCCCTTGCAGGATTCGCAAAGCAGATGAATATCTGCCATGAATTGCATTTCCACCGTGGTGGTACCTTCTCCGGCGCAAGCTTCACAACGGCCACCATCCACGTTGAAAGAGAAAAATGC
>JBILPR010000474.1:0-3048 GCA_044373795.1 Algoriphagus sp. | reverse complement strand
CTTCACCATAGCGGTGCTATGCCTCAGTCTCCAAACAGCCTGATTTTATTGCACTTACTGTCCTCATAACGAAACCTAATGCATAGTCCGGGTTAAATGTTTTCTCCTTCCTTTTTTGAAACCCCAAACAGATAAAGAAATTAATGGAAAAAGACTTCAAGATTATTTAGAAAAAAGAGGCTTTTTAGCCATGAATCACCTTTGTGAATTATCTAAAATTTCAGAAGAGGAAATTGTACAAATGACAAATAGACTTATTGTTTATTTAGATAATAAATAATTTTCTATTACGAGTTTTAAATAATCATTAACAGGTAAAAAAAGTTTTTCAAAAAAGTAAATGAGCCTACGATCATTGCTGACACTTGTGTATTTTTTTTCCAATCCCACATTTTTTTTTAATTGGATTTTAGCTAGCCGCACAAACGGCACGTTTGATTTTCCCGGAAATCCTGGCTGCTAAAGGAGCCAAGCCTACGCAAAACCAAAGGAGTCAGTTTTCACCCAAGTTCTCAAGATAGTTTTGAGGATAGAAAAATTATCTTTAGGGGCCCCCTTCTAGGTGTAGAATGATTGTCTAAGCGTAGTCTGTAACTACTCTTTTCAATCACCAAGAACTTTCAATTCGACCGGTTTTCTTTATTCCACCGCTAGAAATTACGCTGGATTGAAGGGACTTATAGAGCTTGATTATTGGTGACCGATTGTTTTTAGCCAATTGAAAATTGGAAATAATATAAGGGTCTAGTTACAAACTCATATCTTTAAATCGAACCAAAAAACAGAATAAAGGTGTAGCTAGATTTGCAAACTAAGTACAGCAAAGCTGATACTGTGGTGTAGGAATCACACCTTTATTTTTTTCTCTTTGAGTCTGAATAGTACCTAAGCATGAAGGATTCCTTCAATGTTCCATACCGATGAGTAAAGATTAAGAGGGGATCCTGTTTTTCTAACTTTCAATTCTATGTTAAAATATTCTGTCGGACTGGATATTTCCAGTAAATCCATCAACGGCTGTTTATCCACTATAGATTGGAGCCAAAAAGTCATAGTAAAGACTACCCAGACCTTTTCCAATTCAAAGGATGGTTTCAAATCCATGGATATTTGGATTAGAAAAAACCGGAAAAACCAAAGCATTCCTCTGGTGATCTGTATGGAAGCCACTGGGAATTACCATGAGTCTTGTGCTTTATGCCTCTTTGAGAAGGGGTATTCTGTGTCCGTGGTCTTACCAAATAAAGCGAAGAATTATCTCCGGTCGGCGGGCAATAAGTCAAAAAACGACAGTATAGACTCTAAAGGCCTTGCCCAGATGGGAGCAGAACAATGCCTGCCTGTCTGGTCGGCTTTCGGTAGATTTTTCTATGAACTCCGTTCTTTGACCAGACACCACCAGAGCTTGCAGGAACAAAAGACTGTTTCAAGAAATCAGCTCCATGCCATTAAAAACGGCATGTATTCCTCAAAGGCCGTTGAAAAGCAGTTGGAAAGCATGATCAAACTTATCGACAAGCAGCTCGAACAGCTATAGTCCAGTATAAAGAATCACCTCAAATCCGAGGCAGAAGTCTGGGAAAAGGTCTGCAATATCTGTACGATCAAAGGAGTGGGAATCCTGACAGCGGCCATCGTGCTGGCCCAAACCAACGGCTTTGAACTGTTTGAAAACACCAAGCAGCTGGTCAGCTATTCCGGATATGATGTCGTGGAAAACCAGTCGGGAAAGCACAACGGAAAAACCAAAATCTTAAAAAAAGGCAACTCAAGAATCAGGCGGGCGATGTTCATGCCCGCATTCCAGGCAGTCAACTACCAAGTCAAGCCTTTCTGCAACCTATTCAATCGGACTTTCGAAAAGCATGGCCTGAAGATGAAAAGTTATGTGGCTGTCTAAAAGAAAATTCTAACCACCATTTACGCATTGTGGAAAACCAACACGCCATTTAACGAGGAATATCAACTCAAAATATCCAAAGAACAGGAGCTGGAGCTTCCTTCTCTGGTCAGCTTTGCAAAAGCTGAAAAAAGTAGTGCCGATCAAGTCAGCACTACACAAGGTAAACATCCAAGTGAACGATCATTGTATGCTACCTCTACGGTATCGTAAAGATAAAAATTTTCAGAAATTTCTTGTTTCGAAAGATAGTACCTAGACCCAGTCCCACACTGGGTGTAATATGCATGTTCACCTGAGCATAGCCCGACAGCTATTGCGGCTGTTTGGGATTTGCAATCGCGAACTCCTATAGGTGGTGGGTTTGCAACCCAATTCATGCTCTTCTTGCCGAATGAAAGTTCATGGCAGATTTCAAATCCCCAATTCAAAATCCTTTACCCTGCCAATACTCATCACCCTCTATCCCTCCCTACTGGCTGTAGAACAAATTTTCGCTTGGGTGTAGTCTAGTACTGGTACTGGAGTAAATTCATCTGCTGTGGGATTCACATCCTTTTTTCGACCGGGAGTAATTTATTTTCCAAGTCTGAAGATAAAGCGAATTGACCCTCGAGTCCCCACTGAAAAGCGTTTTATAAAAAAAGTATCTAAAAAGTTAAATTAAAGGATTGATTTTCTCATTTTGATGCTTGACGAAGCGGACTGACCCTTTATAACTTATGAAACTTAAAAAATCAATTTCTTTGTACTTTGTTTTTCTTGCACTTTCCAGCCTCTGTTTTGCTCAGAATACCAGACCCAATGTAATTGTGATCATTACGGATGATCAAGGTTATGGGGACTTAGGAATTAACGGCAACCCACATGTAAGGACCCCTGTAATTGACAATTTTGCGAAAAAAAGTATCCAGTTTACCAATTTTTATGTTTCCCCAGTCTGTGCACCAACACGGGCAAGCCTTTTGACGGGAAGGTATTCCCTTAGGACAGGAATACGAGACACCTACAACGGAGGTGCCATGATGGCCACAGAAGAAATCACCCTTGCCGAAATGCTCAAAAAGGCAAATTATAAAACCGGGATTTTTGGAAAATGGCATTTGGGAGACAATTATCCTTTCCGACCAAGCGAGCAAGGATTTGAC
>JBILPR010000137.1:0-10626 GCA_044373795.1 Algoriphagus sp. | reverse complement strand
AAAAAAGAAATGAAGAATGTCGAACATCGAATCCTGAATATTGAAGTAATGTTCGCATCGGCATTCAAGTTACAAAACCTTACCACCTTGCAACTTTCAAACCTTCCAACCCAATTTTTCAAATTCCAATAAAAATGAACCGAATACACTACTTATTCAACCATAAAAAAGAGCGGGTTCTCTCGATCTATTTCACTGCAGGTTTCCCAAATCTTGAAGATACACTTCCGGTCATGGAGGCGATTCAGGCTGGCGGAGCAGATATCATCGAGATTGGCGTTCCTTATTCCGACCCGATCGCAGACGGACCCACCATTCAGGATAGCAATATGATTGCCTTGGAAAATGGAATGAGTCTCAAAAAACTCTTTTCCCAACTGGTGGGTTTCAGAGCTAAAATCCGCATTCCGGTTGTGATGATGGGATATCTTAATCCAATCATCCAATACGGGATGGAAGAATTTTGCAAGAAATGCCAGGAAGTTGGCATCGATGGGTTAATCCTTCCGGATCTTCCGATGCAGCAATATTTGGATGAGTTCAAACCACTCTTCGATCAATACGGCCTGGTCAATACTTTTCTGATTTCGCCTCAAACGAGTGAAAATAGGATCAGGGAGATTGACTCCAACTCAGACGGATTCATCTACATGGTTTCTGCGCATAGCATTACCGGTGCGAAAACTGGAATCAGCGAGGAGCAGATTGCCTATTTCGAGCGGGTGAAAGCAATGAATCTGAAAAATCCATGCCTGATCGGTTTCGGGATTTCGGATTCAGAATCTTTCAGCACGGTTTCCAAATACAGCAATGGAGCGATCATCGGATCAGCTTTCATCAAGAAAATCAAAGAGTCAACTGACTTATCAAAAGATATTCAAGAATATATCAAATCGGTAATTGACTAGGCTTTTTTGAAATATTCAAACTTTGGTAAAGCTTAAAACTCTAATAGCAGCCACGTCAATCGTAACTCTTAATTCATACTTAAAACATGATTATCCAGCTTCAACCCGATATTTCCGAAGGACAAAAAGAAAAGTTGATCGCCCAAGTCAATGGACTCGGCTACAAAACCACTCAGGTGAAAACCCAATTGGGAGACTATTTGATCGGAATCGGAAAAAATGAGTTTGATATTCGGAAAATCGGCCAAATGGACGGAATCGTTGACATTCACATCGTCTCCGATGAATATAAACTCGTCTCCAAAAAATGGAAAGCCAAGCCAACTTCTGTAGATCTCGGGGACGGTGTATTCATCAAAGACGGGGAAATGGCCATCATCACCGGTCCTTGCTCCATCGAATCTGAAGAGCAGATCCGTTCTGTGGTCAAGCACTGTGTAGATAACGGAATCAAAATGATGCGTGGTGGAGTTTTCAAACCCAGAAGCAGCCCGTATGCTTTCAGAGGTTTGGGAATTGACGGACTGAAACTTTGGTATGAAATCGCAAGCGAAGCCGGAATCAAAATCGTAACCGAAGTAATGCAGGTTTCTCAAATAGAGGAAATGTATCCATACGTGGATATTTACCAGGTCGGCGCAAGAAATACCCAAAACTTCAACTTGCTGGATGAACTGGGAAAAGTGGACAAAGCGGTGATGATCAAGCGCGGAATCTCCGGCACGATCGAAGAATTGCTTCAGTCAGCGGAATATGTTTTTTCTGGAGGAAATGAAAAACTAATTCTCTGCGAAAGAGGAATCAGAACGTATGAGCGGGCAAGTAGAAATACACTGGACCTGAATGCGATTCCGATTTTGAAAGCAAAATCCCATTTGCCGGTGATCGTGGATCCGTCTCACGGAATCGGAATCCGTGAATATGTGCCTCAAATGTCGCTCGCAGGAGTGATGTCGGGTGCGGATGGAATCATCTACGAATCTCATGAAGTGCCGGACAAAGCGTATTCAGACGGGCAGCAGACACTTGACTTTGCGCAAAGCGCAAGGCTTGCATCCTGGATCAGACAAAGCTTCGCGATGCGGAAGGGCTTTGAGTTGTTGTGATGAACCGGCAACCATAGAAGGATTTAAAACCCTTCTATGGTGGGCTACGGATCCCAGTCTTCTTTGGTCGAGCCAAGACCTGAAAGGGGCGTATTATGCAAGTAGGGAATAAAATTCCAGCTACATCGTCTTTTTGAATTTCTAGACTGAAAAATAAAGGACTTTGCTGAGTAGGGGACGATGATATTTGGATTTAAGTACGCACCTGAACATTCTTAGTTTATTTACTTTTTTTCAAGATTTGGAAAACTTCGGGTGAAATATTAAATACCGCTATTCCAGGATTTTCATCTGTAGTCAATCCGTAAATCTTGTTGAGCTCTTCGTCTACAACTATTGAGTGTACTGACCTGTCAAGATCAAACTTGAGAATCGGTTCGCCTTTTCGGGTAAAAACAAATATTTTCATTGCTAATTCGCTGGTCTCCTTATAATCAATTTCGCTTAGACCGCCGTACAAGGCATATATCCTTTCATTGGAAATATAGACATCACGATAACTATAAGGGTTTGATATTGGAAAATCCAAAGGCATACTGGCTTCATAAAATTTAAATTCAGGAAGCTCTGCGGATGGGCCATTAATCGTTTTTATTTCCTTAGTTTTTAAGTCAAAAATTTCTAATCTGTCTCGGTATAATGAAGCATTAACAAGCAGTGTAAAGTCATCATCAGATTTAAACCGGCCTTGGTTTAGGTGGAAATGATGGTAATAAGACATCTCTTTTTTTCCTTCTATCTGATCCCACTCTCCATATCCATTGATTTTTTTTCCTTGAAGATTGACTTCTACGAATTTGTTCTTATCGTATGTTGGTATTCCGATAAAAATTGAATCTGGTGAAAAAAATAGAGATCCTAGGGGAGTTTCAGAGTCAGGTATTTTAAACTCCCTGATACCAAGCCTAGAATTGTCATATATATTGTATTCTATATATTTTCTTTCCATACCACTGAACATTACGAATGTGCTGTCAGATTGCGAGGGATTATAGACCTCCACTGATGGTGCTTCAAATGGGCCAAATCCAATTTTTCCTTTGGAATTAAAGTATGTTAAAGGGGCTTTTCTAAAAATATGAATTAATGGTAGGTCTGGAGGCATTCGATAGTCTTCAATGACAATAAGAAAGCCGCCCTTACTAAATAGTCTCCTTGGATTTATGATGTTGGTATTATCTGATTTTTCGGATACTAAATAATATGATGCTAATTTTTCGGGATTAAATTCTATATCTTTTTTGGTGGATGGTTTGCAGGAAATAAAAATTATAGAAATATATAACAGTAGGATAAAGTTGGAATGTTTCATTGAAAAGTGAGTTGATTTCATCGATGATAAGTTTTAACCGTGAATTAAATGAAAGGGGTAGGTTTTGCCTTCCCCCTCCCGTTAATGGTATTATGGACAGGTAGATGCGCCATAATAGGTGCGATCATAAGGCATGTAAAAGCTCCCATCTCTTGTAACACAGCCCTCACTTTGCGCCTGACAACATACCCAAACTGGCCAATCATTTGAAGAAGTAGAAGAAGAAGTCTGAGCCAGTATTTTATTGTCAATACGGACAAATGGATCCTCCAAACTCAATTTAACATTAAAGAACAATGCCATGAAGAATATCCCAATGGCAATTGTTTTTGCAAATTTATTAATCCTTGATTTCATGTTAATGGTGTTTAAATGATTATTGTATTTGTTTAAAAGGTTATTTCGTTCCCTTTTTACGTTTTGATCATTCTGTTTGAAGTGTCAAAAGTGCTTTTTTATCCTAGGTCATGACTTTCCTCCTTTCTAGTTGGTACAAGTGCTCCTTATTTTCCTTTCTTAGATCTGAATTTAAGTTCAGATTTGTTTTGGAAATCAGGTAAGTGGGACGTTGACTCACTTCCCGGTATATTTTTCCAATATATTCTCCGATCACTCCGAGGACAATCAATTGAATGCTGGAGAGAAACACAATACTCGCCACCAGTGAAGCCCAGCCTGGCACGGTCATGCCCAGAAAAACGATACTGATGGCATAGATCCCATATCCAAAAGCCATGAATGCAAAGCCTACCCCCATAGCCAAGGCCATTCGCAGGGGCTTGATACTAAGGGAAGTGATTCCATTACTTGCCAGATTCAACATTTTACCCAAGCTATACTTGGTCGTTCCAGCCAACCTTTTTTCCTCCCGATAGTAGATGGTGGCTTGGGTATAGCCTGCCCAAGCGAAAATTCCCCTCAGATACAGATTCTGACTTTGGATGCTTCGGATAATTGATGCTACTTTCCGGTCGATCAACCTAAAATCTGCACCATGTTGTACGATCGGATGCTCGGCAAGCCAGGTTAACATCCGGTAATAAGCAGTTGAGGTCCATCGCTTGAATAGGGTGGGCTGTCCTTCATTTTTACTGACTGCGGTTACTATTTCATTCCCTTTTTGCCACAGGGCGACCATTTCAGGAATGATCTCAGGCGGTTTTTGCATATCCGCATCCAAAGTCACGATGCAGTCGCCTTGGGCATGGTCTATCCCTGCTTTGAGGGCTGCTTGGTGGCCGAAGTTTCTTGAAAAACTCAGATAAGAAACCCTGCTGTCCAATGCAGAAAACAGTTCCAGTTCCTGTTGAGTCGTATCGGTACTACCATCATTGATCAGGATGATTTCAAAGGAATAGCCAGCTAAAGTATGTTGGAGCCGTTTGACCAAAACCGGAATGTTTTCGGCTTCATTGTAGCAGGGGACGACCACGGATATCAAAAAGTCATTCATGTTCGATCAGGTTAAAGAGTGGATCAGTTTCTTCCTCCTCATGTTTTTTCTCAATGAGTTTGATCACATTGGATTTAGTGGAATCACTGTCTTTCCATTCGTCGGTTCTTAGATTTGTCTGGATACCCAAAAAGATCAACCAAACCAAACCTCCAAGATAGATGACATTCCGGTTTTTGGACTGCGCCGAAGAAATCCACGTTTGTCCCAAGCCAACCAATACCCAAGCCAGTCCTATCACACTGAGATACATATAGCGGTCGGCCGTGATGACAGGTCGGGGAAGGGGAATAATGTGGAGAACCAGAACCAAATTGACCAGGAAAAACAAAAAGCCGATAAGAACAATGGCATTCCCATTGCGATACTGATCCCAAACAAAATATCCGATGATCGCTGCCAGAGGAAGGTATCCCAAATAGTACAGCGGAAGTACTTCTCCGGGTGACATGGGAAAGGGATGGAAGAAGTACAGTTTGGCCGGAGCTAAAAACCGAAAAACATATTCTACTAAGCTATAAAAAGCAAAGACAATTCTTTGATATAAAGGATAGCCAGCTTCTTGTTGAATCCCTCCGGGACTGTTGACCCAGGTAAAATAGAGGAAGGCCAAAGCCAGCAGGAAAAACGAGATTTTTTCAAGGATAACCCGGGAGGAAAGGAGTTGTCTCCAATTTATTCCTGTAAACCGGCCCCATGCAAAATCGATAAGCAGCAAATTCAGAGGGAGAATGATTGCCTGTTCCTTGGAAGCAAATCCAAAAATATAAGCTAAGGCAGTAACGATTAACCAGATTGGTTTTTTGTTCTGAATGTACGTGAAATAAGACCAGATGGCGGACAGGGTAAACAACCCATAGAGGATAATTTTGGAAGCACTGATCCAAGCTACGGATTCCACCTGTAGGGGATGAGCAGCGAAAAGTAATGCTGCTAAAAACGCAAAACCTTGAGTTCTGGAATTGCCAATAGTTGGTAGAAATTTCGAAATCACAAGAATAGAGATGCTGAAAACCAGCCAAGAATTAATTAGGTGAATCAATAGGCATGCGGTATGAAAAGCGGTGGCATTCATCCCGAAAACCAGATTCATCATCAGATAAAAAAGAGAGTTGACAGGAGAGTATTGGCCTTGCCAAAAATGGGTGAAGTGGAAAAAAATCGCTCTTAGGGAATAATCATGGACCAAAGGATTTTCAAGCACCTGCCAGGTATCATCCCAGCCAAGTTGAAAACTGTTGAAGAAAGTTGGAAAGAATGCCAGAATAGTTATAGCCGAGAGGAAGCTTATTAGGCTAAGTCGATTCAGATAGATCGAAGGTTGATTTATGAAAGAAAATTTTAAAGAATTAACCTTTTCCATTTAAAAATATTGTTTCATTAAAAATAGTGGATATAATATTTTAAAAATCGGACAAAATCGGACAAAATCGGACAAAATCGGACAAAATCGGACAAAATCGGACAAAATCAGACAAATCATCTTTGATGGAATTCTTGTAGTTAGGTTCAAGCCAAGATTGTTAAGAGGCTTTTTCTAAAGAAATCGTTTTCGTGAAAAATTCTTTGTGATTGTAAGTTTTTTTAGTTAGCCTTAATGAAATTATATTTTATAGTTGAAATTTTATTTTTTTAAACAATGAACCAAAAAGCCAAATCACGTCAGGAAATAGCACAGGAGTATGGGATTTCTGCGCGGACACTTTGCCGTTGGATAAAGAAAAACCAGCTTCTCATCCCAAATGGGCTAATTTCTCCAAAAGATCAGGACCAGATCAATAAGAAGTTCCGTTTTCAAGTCCCGCAGAAATTCTAGCATTCTGAAGTGATTTGGGTTTAACCGCCGTTTTCTTGAAAAATTTTAGAGTTGATCCAAAATAAGTTTGTGCCACGCCGATTACCTGCTTAAATTTGAATCATGAATCTAACACCAAGAACCTACGTACATCATTCTTATCATCTCCTCAATTGAGGAATAGGAATGTCTTTGGTTTTTGGATAAAAAATATTGAGGCCTATTCCGTTCCGGTTTAGGCCTTTTTTTATTTTGAAAGAGAGATTATTAACCCAAATATACAATGACTGATAAACCTAAAAATTGGGTCTTCAGTGACCCGAGATTACAAGTGTTGAAGCAGGAGTACGAGTCCTACACCAAAGAAGATTTCAAGGTTTGGAAGATTCTTTTTGAAAGACAAATGCCAAATCTTCCCAAAGCAGCCTCAAAAGCTTATTTGGAAGGAGTGGAGGCGGTAAATTTTTCTGCGGATAAGATTGCCAATTTCGAAGAACTGAACGAAGTTCTGGCCGAGACGACAGGATGGGCTGTGCATGTAGTACCCGGATTGATCGACGATGATTTGTTTTTCGGCTTGCTGAACAACAGACGTTTTCCATCCTCGACCTGGCTGCGCAAGATGGAGCAACTTGATTATCTGGAAGAGCCGGATATGTTTCATGATGCGTTTGCTCACATGCCATTGTTGACCAATCAGCATTATGTGGACTTCCTGGAGGAGCTCTCCGGAATAGCGCTGAAGCATATTGAGAATCCTTGGGCGATCCAGTTGCTGAGCCGGATTTATTGGTTCACGATCGAGTTTGGCCTGATCAAAGAGGACGGCGAACTGAAGATCTACGGAGCAGGGATATTGAGTTCGGCAGGTGAGACGAAGTTTAGTCTTTCTGATGAACCCGCCCATTATCCGTATGACGTCCGCCGGATTATGAATCAGGAATATTGGAAAGATCACTTTCAGGATAAATATTTTGTGATCGAAAGCTACGAGCAACTCTTTGAGTCACTCCCTGAAATCGAGGCGGTGCTGGAGGAGATGTTAAAGGAAAAGATGGATAAATAAAAACGACCGAAGACCGAAGACCGAAGACCGAAGTACATCCACTTCCGTCCTCCGTCTTCCGTCTTCCGTCTTCAATTATGAAAATAGCTGTCATCAAATACAACTCAGGCAATGTCCAGTCAGTGCTTTACGCATTGGAGCGATTAGGTGCGGATGCCGAACTCACAGACGATCCGGCCAAAATCCGGGCTGCAGACAAAGTCATTTTTCCCGGTCAGGGAGAAGCAAGTACTGCGATGACTTACCTGAAAGCCAGGAAACTTGATACCCTGATTAAGGAATTGAAACAACCTTTTCTGGGAGTTTGTCTGGGGCTTCAATTGCTGTGTGAGCATTCAGAGGAAAATGATACCGAATGTTTGGGAGTTTTTCCGGTGAAAGTAAAACGCTTCATCCCCGAGAATTCTCAGGAATTCAAAGTGCCCCATGTGGGTTGGAATGAGTTGGAGAATCTGACTGCTGATCCTTTGCTACACGGTCTTCCTGCAAACCCATTCGTGTATTATGTTCATAGCTTTTATGCAGAAATGAGCGAGTACACCATAGCCACCACGCATTACATTCATGATTTCTCTGCGATTTTGCACCGGGATAATTTCTGGGCGATTCAGGCCCACCCCGAGAAAAGCAGCACGGTCGGAGAGAAATTGTTGGAGAATTTCTTAAGTATTTGAAAATGGTAAGTTGTAAGCAGTAAGCAGTAAGCAGTAAATAGTGCTAAACAAGAAATACGATTTACGAAATGCGCATCTATGGCTACTTTCCAACTTTGCAACCTTACCACTTTCCAACTAATTGGCCCCAATTTTCCAATCTTTCAATTTTAAAATCTTCCAATACGAGAATGCACATCATCCCCGCCATCGACCTCATCGGAGGCAAATGCGTCCGACTTAGTCAGGGCGATTACAGCAGCAAAAAAGAATACCACGACGACCCACTCGAGATGGCGAAGCGATTTGAAGGAGCTGGAATTCGCAGATTGCATTTAGTTGATCTTGATGGTGCCAAAGCTAAAAAAATCGTAAATGGGGATGTTTTGGAGCGGATTTGCGCAAATACAAGTTTGCAGGTTGATTTCGGTGGTGGAATTCAGGCAGATGCCGAAATCGAGAAAGCTTTCTTCCTTGGTGCGAAGCAAGTGACCGGAGGAAGCGTTGCGGTGAAAAACCCGGTTTTGTTTGACTCCTGGATACAGAAGTTCGGGGCTGAAAAGATCATCCTCGGAGCCGATGCCAAAGATAGAAAAATAGCTGTTGGAGGCTGGGAAGAGACAACCGGAGTGGATTTGATTCCTTTTATCAAAAGCTATTTTGAGAAAGGAATCAGCTATGTGATTTGCACTGATGTGGCCAAAGACGGTTTGCTTCAAGGGCCTTCGCTGGATCTTTATATAGAAATCATGCAGGAAATTCCAGGTCTGAAGCTGATTGCTAGCGGTGGGGTTTCCAGCGTGAAAGATTTGGAGGAACTTGAAAAATCCGGAGTTTATGGCGCAATTGTCGGTAAGGCGTATTATGAGGGAAGAGTGACGCTGGAAGAATTAGCAAGTTTTGGATAAGACAAGACATTAGATATAAGACATTAGACACAAGAAGCGAGAGACAAGAGCCAAGAAAGAAAGAGGAGAGCAGCGAGAAAAAAAAAATCTCGAAGCCAGAGAATACGGAGATCTCCAGAAGAGAGAAAGTAACTTGCAGCTTTTGGGCTTTTCAACTTTACCACCTTACCACTTTCCAACCTTTCAACTGAGAATCCCAATTTTCAAATCTTACAATTTTCAAATTTTCCAATCCAAAATGCTGACTAAGAGAATCATCCCCTGCCTGGATATCAAAGATGGCCGCACGGTTAAAGGGGTAAACTTTGTGCAGCTTCGTGATGCAGGTGATCCGGTAGAATTGGCGAAAATCTACTCTGACGAAGGTGCCGATGAATTGGTCTTTTTGGATATCACCGCGACTGTAGATAAGCGGAAAACTTTAGCTGAATTGGTCACCAAAGTGGCCAAGGCGATTAATATTCCTTTTACAGTGGGTGGAGGAATCTCGACCATAGAGGATGTGAAATTCCTGTTGGGTGCCGGTGCAGATAAGATTTCGATCAATTCGGCAGCCGTTCAAAATCCCAAAATCATCGATGAAATGGCAGCTGAGTTTGGCTCCCAATGTATCGTGGTGGCGATTGATACCCGGGAAGTTGACGGGATTGATTTTGTCCATACCCATGGAGGAAGAAAGGCTACTTTGCTCCGAACTCAGGCTTGGGCCAAAGAGGTTTGCGATCGGGGAGCAGGCGAGATTTTGCTTACTTCCATGGATCACGACGGGACAAAAGCCGGGTTTGCCAATGAGATTACTGCGGAGATTTCGTCCATGCTCAGCATTCCTGTGATTGCCTCAGGCGGAGCAGGAAATATGGAGCATTTCAAAGATGTGTTTACCTTCGGGAAAGCAGATGCAGCTTTGGCGGCAAGTATATTTCACTTCAAAGAAATTCCGATTCCGGAGTTGAAAAAATATCTGGAAAAGGAAGGGTTAAGTGTTAGAAAGTGAGGATTGATTAGGAGATAAGCTACACGAGATAAAAGGAAGATATGTTTTAAAAGATAAAAAAGAAGATAGGCTTCGCGAAATTAAGAAAGATATGCTTCGCGAGATACCTCCAATAGACTTCGTGAGATATTTCTAGTTCAATTGTCTATCTCGTCCTCTGCGGACATATCTTAAAAATAAATCTGCGTAGCTATCTTTAAAAAGCTTAGAAAAAGCTTGAGAGGTAAGATTAATGCGCTAGTATATCTCGGGTTACCATATCTTAAAAATATCTGTGCAGCTATCTTTTCAAAAAATTAGAATCAGCAAAAAAAATGAATATCGACTTTAATAAAATGGATGGATTGGTTCCGGCAATTGTGCAGGACGCACTGTCCGGGAAAATCCTGATGCAGGGCTACATGAATGAGGAAGCTTTGGAAAAAACCAAA
>JBILPR010000136.1:0-10651 GCA_044373795.1 Algoriphagus sp. | reverse complement strand
CGTAGTGGGCAAAAGCGGTTCTCCGGAAAAAGCCCTTGACGAAGCTATCGACAAGATGAAGGCTAAATTGGGCACCATCATGGGGAAGATTAAAGAAAGATAAATAAGGAAATACCAATCGAGTATGTCCAAATGGTGGTGTACTCGATTGGATAATTTTTGGCCATTCTCGAATTTTGGATTTTATTTTACATCCCGGCCTGAGCGTTTGCAACTACGCTCAACTATCCAACAGAATTTGAGAAATCTGAATACAACCTAAGTTGGGGAGAAACTAACTTCTTATAGGTTCAGATTAATATTCCCTCTTTTATACTGATCATCCGATATCGAAGTAGAAACATCCGAGATCAGAACTCGGTCATTCGAGATCTGATTAGAAACATCCGAGTTCAGAACAGAAAATCCCAAGATCAATGCCCTACTGGAAACAGCCATTCCGGGCTTCAATAAGCTGGCGAATAAAGCTGGGATTGGGGTATTGTTTGTGAAGTGAGGAAATTGGAGAAGACAATTGGGTGTAGTTTCAAAAGCATTTGAGGACTACACCCAATCCTAACCAAAAACTGAAGACAGTTAAAAGAAAAACGAGCAGAATTTTCGTCTAATTCAAAAAATAAAAGAAACAAAAGGCATATCTATCGATTCAAGACTGGAAAATAGATTTACTGAAGGTGAGTAAACAAACAAGTTGGTTATAATTAAAACAAATGGACATGACGAATAAATTAAAACAATATGCAAATAATAAGTTCTCACAATTTGGAGAAGATGGTATTATTGAAAAAATTTTTGAAATTTTACCTGAGAAAAAAGAATATTGGTGTGTAGAATTTGGTGCTTGGGATGGGAAATTCTTAAGCAATACTTATGAGTTAATTGCATATAAAAATTGGAAGGGGATTCTTATTGAAGGGAATTCGAATAAATTCCCAGCTTTAATAAGCACTTATAAGAACAACAATAATGCCATCTTAATAAACAAATTAGTTTCAATTGAGGGTATTAACACTTTAGATAATATTTTTGAGAAAACGGATATTCCTGTTGATTTCGACTTGCTTTCAATAGATATTGACGGTAATGACTATTATATATGGGAGTCATTAAAAAATTATCAACCAAAAGTGGTAATAATTGAATTTAATCCATCAATACCGAGTGATATAGATTTTATTCAAGAAAAAAAGTTTGATCTTAATCATGGCAACAGTTTACTTTCTTTAATAAAATTAGGGAAATTAAAGGGATATGAACTTATTGCTACCACATATTGCAATGGATTTTTTGTCAGAAAAGAGTTCTTTGGATTATTTGAAATTAATGACAACGACATAACTTCTATGTGGGACACAGAATTCTCTGCACCTCGAATCTTTCAATTATATGATGGCACATTAGTCTTGTCGAAAGAATTTAAGTTAATATGGCATAATAAATATGTCAATAAATTCGACCTACAGGCACTTCCAAAGTCTATAAGAATTTTCGGAGACTCTACTAATAATGTGAAAGGGATTTTAAAAAAGGTACTAAGAAAGATATATTTCAAACTACAAACAACAAAAAATAAACTCCGTTAAAACAGGCTTTTATTAAAACCGTTTTCGGCAAGCTATGCCAAAACCATAAAACAGATGATATGCCACCTCTGGGTGTAGAATGTTGGCCTAGGCGTAATTTGTAATTACGCCTTACTATCACTAAGAATTTGCAATTCGGACATCTTGCTGTACCTTATTCTCAAGGGAGTGTACTTGTTGCCGACAAGAGTCAGTTACACCAAATCCCACCAATGATTTGACTACCTCAAGAGGTGGATAAAAAAAACAATAACCTAAAATTTTTAAGAATGGAAGCCCTGATGATGGATTACCCGCTCACTACAAATACTATTCTTGAGTATGGAAACAGAGTTTACCACCGTAAAAAAATAGTAACCTATTTACCAGATCGCACCCGCCATGAATACAGTTTTGGTGATCTATATAAGCGTTGTAAAAAGTTGGCCAATGCTCTAACCCATAAATTGGGAATAGTAAAAGGTGATATGGTGGGGACTTTTGCATGGAATCATGGCCCTCATGTAGAATTATATTATTCGATATCCGGTATTGGGGCCGTTTGTCAGACCATCAATATCCGTTTGTCCAGCCATCAAATAGAGTACATTATCAATAATTCGGAGGATAAAGTAATTTTTGTAGATGCCACCTTGGTTCCTCTTTTGGAAAAAATAGCGCCGCTTCTGGAAACTGTGCAGCATTTCATCTTACTAAATGCGCCCAAAGATTTTGTAACCACTTTGCCAAATACATTGCATTATGAAGAATTGCTGGCCGGGGAATCGGAAGAGTATGACTGGCCCAAGCTAAATGAAAATGACGCTTGCGGCATGTGTTATACAAGCGGAACGACAGGTTTGCCAAAAGGAGTGTTGTATTCTCATCGATCCACATTTTTACACGCGTCAACAATTATTTCTCCAAATGCAGGAAATTTTAGCAACAGAGATACCATTCTGTTGATCGTACCCCAATTTCATGTGATGGCTTGGGGTTTTCCATACCTATGTCTTTTGTCTGGTTCAAATATGATCCTCCCCTCTTCAAACTTACAGCCCGACGATCTCATTAAAATAATGATAGAGGAAAAAGTAACCAAAGCCAATGGTGTTCCGACGATTTGGTTGGGTGTGTATCATGCGATGAAATTAAATCCGCCAAAAGAAAAATTGGCGCTTGAAGAATATTTGGTCGGGGGGTCTGCACTTCCCAAAAGCCTTATTGAAGGTTTTGAAAGAGACTTTGGAATAAAGGGTGTGCAGGCTTGGGGAATGACCGAAACCTCTCCTTTGGGAACTGTAAGCCGACTACAACCCAAACATGAGCATTTATCAGAAAATGAAAAAATGGATGTCCGTGCGAAACAGGGTATTGCCTTTCCGGGTGTTGAATTAAGGATTGTTACGGATGATGGGGCTATAGCTCCCACGGATGGCAAAACCATGGGAGAACTGCATGTCAAAGGGGCATGGGTCCTAAGTTCCTATTTTAAAACAAACAATACTGAAAGCTTTTCAGAAGATGGTTGGTTTAAAACAGGCGATGTGTCTACGATCGATGCCGATGGATATATGGAAATCAAGGATAGAACCAAAGATCTTATAAAAAGTGGCGGTGAATGGATCTCGAGTGTCGCGCTGGAATCTGCCTTGATGGCTCATCCCAAAATCAGAGAAGCGGCTGTAATTGCTATCCCTGATGAAAAATGGGTAGAAAAGCCTTTGGCTCTACTAGTCTTGGTGGACCATGAAGAGGCTGTTTCAATGCAAGAATTGATGGAGTTTTTATCCAGAGACTTCGTGAAATATCAGATTCCGAAAGATTATATTTTTATCAAGGAAGTGCCAAAAACCAGTGTGGGAAAATTTGACAAAAAAGAAATCAGAAGACTATTTGCAGAGGGCGAACTTGCCTCCTCCTGAGTGTAGAATGTCGGCCTGAGCGTAATTTGTACTTACGCCTTACCATCACTAAGAATTCGCAATTCGGACATCTGACTATACCTTAATCTCAGGGGAGAAGCGCATCAATCTCTAAAATCCATCTACACATTTTTCGGGATAGTGTATACAAACAGCACCACACATGAGATTTCCAAAAACGATTTTAATCGCATTATTTTGTTTGCTTTTCATCCAATGTCAAAATCCCACTCCGATGAATTCATCCTTTCGGGTACACACCCTTCGTCTGCATCCGGGAGAAGATGTACTGCCTTCGTTGAGGAAATTTATAGCCGACCACCACATCCAGGCGGGATTTATTCTATCGGCGGCTGGAAGTCTCACCCAATACACGATTCGTTTTGCCAATCAACCCGATGGTAATCAAGCGGCTGGACATTTTGAAGTGGTGTCACTTACCGGCTTGTTAAGTACTGGAGGAAATCACATTCATTTATCCGTGAGCGACAGTACCGGGCGCACTATAGGCGGTCACTTGCTTGACGGGAATCTGGTCTACACTACACTTGAAGTAGTGATTGGCGAAGACCTCGACCACAGCTATCACCGAGAAACAGACAGCACATTTGGATATAAGGAGTTGGTAATAAAGAAAAAAAATAACTAGGAATCTGGAAAAAACATCCCTCTTTTTAATGTAGTACGAAGGCCTGAATGTAGTTTTCAAGTACGTTCGACCATTCAAAGAAAATGCAATTCGTACATATGACAGCGACTTTATCTCGTAGCAAAAGCATGTCAAATACAAGATCAGGAAATGTCATACTTTTGAACTTCTGAGGAAAGCAAAGCTGAAACCTAAAGAGGCTTTTACTGAAAAAGGAAATTCCGGGATTCAACAAGCGGGTACAAGATGCCGGAATTGGGGTATTATTTGCGGAATCCGAAATTGGTTTAAATAAAAAAAACACGTCTGATTGAATTAAAACAGGCTTTTTTGCAATTAGTTTATCAGGGAAATCCAAATAAAATTCCGCTTTGACCTTTTTTTATTACCTTTGGTCATACTCTATTTACCCATTTTATTTTTTCAACTTTAATAGTTCATCGAATGGGGAAAATCTGATTTGAAAAACCTATTTCACTAATGAAGAATTGCTTCGGTTTGTTTGACTTATGTCGACTTGTGCTTTTTAAAACAAAATCACAAAACGTAACCATAAACTGGGCAAAAAGGCTCATCTTAAGCAACTTAGCCAAAGGGGAAAAAATTCAGCTCTTGCGCTGACTTCTTCATCCCTGAAAATGTGACCGAAGAGCCAGCCGGGAAGCCGATTTGGAAATAATCTTCGGAAACAAAAAAATAGCTTGCCAGTGCCCAGTACGCTCTTTTGATAGTATTCCCTGCAAAATGGCAATCCCCCAGCTGAAAAAGATGGGAAGAATCAAAGACGAAAAATATACAGTTCTAACATAACCTTGATATCCAAATGGATACTGACAACCAAACGACCACCATGGAGGCCGAAGAAATTGAGACCATCAAAAACCTAAAAATCCTGATTGCCTGTTCTTCAGCAGAAGAAGAATCGATCAGCAAGATTTTGAGTTTGGGTATTGAAGCAGTAAGATTTCCACTTTCTGAATCCCTGCAAAATCCACAAGATGCTTTTTCCATGAAGCATCTGAAATCAGCTATCGAATTTGCACAGGAAGGTGGTTTTGATTCCGTACTTGCAATAGATTCCAAGCAAAACAAACTGGCTTTGGCGGTGAGAAAATCACCTAACGATGCATTCTTGTTGCTTTCTTTTCATCAATTGAGCAGTCTGATATCTGTTTTGCTTTTAGAAGATCACAAGAATCTTTCTTGCGAAAAATCTCTTTTTATTACCGAGACTATAAATAAAATCTTCGAACGAGCTGAACTATCTGTAAAAACTCTTGCCGAGCTGGTATCGCCGCTGAATGAATATCCGGATTTGAAATCTGTGGCAGGTGAGGAAGTTCTTTACCTTTCAGATAATCAGGAAATTCTTTTGGGCGGTCAGGAAAACAGTCTTGACTACCTGATTGGCCGACTGGTATCAACTGAGATTGAACTCCATGCAGCTAAGAAAACCCTATTTGATAAACTGATGGAGATTTATCAATCCTATGGTTTCAGAAAAGAGAAACTGATGACAGGGGACATGTCTTCTCCTTCCCAAAAGAAATTTTTTGCCAAAATCATGGATACTCTTAAAAAGAAGACTCCTGAAATGATTGGTGGTTCTGCGATTCTCAGCGTAACAGACATGGTAAAAGGCACTTCAAAAAGCAAAATCAGCGGAAGAGTTACTCCATCTGAATATCCTGAAATGAATGCTGTTAAGGTTTTCCTAAGTAATGGTGTGAGTTTTATCATCACTCCTAATGGTGAAAAAATCATTTACTTCCTGGTGATCGAAGGACCGCTTTCCAAGAAAGAGGAATACGCAAAAGTAAATGCTGCATACGACGCCAGAATGGTGAAGTTCATTGGAGAATTGAACAGAGTCTAATCACTCAAAAATTAATCAGCAAGGCTGATTGAATATACAGAGCCCGGGAAATTGACGCTGAAGTCAGGTTTTCCGGGCTTTTTTTCTTAAACCACCTCCTCAATAGTCACGCAAACCTCTTTTCTGAAGGCAAATTCGCACAGATAGAATCACAGAGATCTTCAGATCTATAAACCATCAACTTCCTCATTCATGGTTGCCGGTGAATTCTCTTTCCGAAGTAAGAAGCATTTATCGTCTTCCGGAACCTCCACTCGCTATCGCCTGTTCACGAGGTAGTAAAGGCCAACGCTTCTGAAATTCAGAACTGGTATTTTACTAAAATTTTTATAGAAAACAGATTCATGGATCAGGCATTGCCAAGCCTTCAAATCAAAAAAGTCCTTCCCATCATTTTGGCTACATCCATTTTTATGCAGATGCTGGATTCCACGATTTTGAATACCTCCCTGCCTGCAATTGCAAAAGACCTGAACGAATCCCCACTCAATATGCAAAATGCCATAATCAGCTATGTGCTGACGTTGGCTTTGCTGATGCCTGTTAGTGGTTTTTTAGCTGATAAATTCGGGACAAGAAAAGTATTTATCGTTGCTTTAGCCCTCTTTGCCCTGGGATCTTTATTTTGCTCTCTCTCCCAAAACCTTGCCCAACTGGTTCTTTCACGGGTTTTACAAGGTGTCGGAGGAAGTCTCATGACTCCCGTGGGCCGACTTACCCTGATCAAAACCTATCCCAAAAATGAACTGGTAAAGGCGATGAATTATGCCATAGTCCCGGCACTTATCGGTCCGGTTTTGGGTCCGCTGGTGGGCGGCTATCTGGTGGATTACCTCACATGGCATTGGATTTTTCTGATCAACCTTCCAATTGCTCTCATTGGAATTATTATGAGCTTCAAATACCTCCCGGACTATCGATCCGAAACCTTTGATTTTGACCTGAAAGGATTTCTGATTTTTGCGGCAGCGTCTTTCTTGCTCTCGATCTCCTTGGAATTCTTGGGAAACACAGTCCATATCACGCCTATTTTAGTGGCTTTATTCCTGGGCTTTTTGATGCTGTACTACTATTACCGACATGCCAAAAAGGATGAAAATCCCATTTTTCCATTAGATCTTTTTCAAGTCCGAACCTTCCGGGTGGGGATTTTAGGAAACCTGGCGACCCGGCTGGGAATCAGCTCCGTGCCTTTGCTTTTACCGCTGATGATCCAGATTGCTTACGGGCAATCGGCGGTGACTTCAGGCTGGGTTGTCGCTCCCATGGCATTGACTGCTATGTTTGGCAAATCGGTGGTGATCGGAATTCTCGAACGCTTTGGCTACCGAAATACCCTAATGACCAACACCCTGTTGATTGGGAGCATGATTTGCGCGTTGGCAATCCCCGGGATCGAAAGTTCGATTTACTGGCATGTGCCTATTATTGCTATGTTGGGTTTTTTCAACTCGATCCAGTTTACTTCGATGAACTCCATTTCCATATCGGACTTGAGAAATTACCACACGACAAGCGGTAATTCCCTGATTTCCGTCAATCAACAATTGGCGATCGGTTTCGGAGTTGCGTTCGGGTTAATTCTGCTAAAGCTTTTTGAGGGAGATATCCAGCTAGTTCAGGGCGAAATTCACCAGGCTTTTCGCTATACCTTTTTGGTCATTGGAAGCCTTACCATGCTTTCGGCGTTAGTTTTCCGAAGATTGCATTTCAGAGATGGGGAAAACCTGCGAGCGAAAGATTGAAGTGAATAACCTCTGACTACCTTGAACTTGCTGTAAATTCCGGCTGAAATTACCCCACGGTAATCACCTTGCTCAGCGTATAGCCATCGCTTAGATTTCCAATTACTGAGTCAGCCATATTTCCGGCCAGACTATTTCGGAATACACCATCGGCTGCATTGGAAGTATCCTCTTTCCCTTTGTATCCCCGGCTTGCATAGACTTCAGCAGTACTTTCTTCAGGAAAAGCCACCTGAGTGCTCAGGAGGATTTTCCCATCCCGAAGCACATCTACATGGATATGGGGAGCTCGGCCGGGGTACCAACCCGGAAAAATACTGATGAACGAAACCTGACCGTTTGCATCTGTTGTCTGCCGGCCTCTTAGAAAAGAGACATTCCTGAAGTCTGCTTCCTGAAGGCGGATGCCTCCATATTCGGAATAATGTCCCTCCGCATCGCAATGCCATATATCTACCTGAGCGCCAGAAAGTGGTGAGCAAGATTCACTTTGATCCTGGATTTTCAGATTGATCAACAAGGCAATCCCCTGTCTGTCAGCCACGATATTCGCGCGCAACAGATCTGCCGGAGATTTGATCGGAAAGGGGCCACGCGTTTCCTTTGGTGATACTTCACAGGCTGAATCTGTTCGATCCGTGGCACCTTTGGTATCGCAACCCATCACAGGGATGGCTACAATGGTTCCAAAACTTGCCAGCGTCTTTTTGATAAATTCTCGCTTTTTCATAGCCCTGTGTTTGGTTAAAGGATTGGGAAATATGATTGTACGCTTTCTTGCCGATAATGGAATTCTCTTTGAATAAAGGGCTGGATGACCGAAGTAATCCTGATCTTTCCTGATTTTGGTTTTAATCAGTTCATCCAATTCAATTAATTTTCCTTTACTGAACTGACGTAAAAACCATCTGCCGGAATTTCCAGCTGGTTTCATCTCCGGTATTTCCCTGAGTTTGCTTCATCAGGATTCCGATGGTTTTGGTCACTGGATCTGCGAAATATTGGGTATTGAAATAGCCTCCCCAATCGAACGTCCCGAGGCTTCCAATTCCTCCCTGCGCTACTCCATTTGCGTCTACCAACCCAAAAGCCAGACCATAATCCTTTCCTCCATTGCCGAGTAAGTCTCCGACTTGATTGGACATGATGGTTTGAATGGTGGTTGAACTCAGAAACTGGATGCCGTTGTACGATCCTCCATTAAGGTACATTTGCAAGAATTTGGCGTAGTCTTCGGCTGTGGAAGAAAGCCCTGCTCCTCCGGAGAAAAAGGTTTTAGCACCAGTCTTTGGATAATTTGGGTCATAAAAAGTAGTTGGAAATGACTCCCATTGGTTGTTTACTTTTCGGTGAATGGTCACCAACTTTTTCCCTTGGGTTTCATTCAGGTAGAAACCTGTGTTATTCATCCCCATAGGCGCAAAAAGACGGGTTTGCAAAAACTGGTCAAATGGCATTCCTGACACGATTTCGATTAAATAACCTAAAACATCCAATCCTTCGCTGTAGGTATATTTCGTGCCGGGCTCATGGTGAAGCGGAAGCTTCGCCAGCTTCTTAATGTTACCAGAGATTTTGACATCCTTGGTCGTGTAGAGATCCACAATTCCGGCTTTGCCGTAGATCATCTTCATTTGCTCATTTCCATCGATCACCCCATATCCGATCCCGGAGGTATGGGTTAGCAAATGGCGAATGGTGATTTCTTTGGTGGAAGGCTTAGTCGTGAAGGTAGTGTCAGAATATCTGAATCCCGCTAAAACCTGAGGATTTGCGAATTCAGGAATGTATTTAGAGATCGGGTCGTCTAGTTTAAACTTTCCTTCCTCCCAAAGCATCATCACGGCAGTTGAGGTTATTGCTTTTGTTTGAGAAGCAATTCTAAAAATCTGATCCTTCGCCATCGCCTGACCTGAGGCTACGTCTGCCATTCCTTTGGCTGAGTGGTAGACAATCTTTCCATCCTTAACGACCATTGCTACCAAACCCGGAACCTGATTACTGCTTACAGCTTCATCCAACATTTGGTCAAGCTTTGCCAATCGATCTGCAGAAATCCCCTGGAGTGGTTGCTTGCCCTGCGGGGTCAAAACTGATGAACTTTGGGCCTGGATAAGAATGGGCGCAAATACAAAAAGTAGAATTGAGAAGTATTTTTTCATGGGTTTTTGGGTTTTGAAGCTTTAAAGTACAAAAATGATTTAAGTTTTGAATCCGGCTATTTTTGAATGGGTTTGAGGAAGTTCAAAAACAAAAAAGGCCGGGAATCCCGGCCTCTAATTTTCTTTAAATCTTATTTTGGTTTAATCCAGATTGACTTCGAAGTAGTACTCCGTACCATCCTGGAACATACCGAGAACCACGACTTCCTCACCCTTTTTATCTTCGAGAACTTCAATCAGATTTTCTGCACTGGTTATTCTGATTCTTCCGTCATTGCTGATGATCGAGGTGATGATAAATCCATTTTTGGCACCAGCTTCTCTCCAATTATTTCCTTCCACGGAAGTGATCAATGCACCTCCTGAAATTTCCAGTTGCTCTTTGATAGTTGGCTTCACGTCCTCTACTACCAACCCGCCAAACTCAAATCTCTTCGGGATTTCTTTCTTCACAATTTTAGTATCTCCTGCGAAGTTTTTGAGGGTAGCAGTTGTTTTGTAGGTTTTGCCCTCGCGGATGTATTCAACTTCCACTTTGTCACCAGGTCGTTTTCTTGCAACCATTTCCTGAAGGTTTGATACATTATTGGTCACTCTTCCGTCGACACCAATAATAATATCGCCTTCTTTGAGTCCGGCTTCTTTTCCTCCGCTATTATCATTGACTCCGCCCACGTAAACACCTTGGTTAACAGGAAATTCTTTTTTCAGGTAATCTGCCAATTCAGGACT
>JBILPR010000013.1:0-32757 GCA_044373795.1 Algoriphagus sp. | reverse complement strand
ACATCCTCGGATTTGCAATAGATGCGATGGGCGATACGGTCGAGCTTATCCGAAAAGATGAGCCGGGTCTGACCGTGGTTTCCATTGAAGGTGATGAAGGAAGATTGCCGTACGAAGTAGAAAAAAATACCTGCGCTGTAGCCATTCAGGCTATGCTTGATGAGTATGGAGAGCAGGTTGGAATGGATATTTACCTTAAAAAAGGACTTCCGCTGGGTTCAGGAATGGGTTCTAGTGCAGCAAGTGCTGTAGCCGCTTTGGTTGCAGCAAACAGGCTTTTGGGCGATCCGTTTGAAAAGAAAGCTTTGCTTCCTTTTGCGATAGCCGCAGAAAAAGCCGCATGCGGTGCAGGCCATGCCGACAATGTTGCGCCTAGTTTATTGGGAGGATTTGTGCTGATCAGGGATTATCATCCTTTGGATGTGATCAAGCTTCATGTGCCTGACGGATTGTATTGCGCGCTTTTGCATCCGCATTTTGAGTTGAAAACCTCCGATTCCAGAAGCGTGCTGAGAGATCAGATTTCACTAAAGCATTCGACGATTCAATCGGGAAATGTGGCCGGATTCATTGCAGGCTTGTATCAGGAGGATTTCGATTTGATTTCCCGTTCGTTGAAAGATGTGATTGCGGAGCCATATCGGGCTGTTTTGATTCCAGGCTTTTATGAAATGAGAGAAGCTTTGAAATCAATCGGTGCTTTGGGGATGGGAATTTCAGGATCCGGACCGACGCTTTTTGCCCTTTCCAAAGGCTCAGATAAAGCAGATGAAATTCGAGAGGCCGCCGAGGAAATCTATCAAAAGGTAGGACTTGGCGTGGATGTGTATTTCTCAGCGATCAATACCAAGGGCGCGTACCTGATCGATTAAAAAATAAGAAAAATGAAATCGAGTATGACGCATGCTTCATACATCGGGATGATTATCAAATATGCGAGATTCCATATGGCCTTAAAAAATCAAATTATAATCATATGAAATTTTATAGCACCAATAATTCGGAGCATCAGGTAGGATTGGCAGAAGCCGTGATCAAAGGTCTAGCGCCCGATCAGGGATTGTATATGCCGATGGTGATTCCTCAACTAGCACCGGAACTTCTTGCAAAATTCCATGAGATGAGTTTCCGGGAAATCGGATACGAGGTAATCGGAGCGCTTTTCTCAAAAGATTTGACTGAGGATCAGGTAAAGAATCTGGTGGATCATACCCTGGTTTTTGATGCGCCACTGGTGAAAGTGGAGGAGGATATCTATAGTCTGGAATTGTTTCATGGGCCTACGCTTGCATTTAAAGATTTTGGAGCAAGGTTTTGTTCTAAGCTGATGAGTTTGCTTCTGGCAAATTCAGATAAGAAAGTGAGAGTGTTGGTTGCTACTTCCGGAGATACGGGAAGCGCAGTTGCCAATGGTTTTTTGGGCGTGGAAGGAGTGGAGGTAATTATTCTTTTTCCGAAGGGGAAAGTAAGTGAGCTTCAGGAAATGCAGTTTACAACCTTGGGCCAAAACATCACTTCGCTCGAAGTAGAGGGTGTTTTTGACGATTGCCAGCGAATGGTGAAAGAGGCATTTTTAGATCCTGAACTGAATGAGAACTTGCTGCTGACTTCGGCTAATTCGATCAATATCGCTCGTTGGATTCCGCAGGCTTTGTATTATTTCTACGCATTTTCAAGGCTTCCAAAAACGGATAAGAAAATCGTTTTTTCCGTTCCAAGCGGAAATTTTGGAAATCTCGCTGCAGGGATTTTAGCTCAGAGAATGGGGCTTGCAATCGATCATTTTGTGGCGGCAACAAACCTGAATAAGGTTGTACCGGAGTATCTTGAAGGCTCAGAATTCAAGGCGATGGCTTCGATTCAGACAGTTTCAAATAGTATGGACGTGGGAAATCCAAGCAATTTTCCGCGATTACTGGCACTTTACGGAGGGGATGGGGATTTGCTGAAAGCGAATGTAGATGGATTTTTCTACAATGATGAGCAAACTATTGAAGCGATTCAAAAAGTGAAAAAGCAAGGCTATATTCTGGATCCTCACGGTGCAGTTGGCTATCTCGGTTTGCTGGATTTTAGGAGAAAAAAACCCGAATATCTCGGTGTATTCCTGGAAACTGCCCATCCTGGTAAGTTCAGGGATGTGGTAGAAAAGGCGTTGGGAGAAGAAGTGATTTTGCCGGAGCGACTAAGCCAGTTCCTGAAAGGGGAAAAAAAAGTGATCCCGATGGGAAAAGAGTTTGGGGAGTTTAAGGAGTTTTTGAAAGGGTTGATTTAACCTTGTTGACAGGAAAAGTTAATTTCAATTTATAGAACTTCCCAAGGTTCATAAATTGTAATTAGGCTGGTCTTGAAATCTTTTTTGTTGCGGGTAATTATGCCCTCCAAGTTGTGGATGCTTATAGCGCAGTAATGCTGGACTCCATCTTCCAAATCTTTGAATTTGGAGTTTAAGGCATTTTGGATATGCTCTTTTTTGGTCGGTTGGATTTCCAGAAAACCGATTAATCTGCTGATTTTTGCCCTGCTTTCAGCCTCGCTGATTTCTTTGCTAAGTATGTAATAGCTAGTCAAAATGGAATTGTCAGAAGTCCAAAGTTCCCATTCTTTCAGCCTTCCTTTGTTCAAGATTTCAAGTGCGTACTTCCCGAAAGGCTGACGGTTTCCGAGAAAATCCAAAAGTATATTGGTGTCCAAAAAATACCGCTTCATTGAAGATGTTTTTCTCGAAGAATTGTTCTGATCGCTTCCTTTTCATTAAAATCGGAGGGGAGTTTTACTGCTCCAAATAGTCCCTGAAATTCTTCAGGGACATCCATTTTTTTGTTTTGAGATGCAATAATTTCCTTTTCCAAATAAGTTTCGATCAGATCTGAAAGGCTTTTCCCGGAGGAACTAGCAAATTCCTTTGCCCTTTCGATGATAGATTTTTCAATGGTTAAGGTCAATTTAGCTTTCATTGCACGTGTATAATTTTATAAAAATACGTGTATTTTGATTGTTAGGTTCCAATTCAGTTAATTCTTTTTGGGAGCTAGAGGCCTTTTCAGGTCTCTAGCTTTGTAAATGGAATGGTGATTTTGAAAGAGAAAGTTCAACCTCGCCGAAGATGTGAGAGATTCCAGGCAGTGCGCACATAAGTTTTGTGTGGGACCATATTCAGAAACCTAAAGATTAGATCCCAACTATCCTTTTAAAATGGATTTTACTGTATTCTATTTTTTCTTATGTTCTGGTTCCCAAATAAGCCTTATAAACGAGCTAAATCTTTCATTTTCTCTGCTCACAGGTATACCTCCAACTATGCCGACTAATAGGTTGTCGGATAAAGCAACTCTCATTTGAGGACGGATGGTCATATCGAAATCAGTGTGGTCAAATGTTTTGTTAAACTCAATTCCAATAAAGTTTCTTGTGCCGGTGATCATATAATGAAAGCTGGTATTGATATCATAGGTCGTATGTAAGTTGTCTGATTGAAATTGCTTTTCGATTTTTGGACCTGTATAAATCAACGAATGAAAATTATACCCCCAACGTTTAGCAACGACTAAGAATGGGTTGTATACATTTCCATTGATAAAAGGATTTCCAAAATTCCTGAAATCTGAAAGTGTAAATTCGTTGATGTATCCTATTGCCATTGAGGTAGCCAATTCTGGATTGACTAAGAAGGTCCATTGAGCCGCGACTTTAATACTGTTCAATTGATCGGAAGGAATTGAATCTTTTTTTGAACCGCTTAACGGCGAGTAAAAGGTAAAAGGCAATTCCACTTCCAATCCTAATCGGTCAATGGGTGCCCATTCATATTCAATTAGTGCTTCATAGGAGTCAAACTTCATTTTGTCTGTCAGACCAAGACCTAAATTCCATTCCTTTTCACCTTTTCTTGCTCCTAAGTCTCTTATCAAGTCAATGTATAGGGGTTCAGCATGAAGAACTTTAGGTGGCAGTCGATCATCTTCAACTTCCTGAATGTAGATACTGTCTTTTTGCGTTTGAGTGGTTTGAGCAAACGAGTGTTTAGTGGAGGCCAATAAAATTATTAGCACCATCAAGTTTTTGATGTTCATTTTGATTTGTTTTTTAGCAGTAGAAAAATCTCCTGACAAGTTTTTTAAAAGTCAGGTTAGGACTGTTGGAAACAAATCTGCGGTGGAGGATTGTGGAGTTGAAAAAATCCTTTTGTCAAATTGACTTCAAAGTCTGCGTGTCGTTGTCTTTGAATGTAATAATCAGATGAAGAATTCGTGAATATAAATGAAAAATGAATGGTTAGTTCGACTTTATCTATGTTGTTCTTTCCGTTATGGTCTTCAGTATCGTGGTCGTCATATTCCTCTATGGCATTTTCGAAGCCTAAAACTTTCTCCACAACAATTTCGATAATACTTTCCTGATCGTTGAATGTTAGATCTTCAGGAATATTTTGAGGATTAGGGTCAGCAGCATCCACATTGATATTAAGGAGGTAAAACCCCATCATGCCCCACAAGACTTTGGTAAATATGCTATTTCTAATTTGACTTATCACTGGTAAAAATAAAGCACTTTATGTGTTGATTTGGCTAATTTTCATGGCAAAGTTACCCCAGGAAGTTGAATTTGTAGGCTATTGGTACCTTTTTTCAGACGATTTATACTTGAGTTTATTATCGAAGTCCTATTCAAAATTGTCTATCGGGTCAAAAAAAGTAGATTTTCAGGTGACGAAAACCTTATGTTTTTCTCTTATTATCATTCAAAATGGAGCGGGAGAGGTACCACTTATTTCTTTTATTTTTGGAGAAGAGATTGAATTTCCTTTTTGATCTCTGCTACTTTTTGCTTCGCTTCTGAAATCGGAAGCCCTTCGGGAAGCCCGGGTCTTTTGTGACCTGTATGGCTTAGCCAGGCATTCTTTAAAATTTCCTGGCGTAGTTCGACAAGCAGGAGAATCTGAATGCCTTGGGGAAAAGCTGAGAGCAGTTCCTCAATAGTCTCCGCTTCTTTCACTTGTTCCCCGAGCCCTAAAAGAATTTCCCTGGCCATGATGAAATGCCCCTGGTCATTCGGGTGAATCCCATCTTTTGCAAAGGCAAAATCCGGATCGATCAGGCGTTGGTCTTCCTGGTGTTTTTTCATCGGCCAATGGAGGTCGATGACTTTCCAATTTCGAGTATAGCGACAGCTTATTAACCAATCTGAATAGAGGTCCAGTACATTGGCATAAGCGGCTCCTTTCTTTTCATCGTAGATGGGAGGAGTCACGTGAATCAATGAAGCTCCTGAATCTTCAATAGTCTCGTGCATCCATTCCATTCCGGCTTTGAATTTAGAAAAGCGAGCATCGTCATAAGGTAGATAAATCCCATCATTCATTCCGTAGTTGGCAATCACCAAATCCGCATTCAGGCTGTCTAAAACCCGCTGCAGGCGCTCGCGTAGATCGGGTCTTGGGAATTTTCCATCAGCATGGTTTGGCTCAGAGAGGCCGGAAACGGTTTCGCTCGGAAGTCCAAGATTGATGATTTCTAAGGTTTTTTCCGGGTATCGGAGCGTCAAATAAGCATCAATATAGGAGATGAATTTTCCGTGATACGTAATGCTGTTACCAAGGAAAACGATGCGTTTTGTGTCTTCGGGAATGGAATAATCTTGTGCAAAGCAAGAAAAGTGAAGGACGAAAAAAATCAAAAGGGTTCCTGAAATCTTATGCATTTTCGAAGGATTTGGAAGTTGGATCAGAATAAAAGACTGGGCCAAAGTAAAAATTTTACCCGAATTATGCAGCGGATGAATCATTTTCTAAATATTGGAACGATTATGGCCTAATTGGCTTTCCACGGTAATTGGCCGTAAATAGAGTTGTCCGGTCCCTCTTACCTTGCAAACTCTGGAATTAAGGAGATATTGCTATCTTAAAAGTTCGTTTGATCAGTATTTTAAATGAGTGTAAAAAATAAGAATCTCTTCAAAATTGTAACCCTCATTGGTTTTTCCACAATAGCCTTGAGCATCTTTGCCTTCAGTTCACAGGGAAAAGTTCAGACCGATCCCGAAACTCATCAAACTGAAATTAAGGAAGAACTTGCGACTCAATTTGCGGGAAATCTGCCTTTGAGGGATAGTATTGAGAGCTTTGGAAAGGAATTATTAGGCACGCCATATGTTTATGGTGCTTGTAGTAGGGAAGCATTTGACTGTTCTGGATTTGTGTTCTTCGTTTTTAAGAATTTTGGTATTGAGGTTCCCCGAAGCTCATCTCAGTTTGAAAAATTCGGGAAGGAAGTTTCAATTGATCGTATAAAAAAGGGAGACATTCTGGTGTTCTTAAGTCCTACCAGAAATGCCATTGGCCATGTCGGAATAGTGACCAACGCAAATGGGATGGAAAGTGAATTTATCCATGCATCCTCAAGTAAGGAAATGCGGGTTATCATTTCAAGCTTAAAACAACAGGGATACAATCGTAGATTTGTAAAAGCAATAAATGTTTTGGGGGATACAGGAGGTTAAAAATTTCTGCAAACCTGATGTTTCCCAACAAAAAGATCAAAGCCTTCCGGAGTTTTAAGATTACTTCTTACGATCAATGGTGTAGCTCACCAAATCAGCAAGTGAAGTCTTGTATATGGATTCCGGGAAGCTTTTTAAAATTTCCAAAGCTTCCTGATAATACCGATTCATCACAGTTTCTGCATATTCAAGCCCACCACTTTTCTTTACAAAACCAATCACTTCATTGACCGCTTTTTTCTCTTCGCTACGATTTCTGATCATGTGAATGATTCGCTTTTTCTCCAGCCAATCCGATTTTTGCAATGCAAAAATCAAGGGCAATGTCATTTTCTTTTCCTTGATGTCGATGCCTACTGGCTTTCCGATTTCATCAGCGCCGTAGTCAAAAAGATCGTCTTTGATCTGAAAAGCCATTCCCACTTTCTCTCCAAACTCACGCATTTTATCAATCAGTTCCGGGGAACTTTGAGTGCTGGAAGCGCCTACCGCACAGCAGGAAGCAATTAAGCTTGCAGTTTTCTGACGGATGATCGTGTAGTATACATCTTCTGTGATGTCTAGCTTTCTGGCTTTGGCGATTTGCAAAAGTTCGCCTTCTGACATTTCCTTGACCGCATTGGAGACGATTTTCAGCAGGTGAAAATCCCCGTTATCCACACTGAGCAACAATCCTCTTGAGAGCAAATAATCTCCAACAAGGACCGCGATCTTGTTTTTCCAAAGGGCATTGATAGAGAAAAATCCGCGACGATAGTTGGCATCATCTACCACATCATCGTGGACAAGCGTGGCTGTATGTAGCAACTCAATGAGTGCAGCACCTCTGTGAGTGGAATCGTTGATTCCGCCACAAACACCAGCAGTCAAAAAAACGAACATCGGGCGCATCTGCTTGCCTTTTCGCTTCACGATGTAGTTGGTAATATGGTCCAGCAATTTGACCTTACTCTTCATAAAGTCACGAAATTTGAGCTCAAATTGAACCATTTCGGACTCTATGGGAGATTGGATTTGCTTAAGGTCTGCTTTCATCAGGTTTTCGCTAGCGTAAAAATAATACCCTTTCGGTCTTGGACAAGGAAATCATTTATCCCGGAATGGAAACTGTGTAATAGGCGAATCGTTTTGAGGTTTTCTCAATTCTTTTTAACTTAAAATGCCCCACACCACCAAATCCTTTCACTATGAAGAACATCAAAATTGAAATTAAATGGGCTCTGATTTTCATTTTTATTTCGCTTGCCTGGATGGCACTTGAAAAAGCTCTCGGCTGGCATGATGAGAAAATCGCAGATCATGCTACTCTTACCAATATTTTTGCCATTCCTGCGATTGCAATTTATGGCTTTGCTTTGCTGGATAAGAGGAAGAATTATTACCATGGCCGGATGACCTATAAGAAGGGTTTTCTTGCTGGTTTGGTCATCACGTTGCTGGTTGCTCTTTTTAGTCCTACTACCCAATACATCACCAGCACCTTGATTACGCCGGATTACTTTTCTAATGTGATAGAGTACGCTGTAAGCTCGGGAGCCATGACTCAACGAGATGCGGAAGCATACTTTAATTTGAAAAGCTACATGGTTCAGTCCGTTATTGGTGCCGCAATTATGGGGATAATTACTTCAGCGGTTGTGGCTTTATTTGTCCAAACCAAAACCTCTTCATAATTTCTCAGGCTTTTTCTCGCCTTTTGCAACTCAGTCCGGACGGGTCTTTTTCACTATCTTTGAGCTGATTTTTAAACCAGCATCCCACTTGGAGGAGAAATACATCAAACATCGGTACGAACCAATTTTGCCCAGCAAGAATGAATGGCCCGTGGTAAAACTGGCTAGGGAACGAAAAGAGTTCGTCAAGAAAATTTCCGAACACTCCGAAAAGCGAATTATAGATCTTTCAGGAAATAATCCCGATATCCTTAAAGAAGAGCTTGAGACTACTCTTTACAGGGAAAAACTCAGGATAAAGCAAAATCCCTGGGCTGTTGATCCAGATGATGAGAATGAGTTTTGGGGCGAAGTGAAGAGTTCTCTTCTTCAGGTGAATTCTGAAACCGGACTGACCAAAGCCAATCGACTCCAGGAATACAAATCAATCCTGCACAGAATTACCTCCAGATATGCCGAGGAAATTGCCAGTAATTTCAAACATACCCATTACAAGTTTACCAGAAGCATGGTGCAATTTGGTTTTTCCAGATTACTCAATGCCGCCCGTGTGAAGGGATTCAGATCGATCTTCAGCACTCAGTATTCTCTCCAAGATAAAATCCAGATTACGGGTGAAACTGATCAACTCAGAGATTTGGCTACTAAAGGAACAATCGTGATGGTTCCTACCCATTTCAGTAATCTTGACAGCATTCTGATCGGATGGATTATCTCAGTGATGGGATTGCCACCGTTCATTTACGGTGCAGGACTCAATCTTTTTAACATTTCAATATTCGCCTACTTCATGAATGCGCTCGGAGCATATAAGGTAGATCGAAGAAAGAAAAACTTGGTCTATCTGGAAACGCTGAAGACCTATTCCAAAGAAGCAATTCAGTTTGGCTGTCATAGTCTTTTCTTCCCCGGAGGAACCCGCTCACGAAGCGGAATGATCGAGTCAAAGCTTAAACTGGGACTGCTAAGTACAGCGATTGAGGCTCAGAGAGCCAATTACCAAACTGGAACTAAAGATATTTCCGCTAAAATATTCGTAGTCCCTGTTACAATCAATTACCATTTTGTGCTTGAAGCACCGGGCTTGATCCGCGATCACCTGAGTATTACAGGTCAAGAGCGCTATTATCAGGAGAACGATGAGTTTTCTACCTCTTATAAAATCTCCAAATTCCTTATCAAGTTCTTCACCAAAGGCTCAGATATTTCTGTCTCGGTAGGCCGTGCGATGGATGTGCTTGGGAACTTCGTGGATAAAGACGGAAATAGTCTTGACAAAAAAGGCAGAATCATCGACACGAGGGATTACTTTATTTCGCAGGGCAAAGTCACCATCGATCAGCAGCGCGAAGAAGAATATACTCACATGCTTGGAAGGCGGATAGTTGAAGAATTTCATAAAATCAATCGGGTTTTCAGCTCCCATTTGGTTGCCTTTACAGCTTTTGAAATGATCAAAAGAAGGAATTCCAAATTGGATCTGTTCGATTTACTTCGACTTCCGGAAGAAGAAATTGTGCTGCCATATGAAGAGTTTAAAGCTGCTTGTGTGATGGTGCTGAATCGAATCAACGAATTGAAAGAACAGGGAATGATTGACACTGCGCCGCACCTTTCGCAGGAAATGGATCAAATAATAGATCATGGGCTTCAGAATGTAGGAATGTACCATGCAAAAAGACCCATAATAAAAGACAAGCAGGGAGATATTGTCACGGAAGACATGAGCTTACTTTATTTTTATCATAACAGACTAGACGGATATGCCCTCGAAAAACTCTTCTAAAGAATCAACCATTGGTGTAGTTGGCATCGGGAGTTTTGGAACTGCGATCGCAAATATGCTGGCAGAGAAAAACCCGGTGATGGTTTTCGCCAGGAAAGAGGAAGTGGTAGAGGAAATAAATTCTGACCATACCGCAATGGGCAAAGAATTGAATCGGAGAATTGTGGCCACCATCAGTCCCGAGGAGATCTGCCAACAATGTGATATTTTGTTTTTCATGGTTCCTTCTTCAGGTTTTCGGGATGTTGTTCGGACATTTGCCCCATTTCTTTTCCCATACCATTTAATCATTCATGGTACGAAAGGACTTTGCCTCGACCTCAATCCCGGTGAAACCATCGAAACGGTAAGCAAAATCAGGAGGAGTCAAATTCTCACGATGAGTGAAGTGATCCTGAAGGAAACCGTCGCGGTCCGCGTGGGATGTCTTGCCGGCCCCAATCTGTCCAAAGAACTGCTTCAGGGGCAGCCGGCAGCAACTGTGATTGCTTCAAAATACAATGAAGTCATACTGGAAGGTCAAAGACTTCTGAGATCTGAGAAGTTTCAGGTTTATGGAAATTCGGATATCATCGGAGTGGAACTGAGCGGGGTGTTGAAAAATATCATAGCAATCGCTGCCGGAGCTTTGGCAGGATTGGGTTTGGGAGAAAATGCCAAGGGCTTGCTTATTTCCCGTGGAATGGTGGAGATGGTTCACCTGAGCAATGCATTGGGAGGAAGTGTTCGATCTGTAATAGGATTGGCCGGAATCGGGGACTTGGTCGCGACTTGTAACTCAGTTCATTCGCGCAACTTCACCGTCGGTTTTAGACTTGCAAAAGGAGATTCTCTGGAAACAATCTTGGCAGACATGGAGGAAGTGGCAGAAGGGGTCAATACTGTGAGAATTATTAAGGCGTTTCTTGAGACAACCGATCTCAGAGCTCCGATCACCGAGAATCTTTATCGAGTGCTTTTTGGAGATTTAGAGATAGCGGAGGCGCTTCAATTCCTGATGAAATATCCGTTTAATGTGGATGTGGATTTTGTTTAGAAAAGTGAAAACAGAGAGCAACCAATTTTTTGTTTCGCGCAGTGACACCGTACTAAACCGAAAAGGGCTTCTGATTTCTCAGAAGCCCTTTTCGGTTTACTTTTGTTAAGATTACCTCATCGGAATCAGCTTCACCAACAACCCTGTTCCTTCGGTAATCGCATAAATATATCCGTCCGGGCTTTCGGATACTTGCCTTACGCGACCGATATTTTGAAGTAATTTTTCTTCCTTCAAAAAGTTGGTGCCATTCATTTCCACTCGTGTGATGTGTTGTTTGGCAAGTGCGGCAATCAGGAAATTACCTTTCCATCCGGGGTATTTATCGGAAGTCACGAGCATCATTCCGCAGGTAGCAATCGACGGAACCCAGTAATGCTTTGGCTGCTCCATTCCCTCTTTTTGAGTGATATTTGTAATAGGAGTTCCGTTGTAATTCATTCCATACGTGATCACCGGCCAACCATAGTTTTTACCTTTTTCGACCAGATTCAGCTCGTCTCCGCCCATTGGACCATGTTCCACTTGCCAGATTCGATTGTTGACTTTGTCGTAGATCATTCCCTGCGGATTTCTGTTTCCATAAGTCCAAATTGATTTTACTGCATTGGGCATATTCACGAAGGGATTGTCTGCCGGGATGGTGCCGTCATCTTTGATTCGGTGGATTTTCCCGTGAGAGTTACTGATGTTTTGGGCGTTATCCTGACTTCCTCTTTCCCCATTGGTGAAATAGAGAAAATCCTGATTGTCAAAAACGATCCGGCTTCCGTAATGAGTACCACCGTTCCAGGCAGGAGTGGTGATTATCAGGTCTTGAAATTCGGATGCTGTATTTCCATTGAGCTTAAAGCGGGCAATTGTAGTAGCTCCACCTCCGGGAACAGGTTTCGCATAAGAAATGTAAATCCATCCATTCTGTGCAAAATTTGGATGAATTGTGACATCCAGTAAGCCAGCCTGTCCATTTGCATACACTGCAGGAAGTCCCTGTACTTTTTTTCCAGTCGATTTATCGTCCTTAAAAATCAGAATTTCTCCTTTTCGCTCCGTTACCAGCATTCTTCCATCGGTTAGCCAGGTCATTCCCCACGGGTTTTGCAATCCCGTATGGAGTGTATCCACCTTGATGACCAACTTCTCAGTCTGGGTTGTGAAATTGTATTCAACCATCGGGATCACCGGTGATTCTTCTTTTGGAGTGCAGGATTTTCCTGTGATGGAAATTCCGAAAATCAGTAAGACTGATAAATAATAGTTGGTCGCTTTCATGGCTTAAAATGGTTATTCTCAGTATTAATTGTGGTCTGCCTTTGAAAAGTAATCTGTTCTGATTTTCCTTTTGTCAAAGTTAAAACACTCTATACCAACGTTCTTGAGTTCTATTTGTTTTTGGATGCCACAAAGGTTTCTGGGAATTTGTAGGTGAATTCGCGTTTAAAAAAGGTATGATAAGAGGTTGCCAATGGATTGGCAAGACACAAAAAAAAAGGCCTTCTGAGAAATCAGATGGCCTTTTCAAAACTTTTTAAATCAGATTATCTGATTGGGATCAATTTCACCAAAAGACCTGTGCCTTCGGTGATTGCGTAAATATACCCATCAGGGCTTTCAGAAACCTGACGTACACGACCGATGTCCTGAAGCATGATTTCTTTAGCTCCGGCGGTAGTTCCGTTCATTTCCACTCTGTTGATGTGCATTTTGGCCAAAGCTCCGATCAGGATGTTTCCCTTCCATGCCGGGTATTTGTCAGAAGTAACGAGTGTCAAACCGCAAGTTGCGATAGACGGCACGTAGTAAGTTACAGGCTGCTCCATGCCTTCTTTTTCAGTGATCTCAGTCAGGACAGTTCCGTCATAGTTCATTCCGTAGGAAATTACCGGCCAACCGTAGTTTTTGCCTTTTTCGATCAGGTTAAGTTCGTCACCGCCCATTGGACCGTGCTCCACTTCCCAAAGTCGGTTATTGGCTTTGTCGAAGATCAAACCTTGTGGGTTTCTGTTTCCATAAGACCAGATAGAAGGAACAGCTCCGGGAGTATTTACAAATGGATTATCTGTAGGGATTTTTCCGTCGTCGTGGATTCTGTGAATTTTCCCATGTGCATTGGTAAGATCCTGAGCATTCATAGGAATATTGCCCTTGTCACCGTTTGAAAAGTATAGGTAACCCTCATTGTCAAATACGATTCGGCTACCGAAGTGTCTTCCGCCTTTCCATGGCGGACCGGCTACGATCAATTCCTCTTGCTGAGATGCAGTAGTGCCTTCCAGTTTGAATCTCATGATTGTGGTAGCAGCGGTGCTGTCAGGAAAGTTTTGTGCGTAAGCGATGTAAATCCATCCATTCTCAGCATACTTTGGATGTACTGCGATGTCCAGAAGGCCGGCCTGATTTACAGCATGAACTGCAGGAAGTCCTTGTACTTTTTCTCCGGTGAATTTATCATCTTTGAAAATCAGGATTTCACCTTTTCTCTCAGTTACGAGCATTCTGCCATCTCCCAACCAGGTCATTCCCCAAGGATTTTCCAGATCTGAGGAGAGCGTGTCCACATTGATAAGAAGCTTTTCTGTTTGCACAGAATAAGTGGTGTCAATAGCCTCTTCTGTGATGGTCTCACCCTGAGGTCCGCAAGAAGTCCAGATGGAAACTCCGGCACTTAAAATGGCAATAGGTAAATAGCGTTTGGTTGCTTTCATAGCTTTTGGTTTTGGATTGCAAATGTAAGAGATCTTACCTAAATAAGAATTCTAACTTTTCTCACTGGCTAAATTCGGTGATTTTCTCTTTGGTTTTGGTAATCAAAGACTGAGCTTCGACAACCATTTCTTTCGATCCAATCAGCAAGGGCGTTCGCTGATGCAATGAATTCGGCTGAATTTCCATGATTCTTCGGCTTCCATCGGTGGCTTTTCCGCCTGATTGCTCTGCTATAAATGCCAAGGCATTTGCTTCGTAAAGCAGTCGTAATTTTCCGGATGGGTTTTTTCGGTTAGCGGGGTAAATGTAAATCCCGCCTTTCAAAAGATTTCGGTGAAAGTCTGCCACCAATGAACCTATGTACCGGGCTGCATATTTTCGATCCTTGCAAAGATCAACGTACGCTTTGACTCCTCTTTCCCATTCTTTTTCTAACCCTTCGTTGATTGAATAGATCTCACCTCTTTTTGGAGCCTGAATACCCGGATGAGAAAGGAAAAACTCACCAAGAGAATTCTCATAGGTAAATCCATTTACACCATTTCCTGTAGTGTAGACAAGCATAGTAGAAGAGCCATACAGGACATAACCGGCAGCCACCTGCTCAGTTCCGGGTTGCATGATGTCTTCTTCCATGATCGGACTTCCAACAGGAGTTTTCCTTCGGTAAATGGAGAAAATCGTCCCGATACTGATATTCACGTCAATGTTTGAACTTCCATCCAGCGGATCGATCGCGACCACGTATTTCCCGGAGCTATTTTGAAGATCAATCACTGCATCTTCCTCCTCGGAGACGATCGCGCAGACTTCTCCGCCTTTGCTCAAAGCCCGCATAAATCGGATGTTTGCAATTACATCCAACTTTTGCTGTTCTTCGCCTTGCACATTGGTTTGTCCAAAAGCTCCGCCAATATTTGACAGACCGGCGCGGTTAGTTTCCCGATTGACTATCTTAGCAGCAAGGGCTATGTCTCGGAGAATCTGGGAAAGTTCGCCGGAGGCAAATGGAAAATCGCTTTGTTTGAGTTTGATAAAACGGTCCAGTGTGGTACCGACGCAATAGGCCAGACCAGTTTGGTTCGGCTGATAAGGTAAAATCTTCATAGCTTAGAAAAGTGCAACTTTGGGTTTATACTACTGAAAATTAGGAAAAATTTCTTATGGCAAAAACGATTATTTACAAATTTGGAGGGGCTTCTGTAAAAGATGCGCCAGCATTGAAAAACCTAGCCGAAATTTTGCGTAATCGATTGCGAAATAATCTGGTGATAGTAGTTTCAGCCATGGGGAAGAGCACAAATTCGCTGGAAGGGATACTGGCCAAGAAGCTGGAAGGGGAAAGTTTTTCTCAGAATCGTTCAATTCTGAAACAATATCACCAGGAGATCTGCACATCTCTTTTTCCGGCTGGGCATGTTGTTTTTGCCCAGCTCGACAACTACTTCATTCAACTTGATGACGATTTAGCGAAGCCGCTTTCCCAGGAAAACTACGACGAGTATTACGATCGGATTGTCGGTTATGGAGAGTTGATTTCCTCCAGAATCGTGATGGAATATCTTTGCCATGTCGGTTTAGTCGTTCTTTGGCAAGACGTGAGAGAACTGATTCGTACTAATAGTGACTTCCGATTTGCCAGGATTGACTTCGAAAAAACCCGGAATAATTGCCAAAATCAGTTGAAACCAATTCTTGAAAAGTTTCCCGTGCTCACGCAGGGATTCTTAGGTTCAGATTCGAGCGGAAGACCGACCACGCTGGGTCGTGAAGGGTCAGATTTCACGGCAGCGATTTTGGCTACAAGCCTCGATGCTGTTTCGGTGACAATTTGGAAAGACGTGCCCGGAGTGCTGAATGCAGATCCAAAGATTTTTTCAGACACCAAGCTTTTCACGGAACTCGACTACAGACAAGCAGCGGAGATGACATATTACGGAGCTTCGGTCATCCACCCTAAAACCATTAAACCACTTGCAAACGCCGGAATCCCACTTTTTGTAAAATCATTTCTAAATCCGGAAGCTGATGGGACCAAGATTCACGGAGCTGCTGAATCCAATTTCATCCCAACTATTGTGCTCAAAAAGGACCAGATCTTGGTGAGTTTGAAGGTTACTGACTTCACCTTTATTGAGGAAAAGCATATTCATCTCGTATACGAACAACTTCAGTTGCTGAAACTTCGGGTAAATATGCTTCAGACTTCCGCTATCAGTATTTCAATTGTGATCGATTTGCAGCTCTTCAAACTTGAGCAATTGATTGAGAAAATGAAGGGAGATTTTGAAGTACGCTATAATGAGGGACTTGAATTGTTGACCATTCTTCATCCGGATGATCAATCGATTTCGCGCAATATTTTGGGGTATGAAGTTCTTCTTGAACAAACTACCCGGAATACTTTTCAGGTTGTCAGGAAAGTCCGGAAATACTGAAATGAGAGTTTTTTCTAGGGGAGATTTTTAGATCAACGATTTGTAACAAATAAAATTCGGCGCATGGACTAAGGTAACATCGTCAACTGCTTTGAGTAATAATTAAGAATTCTTACCTAATTTGATCAAGTCAATTATAATCAACCCATGCCTATGAAACCAAGACGTATTTTCCTCAAAAAAGCCAGCCTTTCAGTATTAGCTTTAAGCCTCCCGGTTTTCAATTCAGTTTCAGCGATGACTGATTTTTCAAATTCCGCAGGTCGGGAGGACAAGCCTCTTCGGGTTGCCATCATGGGACTCGGGAGCTACGGCACAAGAGTGGCTGATGCGATGCAGGCCTGCAAGCGGGCAAAACTTGTCGGAGTCATTTCCGGCACTCCATCCAAAATAGATGCATGGCAAACTAAATACGGAATCCCTGCTAAAAATTGCTATAACTACCAGAATTACTCCCAAATCAAGGATAATCGGGATATAGACGCAGTCTATGTGACCACTCCAAATGCCTTGCACAAAGAGAACGTGATCGGTGTGGCAAATGCGGGAAAGCATGCAATCTGCGAAAAACCGCTTTCCATCAACGCCGCCGATGCTGAAGAAATGGTCAAGGTCTGCAAGGCCGCCAATGTACAATTGCTGGTGGGATACAGAATGCATTTCGAACCCAAAACGCTTGAAGTCATCCGCATGAGAGCTGCCGGAGAATTTGGAAAAGTCCTGTTTTTTCAGGGATTGAGCGGATTTATCATCGGAGATCCTACACAATGGAGATTAAATCCTGTACTTTCCGGAGGCGGTGCGATGATGGACATTGGCGTTTACTCAATCAACGGAGCCCGATACATGATTGGCGAAGAGCCGATTTGGGTGACTGCACAAGAAGTGAAAACTGATCTCGTTAAATTCAAAGAAGGAATCGATGAGACAATTACGTTCCAGATGGGTTTTCCCGGCGGAGCTGTTGCTTCCTGTCTTTCCACTTATGCATTGAATAATCTGGACAAATTTTACCTGGATGGAACCAAAGGATTTGCAGAAATGCAGCCTTCAACCGGTTACGGTCCGATCAAGGCGAAAACTCACAAAGGCGAAATTGAAATCCCCCATGTGACTCACCAAACTGTTCAAATGGACGAAATGGCAGCGATTATTCTGGATGGGAAAAAACCGATTGTTCCCGTGGATGGAATTGAAGGATGGAAGGATATGAAGATCGTCGACGCGATTTTCGAAGCGGTAAAGACAGGAAAAAAAGTAATACTTTCCTGATTACTCCGGTCCTTCCAGCATCAGCTGCATAAAAATCAAATCCAGCCAGGAATCAAACTTCCTGGCTGTTTCTTTAAATCTAGCCACTTCCCGGAAGCCTAATTTTTCATGAAATCTGAAGCTATACTCATTTGAACCATCGATTCCTCCGATCATTGTGTGATATCCTGAGTTTTTTGCGATTTGAATCAGGTCAGTCATCAGTAGTTTACCGATTCCTTTTCCGCGTGCTTCTTTAGAAAGATAGACCGAATGCTCGACGGTGAATCGATAGCCTGGTTTAGCGCGGAATGTGCCATAGGTTGAAAATCCCAGAACTGCTTCTTCTGATTCAGCTACCAAAACAGGAAAACCTGCTTTAATTTTTTGGTCAAACCAGTTAAGTTGCCATTCCAGCGTTTTGGGTTCGTAGTCGTAATTGACCGTGGAATGGAGAATTTCGTGGTTGTTGATTTTAAGAATCGCAGGAACGTCACTTTCTTTTGCAGCGCGAATGAGAATTTTCATAGGAGATTTTACCGAACAAATCGGTTGATGATCCGCTCAATTCCCGGAAGATATGCTGTTCCAAAAAGGTTGAGATGGACCAGCAAGGGATAGAGATTGTAGACACCCATTCGGGCTTCGAAGCCTGGTTCCAAAGGTAAAATGGACTCATAAGAATCGTAAAATCTCGAGTCAAAACCGCCGAATAGCCTGCTGAAAGCCAGATCCATTTCTCTATGGCCAAAATAAATAGCCGGATCGATCAGGCAAGGTTGGCCAGAAAAATTACTGATCACATTCCCGGACCAAAGGTCACCATGCAAAAGAGATGGTTTTTCATTTGGGAAGATGGATTCCAATTTGGAATAAATCGTCTGAAATTTCTTCAAGAATTCCAGCGGAATAAGTTTATCAAAATAGGCTTTTCCCAAAAGGGGCTCGAGTCTTTGCTGAATAAAAAAGTCAACCCAGCTTTCAGATTGATGGTTTTTCTGTGGAAGTGAGGCGATGTAATTGTCTTTTTCAAACCCAAATTCTTTACTGTGAGTCAGGTGCAAATGGGCGAGGCCTATCCCGAGATTTTCCCAATAATCAAGTTGGTATCTTCCGGATGGTATGAACTCTGAGAGCAGGTAATTGTAATCTCCTATTCGTCCGAAGCCATAGGTCTGCGGGACTTTCAGAAAAGTGGATTTTCGAAGTGTTTCCAGTCCTTCCGCTTCCGTGGGAAGAATATTTTTTTCGTGATCGAAGTTGAGTTTGAGAAAAAAAACACCTTCGGAACTTTCCAGTCTGACTCCTTGATTGTGTGTGCCGGCTGCCACAAGGGATGCTGATTTCAGTTGGGCAAATGGTCCCAAGCTTTTATAAAGTACTTGCTCGTAGATCTCATTCTGATCAAACATACAGCTGATGTGTCTCTTTTACTTTTTTCAGGAAGCCGTCCATGGCCTCATCAAGGATCAGGTAGATTTCCTCAAAACCTTCCTCGCCTCCATAGTATGGATCGGGGACAGGAAGTCCTTTGGAACCGGGAGCAAAGTTACGCATCAGATAAATTTCCTTTTGCGCAAATCCGTAATGAACTTTCAGGTTTTCCAGATTTCGGATGTTATTGTCATCCATTGCGATAATGTAATCGAAATCTCTGAAGTCAGTTCTGTTCACTTGTCTGCCTCGATGTTTTAGGGTCAGGCCGTGCTGAGAGGCACAATTCAAAGTGCGCTCATCAGGAAGTTCGCCAATATGAAAATCAGATGTGCCCGCACTGTCGGATTTGAATTGACTGCGCAGGCCCGCATCAGTCACCTTTTTATTGAAAATGGCCATAGCCAAAGGTGAACGACAAATGTTTCCAAGACAGACAAATAAAACTCGAATCATAGCGCTTGAAGCTCTGGAAAAAAGGGTTAAGGGAACAACCAGTGATTTTGAAAGTACCTAATTTTCAGATGAATTACATAGAAGATTTTAATTTTGTGGAGAAAAAAAAATTAAAATCCTGACCTGAGTAAACCTTCGACTTTCAATGTTTTTGCAAATATGAAGATTCCCCCGTTGAATGGCTACTTTTGGAGAATGAATTGGTTCTACCGTTTAGGTTTGTTTTTACTAAGTGTTCTTTTACCGTTGGCAGGAATTTTCAATGCAAAGGTCCGTCATTTTTTGCAGGGAAGAAAATCAATTTTTCAAAAGCTCATCAAATTTCGGGAAGCGAATACCGGTCCGCTTGGCTGGTTTCATGTCGCTTCACTTGGGGAATACGAACAAGCTCAACCGGTAATAGCTGAATTGAAAAAATCACGGCCTGATTTAAAGATTGTCGTCAGTTTTTTTAGTCCATCTGGCTACGACAATGTGATCAAAAAGACTCAGCCGAACGTAGATTTCATTATTTATTTGCCACTGGATAGAAAAAGCTTTGCGGTTCGGTTTGTAGAGATATTGAAGCCTGAGCTTGCTTTTTTTGTCAAATATGATCTTTGGCCTCACCATATTTTAGCGTTGAAATCTGTCAATATTCCGGTTTTTTTGGTTTCGGCTTCTTTTCGCCCGGACCATATTTACTTCCGAAAAAATGGATTTTTCAGAAAAATCCTTTTAAATCTTGACTATATTTTCACTCAAAACCAGCAAAGCATTGACCTTTTGAAATCAATTGGATTTGAAAAAGCCGAAATTGCTGGAGATACTCGATTTGATCGGGTGATGGCTACGGCTTCCAGCCCCAAAGAATTTCCAGAAATCAAAAAATGGGTTGGTGAGAAGCCTGCAGTGGTCGTGGGATCGGCGTGGGAAGAGGATATGCAGATTTTGATTCCTTTGATTAATTCAAGGCCTGAATACCGATGGATCATTGCCCCGCACGATTTAAATCCTCAACCTATGAAAGCGTGGGCTGATTCGATTAGTTTAAAATCTTCCCGGTATTCGCACTGGGATCAAGCTAGTTTGATTGAGGTACTTTTCATCGATAATATTGGGATGTTGAGTTCCTTATTTCAGTTTGCCAAAGTAGCGTATGTGGGTGGTGCATTTGGCAAGGGGCTTCACAATATCCTGGAGCCGGTTGGGTTTGGGATTCCAGTGATTTTTGGAAAGCTGAGAAAATCTGAGAAATTCCCGGAAGCAGCTCAAAGTCAGCGAGAAGGTTGTGGATTTGAAGTTGAAAGCGAAGAAGGGTTAGAAGCAGTTTTTGAACGGTTAGAACAGGAAGATTTTTATAAAAAAAGTGCTGAATCTGCTCAATTTTGGGTAAAATCAAATCTTGGCGCTGCTGAGAAAATTATTGAAAAAGTGAATAAACTAATGCTCAGAAAATGAAAGGAAGAGTCATCAAATCCACCGGAAGTTGGTACATCGTCCAAGTAGAGCAAGAAGTCCTTTCAGCACGTTTGAAGGGTAAATTCAAGCAAGAGGAAACTAAGCTGACCAACCCGATTGCTGTTGGCGATTGGGTAATTCTGGAAAAGGAGGAGAATCAGCAAACAGCAATTATTTCAGAAATTCTTCCGCGAGAAAATTATGTAATCCGAAAGTCGACGCGAAAGCAACACTTTTCTCATATTATAGCGAGCAATCTTGATCAGGCAATCTTGGTCATCACCATGAAAAATCCCCGGACTTCATTGGGATTTATCGATCGTTTTCTGGTCAGTACGGAGAGCTTTCGGATTCCGGCTATCTTGGTAGTGAACAAAATGGATCAGCTCGAAGGAGAAAATGCTGAAGAATGGCTTCAGGATATTCATGAGATTTATGAGCCCTTGGGTTATCAGGTTTTGGAGGTTTCTGCTTTGAAAGAAGAGAATCTCCTCGACAAATTTCGGCCTTATCTCCAAAGCAAATCAAGTTTGATAGCTGGTCACTCTGGCGTTGGCAAATCTACTTTGCTCAATGCACTGGTACCAAATGCAGATCAGGGAACTAAGGAGATTTCAACTTATTCCGCCAAAGGTGTTCACACGACAACTTTTGCTGAGCTGTTCACCATTCCTGGAGGCGGAGATTTGATCGATACTCCGGGGATTAAGGAGTTTGGAATTTTGGATATCGAAGATCATGAGCTTTCTCATTTTTTTCCTGAGATGAGGAAATATCTGGGTCAGTGCAAATACAATAATTGTCAGCATGTGAACGAGCCGGGCTGTGTCGTGATCAAGAAAATGGAAGAAGGATACATTCATCCATATCGGTATCAGAGTTACCTGAATATTTTGAATGAGGAGGATAGTTTCCGTTAAGACTTCATCCTTATTTTGAATCCAAAGAGAATTGGCCTAATTTTCATTTTCGAAAAACAACCATGAGCGAAGTACTCAACCATCAACAAATCAAGAAAAAAATCACCCGAATGGCGTTTGAGATTTACGAAAGAAATCACAGTGCTGTGGGGGTTGTTTTTGCTGGAATTTCCGGAATGGGCATGACCCTGGCTGATTTGCTTGCCAAAGAATTGGCTTCTATTTCCCCTTTAAAAATCGAAAAAATCGACATTAAGCTGGATAAATCGGATGTGGCATTATCTGAAATCGAGCTTTCTAAGGAAATAGACTTGACTGGGAAAACGCTGATTTTGGTTGATGACGTGCTCAATACCGGTAAGACTCTGGCCTATGCCATGAAGCCATTTCTGGATAAGGAACTCAAGAAAATGGAAATAGCAGTATTGGTCAATCGAAGTCACGGTTTATTTCCGATCCGACCAGATTACACAGGATATGAGCTTGCGACAACTTTCAACGATCACATTTTGGTTGATTTTTCGGGTGTTAAATACTCAGTAATTCTTCATTAATCTCATGTCTGTCCATTCTTCCGCAAACATCAAAAGAATCACCACTCACATTCTTCAGGAAATGAAGAACAGAGGAGAGCGGATTTCCATGCTCACAGCCTACGATTATTCGATGGCAAGGATTGTGGATGATGCAGGTATTGATATTATTTTGGTTGGAGACTCTGCTTCCAATGTGATGGCCGGCCATGAGACGACACTTCCGATCACACTTGATCAAATGATCTACCATGCATCTGCAGTTGTGCGAGCAGTGAAGCGGGCGTTGGTAGTGGTAGATATTCCGTTTGGATCCTATCAGGGAAACAGTTCGGAAGCACTTCGGTCTGCGATCCGAATCATGAAAGAATCAGGAGCCCACTCCGTGAAAGTGGAGGGAGGTTCCGAAATCAAAGAATCAGTCATTCGAATCCTCAGTGCCGGTGTGCCGGTTATGGGACATTTGGGTTTGACTCCTCAGTCAATCTATAAGTTTGGAACCTATACAGTTCGAGCGAAAGAAGAAGCCGAGGCTACAAAGCTTCTTGAAGATGCCCTTATGCTGGAAGCATGTGGTTGCTTTGCCATTGTGCTTGAGAAAATCCCTGCGTTACTTGCCAAGAAAGTTGCTGAAGCAGTGACCATCCCTGTAATCGGTATCGGAGCCGGCGGAGATGTTGACGGACAAGTTTTGGTCATGCATGATATGCTTGGAATCACGCAGGAGTTTAAGCCGAGGTTTTTGCGCCAATATGCAGATCTGGAGGATGTGATGAAAAAAGCCTTCGTTCAATACATTGAAGATGTCAAAAGCAAAGAATTCCCAAGCGAGTCAGAGAGTTATTGAATTTTCTGAAAAAGCGTTATTTAAGAGCTCTTTTGGGGATTTTTTCCTGACTTCGACACTGGGACACCCAAATCTAAAAACCGAACAATTTTGCCAGTTTTTTCTGACTCTCGTTCAGTAGCAGCGTTTTATGATGAGTTTTGCCCGATGATTTTAGCTGGACTTTTACCGTGTAGATTCCTTTTGCTATGGCCAATGCCTTTTCGGGAGATAGTTTTGCTTCCTTTTCATTGAGCTGTCTTTCAAGTTCTTTATATACTTTGTATGCTACAAAGGCGATACTTATATGCGCTTCTATCCTTCTTGGCTTATAATGATAGACAGGCCTTACCTTAATGTCATTTTTTGCTATTCTGAAGGCTTTTTCTATTTTCCATAGATTGTTGTAGTTTTCAATCACTTCATCTTTTTTAAGTCCGGTATTGGTAATGTACCCTTTCAGTCCGTCCCATTTTTGGTCCTGGTCAAACTTCTCCCTATCCAAGGCAATCCTGACCTCTCCCTCCATTTTGAGATATTTGTTGTATCCTCTGTTGTTGATATGGGTCTTGTTGAGTTTTCCTGATTTGAGTTGCTTTTCCAGCTTTTTAAGTCCTTTTTCACGGTTAAACCTGTCTTTCTTGGCTCTCTTGTCCGAATAGCTTACGATCATTTTCAGATCCTCTGTCCAGTCTATGGAAGTACTTTCGCCATTTTTGAGATCCAACGCCAGAATTTTATCTTTTTGGGCAGCTCCTGAAGACTTAAGCCGGGCTCCCAGTATAAACCCATACCCGTTTTCCAGCAGCTCGTTGATGTTACTTTTGGATAGAAGCCCCGAATCAGCAATCACAACCGGAGCAGGGAGGCTGTATTTTTGCCGGAAAGTCTCTATCACCGGTAACATAGTATGGCCTTCGAACTTGTTTCCTTCAAAAATCTCGTAGGCAAGGGGATATCCTTCCAGCCCCACAAGCAGTCCGAGCACGATCTGGGGATTCTGGTGCTTGCCTTCTTTGGAAAAGCCTGTTTTTCTAAGCTCATCTTCCTGATCTATTTCAAAGTAAAGCGTAGTGACATCATAAAAAACAATGCTGATACTTCCTCCAAGAACCTTTTTGGTATGCTCAAAACTGATCAGTTGTACTGCTTCCTTATAATTGTTATACAGCTTGTCCATATACCTGTACAGGTCATGTGCTTCGAATTCAAGGCCATGGTAGGTAAGCAGGTAATCACAAGTCTTCAGCTTGCTGGCAGGAAAACAGATCCTGGAATATACCAGCCACTTAAAAATATCATCCTTGATGACATGGAAGCCAATTTCGTTGAAAATCCTGTCCAACAACAATTCGGTCCCTGCAACGGTAATCCCTTCAATACTATCCAAAACAGAATCGGTCATCTGCTTTTCGTTGTTGAAAGGCAGTTCCAAAAGTCCTTTTTTGGACTGGATCCACGCTTCACCAAGGGAAAAAAGCCTTTCGACTTCATCGGTATCAGCACTGCTACCGAGGGTTTTCAAAACCCTGTATTTACCACGGCTCTTCTCAATTACCTGAATGCTGATTTTCCCGCTTTTATTTGGCTTTTTTCTGACAAACATGCCTTTAAACTAGTCAAAAATCGCTCTGGGACACCCTAATCAACCATCCAAAACAAGCTATTTTATAGAAAATCAGTTATTTATGAAAAAATGTGACTGACAGATGTCGAAGTCAGGAGAATTCCCAAGCGAGTCAGAGAGTTATTGAATTTTCTGAAAAAGCGTTATTTAAGAGCTCTTTTGGGGATTTTTTTTTTAGTAGGTGGAGAAAGTGAAGAAGATAGGCTGAAAAGAAACCGGGAAAATGGACTGGAATTAAAAGTGTCAATAATTGATTGCTATCCTCAAAACGGAACGATATACTGCAAGCCCAGCAAAAAAGGTGTGTTTGATTTTTTTTAAATCCTTCCAAAAAATAATCGAGGACTTCAGTTGGAATTTCAATTAATCAAAAGACTTGCTATTTGCCGGTCTTTTGATTAATTGAATGTTTTACTTTTCTTATTTGGAGGCTTCCTGCAAACTTGCTTTTTCTTTTAATCTTATCATAAAGTCACTCAAGACATTCATGTAATTGATAAATGCATCGTAAGGGGAGTCATATGGACTGAAATAAGCATGAATATCTCCATCTGAGAAAAATTTGGTACACATATAATAAAAGTGATCCGAAGTCTGAAGGAAATTCCAATCGCGTTGTATCTCTTCGTCATCGATGGTATTCACCAGTTTTTCCAACTCATACAAACGATCGAAGGCTTCATCCTGAAGATCGTTTCCTAGCCATGCCGTCAAGTCACGCTCTTCGTCTGCCCATGATATTGGAATCGGAACGTGGATTTTTCCAATAGGCGGAATTTTGGCAATCACCTCAGATGGGGTGGAGAATGAATAATGTGAATGACTAAAAACTGCCTCAGGAAGATGTTTCATAAATTCGAAGATCCCAGTCTCTGCCCACTGGTGCTCTCCAAAAGTTTCATAATCCATGAAAAGATTAACTACCTCTTCTTCTTCAGGAACGGTGTTGATCCATTTGACAAACTTATCAGTTGTCAATGGGTAATCTTCCCAAGTTCTGTTTCCAAATCTAAATGCAATGTCATCGCTGAGTCTGAAGTTTTTCAAAAGCACTTTAAGCTTTGGCTCAATGCTGTTGCAATAGACGTAATTAGGGCTTTTCCAACCCAAAATATGTTTAGCCCCTTCAGTCAAGATTCCTTCGTAGCCCAACTCGGCTACCATTGCACCGATTTGATCTGAGTAGATCAGCTCTGTGTTTCTAAAAACCTTTGGCATATAGCCATTGAAAAGTTCTTTGATTTTAGCCTGATGCTTTTTAACAAGTTTGTGGAACTCTTCCTTGCTTTTCAGTGCAGCCAGAGAATGCGCATAGGTTTCGTTAAGAAGTTCTACATGCCCTGTTGCAACTAATTTTTGGAAACTTTCCAACACATCCGGAGCATAAGCTTCCATTTGCTCCAAGAACGTGCCGGAGATGGAAAAGCTGACTTTGAAAGCACCATTGTACTTGTTAATAAGATCTAAAAGCAAAGCGTTCATAGGTAAGTAGCATTTTTGGGCTACTTTTCTCATGATGCTTCTATTTGAGAAATCATCCCAATAATGATGGTCTTCTCCAATGTCAAAAAAGCGATAAGGTTTGAGTCTGACTGGCTGATGAACTTGAAAGTAGAAGCAGATGGTTCTCATGGTTTTTGGGATAATGTATTTTGATAGACTTTGACAAGTTTGGCAGCCACATGCTCCCATTTCAATTTTTTCAATTCCTTGGTTCCCAAATCTTTAAACATTCGGGAAATGCCGTCGTAATGAAGAAGCGCAAATATGGCATCAGCCATGGAATCAATGTCCCAAAAATCAACCTTGATTGCATTATTAAGGACTTCGGCTACTCCGGATTGCTTGGAAATGATTACCGGCGTATTGTGTCGCACAGCTTCCAATGGAGAAATTCCAAAAGGCTCAGATACCGATGGCATCACATAAACATCACTTATCGCATACATGTGATCTACATCATCCCCTTTCAGGAATCCGGTGAAGTGAAACTTCGTTCCCATTCGGAGTTCAGCAACCCGGTCGATCATTCTGTTGAGTAAATCTCCGTTTCCAGCCATCACGAAGCGAACATTTGGATCCCGCTCGATCACTTTTTTGGCTGCTTCCACGAAGTATTCAGGACCTTTCTGAAAGGTAATTCTTCCCAGGAAAGTCACGATTTTCTCAGGGACTTTTTTCTCGTAATTAGACTTGATAATACTCGCATCCAACACAGCATTGTGTACTACTGTCACTTTGCTGGCAGGCACGCCATATTTCTTCACAATGATATTTTTGGTCAGTTGGCTTACAGCCAGCACGTGGTCAGCAGCATGCATTCCGGCTCTTTCGATGTCATATACTACCTGATTGACGGTCTCACCGGATCGGTCAAATTCTGTAGCATGTACATGAGCAATGAGTGGTTTTCCGCTGATTTCTTTCGCAGCAATTCCCGCAGGAAAAGACAACCAATCATGCGCATGGATAATATCGAATTCCTTGTCTTTGGCAATTTGAGCGGCTACCAGAGCGTATCGGGAAACCTCCATCATGAGGTCTTTGCCGTACTTTCCGCTAAACTCAAATTTAGTAGAAAAGACACTTTCAGCCACGTCAGTTCTGTCATGCATGGAAGCATCCGTATATTTCTTGAACTGCTCAGGTCCCAGATACGGAACCAAAAAACTGCTTACTTCAAGGTAAGTCAGGTTTTTCCAAAACTTTTTAAATCGTCTTTCCCGGTAGTCGATGGTTACATCGCTTGCATTGACAAAATCGGCAAGAGGCTCTTCATCACCCCAAAGTTTTGGGACAACAAAAATGATGTCTTGCTTGTGATGCGCAAGACCTTTGACAAGCCCATAACAGGCCGTACCTAATCCTCCGGAAATATGTGGTGGGAATTCCCACCCAAACATTAGCACTTTCATAAAAAGTAAATTATATCCTTTTGACCAAGTCCATCATTCTGAGAAGCTCTGCTACGCTCCAGGCCTGAGAAACCGCACCCTTGGGACGATGAGGCGCATCTCCATCGTAAATCTCTGCCACTGTACCAATGCCATATTGAGTCATAACGCCGTCAAATCCTTTAATAATCTTTTGGACAAAATTCAAAGCCGATTTTCCATGGAGCTTAAGGTATCCTTCCACAAAATGGCCCAAAGGCCAAGCCCAAACCGTACCGTTATGATACGCCAAATCCCGATTGATTTGATTACCAAAATAATATCCTTTGTATCCGGAATCATCCGGAGAAAGTGATCTGAGTCCTCTTGTTGTCAAAAGTTTTGACTTGACAATTTCCAGAATCAAATCATTCTGGTTTTCACTCAGCATGGTGTAGGGCAATGATGTAGCGAAGACCATATTTGGACGAATTGACCAATCTATTTCCTGACCATCCACTACATCAGCAAGGTAGCCATATTCCGATGACCAAAACTCTCGCTCAAATGATTCTCTCACAACTGCAGCAAATGTGGCAATTTCCTCATCTTTTGTTAGTTCGTAATAGAAGCAAAGCGCGTTGTACCAAAGCGCCTGAATTTCCACAGGACAACCTGTTCGGGGAGTCACTGGTCCATTCGGGGTAACGGCATCCATCCAGGTAAGAGCAATTCCTTCCTGGCCTCCATAAACCAAGCCATTGTCCAGAACATGAATATTGAAATCTGTTCCTGCACGATAGCCGTCAATGATTCCTTTCAGTTTACCCAGATATCTGTCCTTTACAGTCTTGGTATCTCCAGTAAAAAATATGTATTGCTGTAGTGACCAGAAATACCAAAGTGGAGCATCTATTGAATTCATATTGGTCATCACTCCGCTTCCTACATTCGGGAATAAAGCGCCATGAAGATCTCTGGACATGGTGTCCATGATATCGAGGAAAGTCTGGTTTTCACCTACGGCGAGGGTAAGCCCCGGGGACGCCACAAACGTGTCTCTGCCCCACCATCCAAACCATGGGTAGCCTGCAATCACTCTTGTGTCTCCATCTCTCAATCTAATAAACTGAGCAGCTGAGTTTTTCAGGCAGTTTTCAAAATTATTCCTGGGAGTTCTTCTGGCGATTTCCTTATCAAAGGCAGCTTGCCTTGTCTTTGGGTCTGCTTCTGCAAGGCCTGCGGAAAAGATTACAGATTCCCCTTTTTTGATTTCAAATTCAAAATATCCGGGAACATAAAGGTCCTCCTGGTAATCATAGCCTCTCTCTCGCTCTTGGATATATTCAATGTTGTAGTACCAATCCGGGGCTGGCACAAACTCACTTTTTTTATTTAGCTGGAGATATAGAGGATCATACGCTTCATAAAGTCTGAACATGGCTCCGTGAGGTACCTTTTCAAATTTCTTATTGATGATGGTATTTGCCTTTGATAGATCATGATACCCTCTGAAAGCCAAAAAAGGGGATATCCTGATTTTGGTAGGGGAATGAGCTTCAAGTAGGGTGTATTTGATCATGAGACGATCCCTATTAGTGTCGAGGATCAATTCCTTTTGAAGCAAAACACCTCCAACACGATAGGTCAATTTAGGGATCGGTTCGGAATCGAAGTCCTCCAGATATTTATGCCCCCTGGGGGAGTAGTTTCCCGGAAATTTGCTGATTCCCAAGTTAAAACTAGCGCCATGCTGAATCACTGTCTCGTGGACCGTTGAAAGCATCACATGGTTCTGGGCGTCGATTTGAGGCTGAGGTACGACTAACAAACCGTGATATTTTCGCGTATTGCAGCCAATTATCGTGGTACTTGTATAAGTTCCTGAGCGATTAGTCCTAATAATTTCCCTGTCAAGGGAATAATTGAGATTAATCAGTTGGGTTTTATCGAAATGAATATAACTCATAGAGAAAATTGTATGCCGTTAAAAATAGAGTTTTGAACTGATAAGAAAAATGAAATGCAAAAAAATAAAGGTTACGTTTCCGTAACCCCGTGTAAAAGTTTGAAAATACTCAAGAATGAAGCGTTTCTTTTTGGATTTCCTCAAAGATTTTCAGCGATTCCTCAAACTTTATCAGGTAGCTTTTAGCCATTCCTATATTGACTGGCTTCAATACCGGGAATTTCGGAGAAGATTTGAATAAAGTAAACATTTCAAGTTGGTTTAGGTAAACTGTAATTGTCAAATGCTATGCCAACTGTTCCCCAATTAATGCAAAAAACCCCTCAATTTGAGGGGTTTTGGGTGAAAGACCGGGTTCGAACCGGCGACCTCTGGATCCACAAACCAGCGCTCTAACCAGCTGAGCTACAATCACCGTGTGGACCATCTGGGAGTGAAATTCTCAAATGGTCTGCAAAAGTAATAATTTAGGCTACCTAGCGCAAGACCGGATTTAATTATTTCTTAAAAAAGTGATTCTTTTTCCCTTTTTTTCTTCGTGAAATGTCCCCTCTTCGTAGGCTAAATGCCCGGAAACGATTGTGTGTGTGATCTTTGAGCGAAAAGTATGACCTTCGAAAGGAGACCAGCCACACTTGGAAAGAATATTTCCCTTTTCCACAGTCCAAGGGGAATTTAAGTCTGCCAATGTTAAATCGGCATAATATCCTTCCCGGATGAATCCTCTCTTTTCGATTTCGAATAAAATAGCGACGTTATGACGCATTTTCTGCGCTATCATTTCAAGACTGATTTTACCCTGATGATAGAATTCCAGCATAGCAACGAGACTGTGTTGGTTTAGTGGACCTCCTGATGGACCTTTAAGATAGGATTGCGATTTTTCTTCAAGCGTATGAGGAGCGTGATCCGTTGCGATCACATCAATTCGTCCATCCAATACCGCCTTGAAAATCTGCTCCCGATCATTTGCAGTTTTTATTGCCGGATTTCACTTGATTAGATTTCCTTTTGCTTCATAATCCTCTTCGGAAAACCACAAATGGTGGATACTAGCTTCAGCCGTTATCTTCTTTTTCTCCGGCGGAATTGTATTGTTAAACAACTCCAATTCTTTTGCAGTGCTGATATGAAGGATGTGGAGTCTTATGCCATGCTTTTTTTACCAACGCAACTGCCCGGCTGGATGCATCATAACAAGCTTCTTCTGATCGTATTTTGGGGTGAAATTTGACCGGGATCTCATCTCCATAGATTGCTTTGAAGGATTCCAGATTTGTTTTGATGATGTTGTCATTTTCGCTGTGGATTGCAATGATGGTTTTGCATTCGCTGAAGATTTTCTCCAAAACCTCCTGATTGTCAACCAGCATATTTCCTGTGGAGGAGCCCTGAAATACTTTGACTCCGCAAATTGTCTTTGGATTTACCTTCAGAATTTCTGTCAGATTGTCGTTGGTTGCCCCAAAGAAGAAAGAAAAATTAGCGAGGGAAACTTGTTTAGCCCGGGAATATTTTTCTTCCAATAACTCAATTGTTGTGGATTGAGGAACCGTATTGGGCATTTCCATGCATGTAGTGGTGCCGCCCGCTACTCCGGCTTTTGCCTCGGTATAAATTTCTCCCTTGTGAGTCAGTCCAGGCTCTCTGAAGTGAACTTGATCATCAATCAATCCAGGAAAAAGGTATTTTCCGTCCGCTTTGATGTGGATATCAGCTAGTTCGGAACTCAGGTCGGAACCAATCTTTGAAATTATGCCATCTTTGACCAAAATGTCTCCCGGGCTAATCCGCCCTTCATTGACTATATTTGCACCGATGATCAGAATACTTTTCATCTCTATCGGAGTTTCACTTTCAAATTTTCCCTTAAAATTAACGAATCATGAGCAATGAGGCCTTAGGTTTTGAAGCATTTAAGCTAAACCGCCAGCTTTTGGATGCAGTCACCGCAGCCGGATATACACAGCCAACTCCGATCCAGGAGAAAGCCATTCCGCTAGCGCTTGCCGGCCATGATGTTTTGGGGATTGCTCAGACAGGAACAGGAAAAACTGCTGCTTATGTGTTGCCGGTACTGATGAAAGTAAAATATGCTCAGGGTGTTCACCCAAAGGCATTGATCCTTGCCCCAACCCGTGAGCTCGTCATGCAAATCGAAGAAGTGACACGACATCTGGCGCAAAATACAGACTTGAGGATCTTGAGTTTGTATGGTGGATTGGGGCCAAAGCCTCAAATCGAAGCGATTGCAGCTGGAGTGGATATCATTATCTCAACTCCCGGTAGGTTCTTGGATCTTTATAAAAAGAATTTGATTTACACAAAAGAGATCAAAACAATGGTCTTAGATGAGGCGGATAAAATGATGGATATGGGCTTTATGCCTCAGATCCGGTCAATTTTGGAAGTGATTCCGGTGAAAAGACAAAACCTGCTTTTCTCCGCTACTTTTGGAGGTAGAATCGAACGGCTTGCTGCAGAATTTCTTGAATTCCCAGAGCGAGTGGAGGTCACTCCTCAGGCCACGACCGCTGAGACCATTGCTCAGGTTCAGTATTTGGTGCCAAATATTAAAACTAAAATCAACCTGCTTGGTCATCTTCTCCAGAATGAAGAAGTAAAGCGGGCTATAATTTTTACCAGATCCAGAAAAAATGCCGAGGAGGTGTTCCACTTTTTAGATAAAAGGAATTTTGGCGAAATCAGGGTAATCCATGCCAATAAAGGTCAGAATACCCGAATCAATTCCATGGAAGATTTCAAGGGTGGAGAGGTGAGGGTCTTGGTGGCGACAGATGTAGCCTCAAGAGGATTGGATGTGACGATGGTCTCTCACGTATTCAACTTTGATGTGCCCCTGATCTATGAAGATTACGTTCACCGAATCGGGAGAACGGGCAGGGCAGAAAATGAGGGGAAAGCCATCACATTTGTGAATCCGGCTGAAACCTATCACTTTGATAAAATCGAGACAATCATCCGGATGAAAGTGGATGTGGCTGAGATTCCTGTCGAAGTAGATGTTCCTGCCACTCCTTTTGACGAGAAGCAAGGCTACGATCGGGAGCTTGATAAGCTTAGACAACGGGATAATCCGGATTATAAGGGAGCCTTTCATGAGAAAAAAGGCCCTCCAACCGTAAATCCAAACAAGCCGAAAGAAGAGAAAAAGCGAGGCAACAAAAACTCTAAAGCCAAGCGAAACCGGAATCAGATGAAGACGAAGGCTAAGTGGAAGAAAAAAGGAGATGTCTAAAAATCAAAAAAAAAGGATCCCGAGGAAATCGG